>JAAUQD010000005.1 GCA_012032815.1 Flammeovirgaceae bacterium
GATTGCTTGTTTTATCAAGTCGAGAAGAATGGCATCTTTGGGAAGGTCTTTAAGGTTGGTAATCTTACCGAAATGGCCCATAGCACCTTCGCCCAAATTTTTCATTACCCGTTTTGTGTCTGTCATCAAATCTCCTTTCCAAAATCCAAAAGTGCAATGGGCTTTGAAGCCTGCCATGAAACATAACATTCCCTTGTACTCAAAATGAGGAAATCCCCACTTTATGGTTTCTGTTATTGAAGGGTTGGCCTGATGCACCAGAATTCGTAGGTGCTTTAATATCGGTTTTGCAAAAGGCTGTGCTTTGTCAATATAAGCATCAATGCGTGAATCTCTTTTGTCCAAGTGGCAATGAATAATTTTATTAGCTAAATTAGTAAGCCTCAAGGATAAAACTAAAATATAACCCCATGAAGAAGCTGTTTATTCTTTTGTTTATTCTGTGCTACAGTACGCTTGCGCAGTCACAAAAAGAAGAATCTGCCTTTCCGGAAATTCGAATTAGCCTCTCCGACAATCAATTCAAGAAATTAGTGAGTAGTCAGGGTATGAAGATGGATTTAAAGGATGCCATCATGCTGATAAACGGGGATACCGTAAGGGTTAAAGAAATCCATAGCCGCGGTAATAACTCATTGAATTACAAGCGGAAATCATTGGCGGTGGATTTATCTGAGAAAGTAACTATCCGTCAAAATGGCGAAAAAATAAAACTTAAAAATTTTGACTTGTTGAATTTGGTGATGGATCATAATCTATGGCATAACCGTTGGGCCTTTTTGAGCATGTCCAAACTTGGATTATTTCCACTATACAACTCCTTCTGCAAGCTTTGGATTAATGATGTTCATCAGGGTATTTACTTATTAGTCGAAAAACCGTCATCGTTTACGGATGATGTTGGAAGTCCATTTACCATTCGCAGAGGTCCTCAACATAAGGTGGATAAGGAGTACATAAAGACGGATTCGAAAGAGGAAATTAAAAATTACCGGCAGCAATATCGGTTGATTTATGAAACGATCAGGGTAGAAACGGGATCTGGTTTGTTTGATCGGCTGGCCGGGATCATTGATCTTCCGCAATATTTTTCATGGCTCGCGTTCAATTATTTTGTCATGAATGGAGACTACGCAGACGAATTATTTATGTATATCCATCCCGAATCAAAATTATACGCTGTAATTCCATGGGATTATGATGACATTATTCGTCCTGCGCCCCATGAAGGCTGGGAGCAAAAGAATGCACTGGCAAAGAATAAATTGATCTTTTCTTCTGAAGAATCGCTGGACGTAGCCATTGTAAACGATCCCTTTGTCTATAATGAATACTTAAAAAGTTTTAAGAAAGTTTTAGATGCGCTGGATGAAGACCTTGTAAAAAGCCTGGCAGCTAAGGTGCTGGACGAATTGAAAGTACTTTCTGAAGATCCTGAGGTTTCGGAAGCCACACCTTTTTTGGGGAAAGAACCTTTCGACCTGATTGAGGCCGAGAAAGATATAAAAACAACCATCGATTTTATTTTCTCCCGCAGGACTTTAATCTTGAGTCAAATTGACGAGTAATTATTTAACTCGGTGGTAGTAGAAATCATATTCTGTTGTCCAGGTTTTACCATCGTCATTTGATAGTTCGCTAAACTGTCTTACCTGATCAGGATTCAAGTTGAAAAAGGTAAGTCTTCGGGTAGTCTGATTCTGATCGGACTTCGTGAAGAAGATCATTTTAGTATCGTCTAAGTATCCATCAACGAACTCAATGACTGCACCTTTGTCGTCAACCCACGTTTGCATCCATTTTTCTGTAGTTGCATTATAAAGATTAAAACTTTTTCCGGAATAATCATTGGGTGGTGCAGTTGTCCAATTTTCGTAGATGATGCAATCTCCTAAAATAAGTTGGATGCTGCTTTTTCCAGCTGGTTGTCCTGCTGCGTTGACAACATTCCACTCGCCAATCCAGAAATCAAACTGCCGGTTTGCTGCATTATAACGGCATGGAATGACTGCCTGCTTCAATCGTTCATGAATCGGTTACAAACGCGGATCCTTTTTTAATGGGGTAAGCATGCTATCATTTTCAAATCGGGTGAGTTGTGCAAAGCCATTGGTCATCGATAAATCTAAGTGCTTAAATGCCATGTCTGGCTCTCCTGATCTGGCATATGCCCTGGCAAGGTGATACAATGGCTGTGCATTATTATTACTTAGTTTAACGGACTCTTCCAGTATAGAGATTGCTTTCCTGGTGTTTCCCATTTCGGATAGTGCAACTCCCAGACGATTTTTAGCTTGCCAATTTGTTGGTTCGGTTTCACATATTTTTTCATATGCCGTCTTAGCATTACTCCAATCACTGCTGATAAAGAAAGCATTGGCGACTTGACGTTCTTCAGTGGTGATTTGCCCGATGCATTTCCAATATGAAAAAATGGCAAGAAGAATGATTACTTTTTTCATGATTTCTGTTTTTCACAATTTACAGTTATTGAGAGTGCAATTTGATCACGGGAAAGGGGGTATAATTAATAATTGTAAATAATTAATCAGAGTGAATTGTAATTTTTAACTACACGCCTGATCACATGTATGGCAGAAAATTCTTAATGGTGTCAGTCGTTAGAGAATTGTGTTAGGAGTAATTCTGAGTATGGATAGTAAAGAATAATTCGAAGCCATCATTATTTTTTCATTTTTTTGACAAGGAGACAACCGACTTTTTAATTATTTGATTCAGTACTTTTTTATCAACATCACTGAGTCGCTTTATATAAAGGCAGCTAACTGAAGTTTTGCACTTCCCAAGTTTTTTCAAAAGGTCACCGGATTTACTAAATCCGGACATGATATATATCGTCAGGTTTTGTTTGCGAGGGGAGAAACCAGTAAGAGGCCAATCACCTTCGCGTCCGCTTTCATACTTGTATCGGTACGAACCGAAACCGATAATGCTTGCTCCCCACATGCTGGGTTCTGATTTGGTTGCCTTCATCATCATGTCAAGAATTTCAAACGAATCTATTCGTTTTTGCTCATCCACAATGGAATTGAGAAATTTAGTTACGCTTAATTTATTTTTCTTTGTTTTCAATTCAGCCATATCTCAAAAATTTTATTTTTAGTTTTTTATAATTAATGCCGGAGCAGCCCAGGTAATGGTATCGCCAAGAATTTTGCTAGTGTAATTAACAACTTCCAACCGATTGGGGATTACTTTTATGAGTATATAGGAATTTTTTCGGTCGGGATAAAAATCTTTCCACTCCTCCTTCCAACGGTTTGATTTTTCATGGTCTTCATTAACCAACTCCGCTTTTCCATTGATCGTTACATATCCGGGTATTGATTGTTCGAAGTAATACATCGAAACGTTTGGATTATTTTTAATGTGAGTTACTTTCCTGCTTTTTGGATTGGTGGCCAGCCAAACCACAAAATCTTTTTCGGGAAGAAACGGATCCATGGTGCGTGCGTGAGGCCGACCATTATCATCAATGGTAATCAAAGCACAATATTTTGCTTTTTGTATGATATCCAGTGCGGCCTGTTCAATTTCTAAACGTTGATCTGACTGACTAAAGGAAGAGAAATTGGAAAGGATTCCAATTGTAAGAATTATTCTGAATTTGAAATGAATCAAACTCATAACCGAATTTAAATATCGGACGATCCGTTAAATTTGACACGGTTGAAAGCCATCGCTTTGATCAACCAGTTTGGAAGAGGTTTGTTTGGTTCTCTTTTTCTAAGATTGATATTCCAATTTAATCTTTTTTAATAAGGGTACCTTGTGCGTCTCAACGAATTCAACTAAAGTGCCATCCGGATCCTCGATATACCCCCAGTGTCCGTTAGCATCACCCATATCAAAAGAGTCATCACTAAGTACCCGAAACGGAAAACCTTTTTCTTTACACTCCAGGGTTAAGGCATGCATATTTCGGATGTCAAAACAGACGTGGATAAATCCGAGATCACCCCAATAACGGTTTTCGAAAATTTTATTCGGTGTACGTGACAGGGATTGAATTAGTTCTATCTGACTATCACCAAAAAGCCGACTAAATCCACCAGTGCGGTCTTTAGCATGTCCTAACAACACTCTTCTGAAGTTGCCCTCACCGCCTGGAATTGATGATAAATCTTCAAATGCACCTGTCTTGTCGTAAATGACTTCATCGTAACCAAGTACATCGGCATAAAGAACCATGGATTTCTCGATATCCGAAACCCCTAATGTGCAACCAAAAATTCCTCCGGTGTCCATTCTGTTTTTGGCATACCATGAATTGAATTCTTTAATCTGGAGCAAATTACCATAGGGATCAGTCAGGTAAAACGATTTAAACCCATCAGGATCGGTAACAATTTCTGAAATAATATTAGTCCCTTTTTCTTTCAGACGATTGAAGCTGTCTGTGACTTTTTTAGTTTTTATTTTGGCGATGTTGATTCCAAAATCACCCAGCAGTATGTCGTTGATTGGAGGCTGAGGTTGTCGCTCCAGATATTGCCATATTTCATACCCGCTGCCACCTTGCAGGTTAAGCGCTAGTATTGCTCTTTTTTTACGAGGCTTGCCACCCATATACGGGGCCATGTAAGTAGCCTCGTTTTTATCATCAAAAACAGAAATGTCTGCACCGAGACGAGTGGCATACCACTCAAAAGCTTCTGTGGCGTTCTCCACACCAACACCAATTTGTTGAATGCCATAAATAAGCTTTTGCTTCATGGTTTAATTTAGAACAATCGGTAGCTCTTTATCGATAGCTGGCAAGATAAAAAAATCCCCACAATCAAGCCCGCTTTTTGGCCAAACGATCGACAAAGGATTTGAAGGGTTCCCGTAATTATTTTTTCTTTTTCTTGTCAGATGCCTTTGCAAACTTATTAAACGCCAAAGCGAGGTTAATCCAAGAGGAAAGATCTGCAGCTCGTGAAGTGCCTTCTGAGCTAATAAAAACAAACCCTTTCATAGGCTTTCCTGTAAAATTCATTTCGCGGCACCCCCTTTTTTCAAGCGCGGTTTCATACTCTTCTGGAGCAATGCGCGCCATCAAATCATCCTGAAGAATTCCTACGCACATCTTTCCATTTACCATAAAGGTTAATCCACCCATCATTTTCTTTTCTTCAACTCTTTTTAACGATGAGAGTTGTTCACGGACACGGTCGGCAAGTTTTTCATTGAACGCCATGGTTCAATTTACAAAATTTATGAATTTATGGGTGAGAAATTCTAATCCTCTCTTTTAATCGAAACAGAGCTCACGGGACCTACCATAATGGGTACATTTTCGACTTCAACATTGGCAAGCTCCAGCCCGTACATCTTTTCAGTAGGAAAACTCAATCGCTTTATAATTCGATAACCTTGAATAACAAGATTATCAAACGTTGAGATTTCACTATCTACCGAGGCAAGAGAATGAAGAATGATGAATTTAAAATCGGCTGAGAGGTTGTGTTTTTTAAGGGAATCATAATGGCTGACTAAATCAATTTCTCCATTATCTGCCATATCATGCAGAATTTTGTTGAACAGCAGATTAACCCGGTGATCGGCCTTGAATCCAAGACTAATTCTGATAAAAAAACATTTTTTAGGAATTATAGTATCAACTGAATACTTACTTGCAAACGGACTGTTTACGGTATCCACGTGGATAAACCAATACACATCAGCACGTTTTGGTCTCTTCTTAAAAATTGAATAGATAATGTTGGAGTCAATATACTGATTGCTTTTTGCAACCGCCATATAAACCAGGTTAGTGGCTTCTTTTGGTATGGAAGTGTCTGATTGCAAATCCTGGATCAGCGGCATGTAGTGCTTGAGATCAACAAACTCGGTATGGCGTTCGCGAAGACCTCTTGCTTTCATCAATACGAACATCATAATAAAAAAGGCTGCAGCGATCATGATGGGAAACCATCCGCCATGAGCGAATTTGTTCAGGTTGGATATCAGGAACATTCCTTCCAGCGAAAAGAAAATCAGAGCAAGAGCAGCAGAGCGTAACATGGACTTCTTTGCGGTAGAGAAGAAAAATACCAGGAGAGTTGTGGTCATTAACATATCGAGGGTAATGGCCAATCCATAAGCCCCCTCCATGGCTGATGATTCTCTGAAAATCAAAACAACAGCTATTGTTCCTGCCAGCAGTATCCAATTGATTGATGGAATATATATCTGACCCAGGTTAGTGCTGGGATATCTGACCCGCGTATTTGGCCACAGTTTAAGTTTCATGGCTTCATTCACAAGAGTAAACGTTCCGGAAATCAGAGCCTGGCTGGCGATGATAGCGGCCATGGATGCAATAACGATGCTGAACAATAAAAATCCATCGGGTACAATAGCGTAAAAAGGAATTTGTCCATTGAGTTGTGTTCCTTCTTGAGTGAGCAGCCAGGCGGCCTGTCCGAAATAATTAATCAACAAAGAAATTTTAACAAAGCCCCAACCCACACGAATGTTTTCCTTGCCACAGTGACCCAAATCGGAATAAAGTGCTTCGGCTCCAGTCGTGCAAAGGAAAACCGCGCCTAACAACCAGAACCCACCGGGGTATTGTGTAAGGAGGTTCCACGCATAAATGGGATTGATGGCTTTCAGAACGGCCAGGTTATGGATGAGGTGATATCCTCCAAACACAGCAATGGAAGCAAACCAAACTGACATCACCGGACCAAAGAATTTTCCTACGACACTTGTGCCGGACTGCTGAAAAAAGAAAAGCAGTATCAGTATAATGATCACTACAGGCACTGTTGGGAAGTCTGGATTGTTGATCGTCAAACCTTCTATGGCGGAAGTGATACTGATGGCCGGTGTAATGAACCCATCCGAAATCAACATGGCGCATCCGAAAATAGCTGGATAAACAACCCACTTGACTTTGTATCTCCTCACCAATGCGTAAAGTGAAAAGATTCCACCTTCACCTTTATTGTCGGCATTCAAGGCGAGGTATACGTATTTGATTGAAGTTATTAGTGTCAGCGTCCAGAAAACGCAAGAGACGCCACCTAATATTAATTCTTCGTTGATGACATTTGTTCCAACTATTGCCTTGAATACATAGAGAGGCGAGGTACCGATATCTCCATAAATGATTCCAAGTGATACGAGAACACCTACCGCTGAAATTTTTTCCCTAAACCCTTCTTTTTTAGAATCACTCATAGTTTTTCATCAGGACGACCAATAATGAGTCTATTGCTTCGATCATAAGAAAAGTAACTCCAAAGCCAGCTAAAAAAAGTAAAGACCTTATTCCGGAATCCTATTATTGAAATCAAGTGGACAAACATCCATAAGAACCAGGCAAAAAATCCCTGCGTTTTGAATTTGCCAATGTCAACAACAGCACGGTTGCGTCCTATCGTAGCCATGCTGCCCATATCTTTGTACTTAAAAGGTTTCAAATCTCTTTTCTCAAAGATTCGCTTCAGGTTGTTTGCCAGCAGTCGACCTTGCTGCATTGCGGGCTGTGCCATCTGGGGATGACCATTTGGAAATTTTACGTCTCCTTCCATTTGTGCTACATCACCGATTGCAAAAATATTGTTGTAGCCTTTTACACGATTGTAGTGATCAACCATCAATCTTTTTCCTCGTCCCAGACTTTCAGCTTTAATTCCATGGATAGGATTACCCATTACACCTGCTGCCCACATCAATGTTCGTGAGATCAGTTTTTCTTCATTGGTAAAAGTAACGGTATAACCATCATAAGACTTTACAGCATGATTCAACAGGACTTTAACACCCATATCTTCCAAATACTTTAGTGCTTTATCCGATGCCTTTTGTGACATGCCATTTAATACACGCGGACCGGCTTCAACCAAGTAAATATCCATCTGGCGAATATCCAGTTCTTTATAATCATGCGGGAAGACATGGTTCTTAAGTTCTGCAAGAGCTCCCGCCAATTCAACACCCGTAGGTCCTCCTCCAACAATAACATAATCCATCAGACTGTTCATAACCTCATTGTCATCCGTTAGTAAGGCAAATTCAAGATTGCGGATAATTCGGTTGCGAAGAACGATGGAATCGGTAATGGTTTTCATGGAAAAGGCATTTTGCTGAACTTCTTCCATTCCATAGAAATTTGTGGTTGCACCGGTAGCCAAAATGAGGTAGTCGTAATGAATGCTGCCAATGGACGTTTCAATAATGTTTTCCTCAGGCTTTATAAGGTTCACTTCGCCTAATCGGAAATAGAAATCAGATCGCCCGCTAAATCGTTTCCTGAATGGGAATACAATTGAATTGGTCTCCAGCCCCGAAGTTGCCACCTGATATAAAAGGGGTTGAAACGTATGATGATTGTACTTATCGAACAATACCACCTGGGCATTGATTCCTTTCAAGTCTTTTGCTACTTCCAGCCCTCCAAAACCTCCTCCTATGATGATAATTCTGGGTTTGCCCTGGTCAGCGATCCTTGCTTTTGTGTAGATCTGTTTGGGCATTGTTAATACTAATTACTAAAACGGGTGCCAATTTACAGGTTGTAAAGTTATTTCGTAGAAATATGAAACATATTTTATCCCGAGCATGAATAGAATGCAATAATTGAATCTTAATTTTGCCAAAACGATTAAACCAATTATCCATGAAAAACCTTCTTTTTGGAATAGGAATTACTTCTCTTTTAATGAGTTGTGGTGGCGAAGAAAAAGCTAAGATGCAAACTCAAATTGATTCATTACGGTCTGAATTACAAACAAGTCAGCAATTTGTAGAAACTCTACAGGAAGTTGGTGTGTTGATGGATTCAATTGATGCAAGCCGACAGGTATTACGAGTAAATATGGTAGAGGGAACTACATATGATGACTACACCTCGCGTATGAAAGACCTTAATAATTACGTTAAGGAAACTCAAAACAGGATTGTTGACCTCGAAAAAGCCCTTAAAAAGTCCAAAGGAAATGTAAATTCCTACGCAGCTACTATTAAAAAGCTCAAGGCTGATTTGGAAGCAAAAAACAACGAGATCGCTCAACTTCAGGAGCAGGTTGAGAAGTACCGAAACGAAAATCAAAATTTGATTAATGTAGTTGCTCTTCAAGAGGCCGAGTTAACCGACAAGGAGGCTAAAATTATTACCAAGGAACAGGAGCTTGCTTTGATTGAAGCTCGTATTCAGGAGTTAATGATACAATCGAAGATGACGGAAGGTGAAGCTTATTATGCTCGTGGTGAAGCCGTGGAAGAGGCAGCCGCCAGAACTAAACTTGCTCCTCGCAAGAAAAAAGAAACGTTGCAAGAAGCATTGGATTTGTATAAGAAAGCATTGTCATTAGGAAATGATAAAGCCCAGCCCAAAATAACAGAACTGGAGAAGAAGCTTAAATAGGAATTGATCTTACGGATTAATAGAGGCTACTTTTTTATAAGGTAGTCTCTTTTTTATAGTTTAATATTCTCCGCGCTTATAAGGTACAAGGTATATGAAACATAGCCGATGAGTAGTATCGCAGCTTCCCAACGATCCAGTTTTCGTTGTGATAATGTGAACATGAAGATGAGCAGACAAAAAGTTGCCACAGCCATAATTATGACATCAAAGTTAAGTTCATCAGAGTAGGGCAGAGGCTTAATCACTCCACTAACACCAAGCACAAGGGTCAGGTTAAATATGTTAGATCCTATTACATTGCCAATAGCGATATCTGTATTTTTTCTGTAAGCAGCCACGGCCGATGTTGCCAGTTCGGGTAATGATGTGCCCATAGCCAGAATTGTAAGGCCGATTAATTTTTTACTTAGTCCATACTTATCGGCTATTGATACTGCATTTTCAACAACAAGGTGCCCGCCACCAATCAACATGATCATACCAAACAAAGCTATTCCTATCGCGATAGGAGTTTTGTATTCTTTAACGATTGACTCATTTTCAAATTCCGGTTTTCTCTTCATCATGCCATAGACATAAACAAGGAATCCTAAAAAACCGACTAAGAGTATAATGGCATCCGTTCGCGAAAGCTCGTTTACAGTACCCCAAATACGGTAATCATTGATTAGTATGATGAATAAGGCTATTGCCGCCAGAGAAATCGGAATCTCATATTTCACTGTATTGCGTTGAACAACAAGAGGAAAAATGATTCCTGATACACCCAGGATAAGCATTAAATTAAAGTTGTTGCTCCCAATCACATTTCCAAATGCCGCATCATTGTATCCTTTTAATGATGACATGATGTTGACCAGCAATTCAGGAGAAGAGGTTCCAAAAGCAACGATTGTCAGCCCGATAGCCAGATCCGAGATCTTCATTTTTTTGGCTATGGAAGATGACCCACTCACCAGGAAATCGGCCCCCTTAATAAGGACAAAGAATCCGGTAATTAGCAGGAATATATTAAGCAGCATGTGGGGTGTTTGGGTCTCCCTAAATTAAAACCATTTTCTGAATTTAAAATACCATAGCATGGCTAATACTATAGTAATCATGACGAGCCATGTCAGCGGGTATCCGTATTCGTAGCCAATTTCGGGCATGTATTAAAATTCATTCCATAAATTCCAACGATAAAAGTTAATGGAATGAAAATAGTTGAAATAACCGTCAATACTTTGATTACCTCATTCATCCGGGTATTCAATGTATTGATGTGAATATCCATTAAACTTGAGGTCAGATCTTTATAGGTATCCATCGAGTCAATCAGATGAACCACATGATCATACACATCAGCAAAATAACGGATTGTGCTGGGTTGAATAAATCCGGATTCGTCTTTTATTATTTTACTTAATGCATCTCTTAATGGGTGCAATGCCTTGCGCAAATAAATAAGTTCTTTCTTTAGTCGTTGAATTTCATAAAACTCTTTTTCCGAAGGGTTGGTATAAATATCATCTTCAATTTGCTCAATCTGCTGGCCCACCGCATCCAATACCACGTAATAATTATCTACAATCACATCAATTAATCGATACAACAGGTAGTCAGCACTTTGCTTTCTTACTTTTCCCTGGTGTTGTCGAATTCGATCCCGGAAAGGATTGAAAAGATCGCCTTCTTTATCTTGAAATGATAACAGGTAATCCTTACCCAGGACAAAACTTATTTGTTCATATTCAATTTTGCTAAATTCTATCCGATACAACATTTTTAGAGTAAAAAAATAATATTCCTCGTACTCCTCAGCTTTGGGCTGATGATCACTGGTGATATCATCCAGAAGAAGAGAATGCAATGAAAATTTTTTTGCTAAAGCTTTTATAATGGTGTGGTCATGCAACCCGTCAACATTTATCCAGTTTACCAGAACGGGATTTAGTTTTTCAAGGAGTTCTTTAATCGGGAGATTATTCACCATTTCATACTCATTGTCATTGTATTGAATGAGCTCAAGAATCACAGCAGGTAACTGCTTTGGATTCAAAAATTGAGAAGTAGTTGATTTTTTGCGTGTCATTAAATCAGGCATTGAGTTTACTATAACTTTTCAGTACAAACCAGCCCAACGCTCATACTATATAAATACTTCCGCCAAGTAGTACAATGTTCGGGTACTGATTCACAAAATTACAGGCCGAAATTAACAAAAGCATCCATTGGTTTGCTATTCATTATAAAATTGAGTCCTCCTGATTTCTTAGGGGCAATTTGTATACTTGTAATTATGTCGATGCGAATAGCTGATATCAAGGCTCCTGTGGCAAAAGAAATGGAGGAATTTGAAAATAAATTCAGAGACTCCATGAAAACACACGTGCTGCTTCTTGATAAGATTATGACGTATATCGTTAAGCGAAAGGGAAAGCAAATGAGGCCTCTTTTTGTTTTTCTTAGTGCGGGAACGTGTGGACAAATATCGGAGTCTACCTTCCGTGGGGCTTCACTCATTGAACTTTTACATACCGCTACGCTGGTACATGATGATGTCGTTGATGATGCCAATTATCGCAGAGGATTTTTTTCCATTAATGCGTTATGGAAAACAAAATAGCAGTACTCGTAGGTGATTTTTTATTGAGCAGAGGATTGATTCTGTCTGTTGAGCATAAAGAATTTGACCTTTTGGGAATTGTGAGCAAAGCGGTAAAAGATATGAGTGAAGGAGAACTTCTTCAATTTGAAAAAGCAAGAAACCTGGACATTACCGAGGAGATATATTTCGAGATAATCCGGCAGAAGACAGCCTCACTGATTGCTTCCTGTTGTGCGGTTGGCGCCTGTTCGGTTGGTGCGGATGAAAGTCAGATCTATAAAATGAAAGTTTTTGGTGAGAAAGTAGGATTGGCGTTTCAAATTAAGGATGACCTCTTTGACTACAGTGAAGATGAGATTGGAAAGCCAGTAGGTATTGATATCAAAGAAAAAGAAAATGACGCTGCCATTGATTCACGCGCTCTCCAAAGCATCCTGGATGGATAAACGCAGGGTAATAAATATCATTAAGAATAATAGTAATGAGTCTGCGAAAGTGAAGGAGGTAATTGAATTTGTTAAAAATTCTGGTGGAATTGCGTACGCGAAAGAAGTGATGATGAAATTCTATCAGGAGTCTCTAGACCTGCTCAATGAATTCAAAGAATCACCATACAAGAGTTCACTCAGAGACCTTGTTCAGTTCACAATTGAACGAAAAAGTTAAGAGGTTAATCAGCTCACTTTTTTGATTACTCGATCGCGTGCTGCTTCAAGAACCGCGTAATTTTTCCACTTGGTAAATTCGCCCGTTTCCATTTTGACTTTTGCCGGTCCGGTATTGGTCGGTTGAAATTCGCCCTCATGACTCCACCACTCCAATGCATTTTTTTTTGAAGTTTCTTTGTCGATATCAAAATAATCAATCACTGAATCTGAGACGATCCATGGATTTTCAATACTCGCGTATTTATCAAAAATCAAGCTGCGCATTTGGGTACCACTGGCCTGACTTTTAAAATGTGAAATGGTGTACGAGAGTGTATCCGGTTCGGACATAACCATATCCCAATATTTCTTTGATGCAATGATATCAGAGGTTGTCAGTAAATACCCATAACCATTTTCTAATGGCTCATTTGTGATAGCACAATGAGCTTTTGAATTCTTTTTTCTTTGAGAATAAACGATTGAGGAGTGTCATGTGAGCATGGTTTACAACTATTAGATACTCGGCAGGGGGTAAATAGTTGCATGAACAGGGAAATTTTTAACGATAACGCTCATTTTGACTGAAAAAAAAGAAATTACCTGGTGCCTTCTGAATTGGATTTCAGGAATTTTTCGTGTTTTTCGAAAAAATCACTGAGTTGGCCGACCGGTAATTTTTTAGCAATAATCTTTTTTCGGTTGTCAATAATATAAATGGTGGGGGTTGTAGGTGCATCATACAGTTTACTGTATGGCCCAACATAACTACGAGGTCCGTTTACTGTTATCCACGGAGTGGCCATCTCCTTAATAAACGCTTTCATTTTCTGAAGTGAACTGTCTGTGCACACTGCATAGATCTCCATATTAAGTTTTGTCTTACTGGCATTATAAAATTCGACAAGCTTTGGGGTTTCAGCCCGGCAGTGACCGCAGTCCGGTGAGAAAAATAAATCATCGTGTATTTCCTGTTTATATCATACAGTGCCTTGGGTTGAAGATCTTTGTCCTGCATGATCAAATTGGGTGCTTTGTTTCCGATCAAACTTAAGCGCATTCGGTCAGCGTTTTCTTTTAGGTTTTTCTTTACCGCTTCAGAGATCCAGAAATCCATTTCCTTGCTGGCAAAGTAGGTATCGAATAAATGAACATAAATCGCATCAAGTCCCATGATATCATGGTTTTGATATTTCACAATGCACATCCATACCAAATACTTATAGCATTCCTTATTCTCTTTTACAGAATTAGCCAGTCGGTCTATTTCTCGCGACAATGTATCCGGGTGTTGAATAAAAAGTTTGTCCAGATATTCACCGAGTTTCTCCTGGTATAGCGGCCGTGGTAAACGAATCATGGCGTCATCGGCCAGATTGAAATTGTCGAAGAAATGATTTCTATAGTAATGAAATTGAAATGCAGAATCGATTGATCCATTGGGTAAGACAGGAGGATCTAGCATTTTTACGGGCATGGTTGATTTTAAAACACGGGCTGTCATAGTTGACGGGTTCTTGTCAATTAAGTTTTGCTGATGGGCTACGACTTTTTCATTGATTAGATTGAAAGACTCCCGCGCATCTTTTTTTTGATCAGGGGTTAGAAGAGAATCGCGAAGGACCTTTATCAGGGGTTCAGCTTCCTTGTTTCTTTCAATATTGAAAAAAATATTTTCAAAGAACAGTTTATTATCAATGTCTCCCTTAACAACCATGTTGCGCACATAATCGGACTGGTTGGTTTCAAGTGTGAATTGCTGATCATCGCTAATGACAAATTCAAACATTCTGGTTTTGTTCAAAACAAGGAAGTAGACTCCATGAGGGAGTTTTTTAGGATTGTCGAATGTAAAAGCGCCCAGGTTATTCACCTGTGCTGTGTCCGTCAGTAAAGTGCTTTCACCATAATAAACACCTAAATAGGCTGTAGTATCTTTTAATCCCTTAATCTTAAAATCAATTTTATACCCCGTCTGGCTGAAAGAGAACGAACTGATCAATAGGGCAATTACTAAAAAGAAAAATCTCATTGGTAAGTTTTATGAATTTCAAAGTTCTTAATTCCTTGAAACATAGCAAGGCAATTATTATACCGATAACCCGTTCATATATATTAATTACTCCCGGTAACCTGCTTTAATATGTCATTTTATTTCATTTTTTACTTTCGCCTCTTATTATATAGCAACTCTTGTCATTAGAAGTAAAAAATCTCACCAAAACGTTTGCCGGGCAAAAGGCTGTTGACAATATATCTTTTACTGTACAGCCCGGTGAGATTGTTGGCTTTCTTGGCCCCAATGGTGCTGGAAAGTCGACCACTATGAAAATCCTAACAACCTTTTTGCCGCCTACTGAAGGCAAGGTACAGGTGGGCGGATTTGATGTGGCGGACCAGTCGGTTCAGGTGAGAGAAATAATCGGTTATCTGCCTGAGCACAATCCGCTCTATCTCGAAATGTATGTAAAAGAGTACTTAACCTTTATTGGCAAATTGTATGACGTAAAGGGCAACTTGCTTTTAAGCCGGGTTGATGAAATGATCAGACTGTGCGGATTAGGGGTTGAGCAGCATAAGAAATTGGAATCGCTATCAAAAGGGTATAGACAGCGTGTAGGATTAGCTCAGGCGCTTTTGCATGATCCACAGATTTTAATTTTGGATGAGCCTACTTCAGGTCTTGATCCAAATCAAATAGTGGAAATTCGTAAACTCATTAAGCAAGTTAGTCAGCATAAGACGGTGCTTTTTTCTACCCATATTATGCAGGAAGTTCAGACCTTATGTAGTCGGGTAATAATTATTCATAAAGGAAAAATTGTAGCCGACTGTCAGTTAGATGAGTTACTTAAGAGCAGAGGGATGAAGTCACTATTTATAGAATTTGATCAGGAGGTTGATCTGTTAAAGATAAAAGCGTTACCCGGTGTGCAATCTATTGATCAATCCGGGCCGAACCAATTCAGAATATTCTCGGTAGAGAATGCGGATGTCCGATCAATTATGTTTGACTTTGTCAGGCAACAAAATATTTCATTAATGGAAATGCGTGTTGAAGAGTCATCACTGGAAGAAGTATTCAGAGAATTGACCACACCGGATGGCGAAAAGATAAGACTATGATTCACATTCTTTCACGTGAGTTTCGAAATTTTCTTGATTCCCTCATTGCCTACATAATTATTGGTGTGTTCTTAACCGCTATGGGTTTGATTGTGTGGGTCTTTCCCGAAACCTCTGTGATGGAGTATGGTTATGCCGATCTTGACCCCCTGTTTTCATTGGGGCCTTATGTTTTGATTTTTTTAGTCCCGGCTATCACCATGCGGAGTTTTGCAGAAGAAAAAAAATTAGGAACTATTGAATTGCTATTAACCAAACCGTTGCACGATTGGGAAATTATAATGGGTAAGTACCTGGCTGTGGTTGGATTGCTGATCTTCTCGCTTTCGCCAACACTATTATATTATTTTTCGATATATCAACTTGGGAGTCCCGTGGGCAACATTGACACGCCCGGTGTAATCGGTTCCTATATTGGCCTCTTCCTATTGGGGGCAACATTTTGTGCAGTTGGAATTTTTACTTCTTCCATAACATCAAATCAAATCATTGCTTTTATCGGAGCCACTTTTTTTTTGTTTCATTTTGTATTCAGGGTTTGATTCCCTGTCAACCTTGTGGAGCGGGGGTAGAGGTATACTTTCTATCAAGCAAGCCGGAATTCTATATCATTATGAATCACTAAGCCGAGGATTAATCGATAGCCGGGATTTGATATACTTTTTTTCTTTGATTGGGATTTTTTTGCTGGCTACCAAAATTATAACCGGGAGCAGACGATGGTAATACCGTACAGCAAAAAATCAGGAGACCTTTTATTATTGGCTAACGGCCTGGTATTTTTTATCCTGCTCAACTTAGTAACCTCCAATTTATTTTTTCGGTGGGATTTAACGGAAGAAAACAGGTATACACTCAATCAGCCCACCAAAGATTTGCTTAAAGATTTGCATGATGTTGTATACATAGAGGTTTACCTGGATGGTGATTTGAACGCGGGGTTTACCAGGCTTCAGAAATCCATTCGTGAAACACTGGAGGAGTTCAGGATCTATTCGGGCAACAAAGTAAAATTCCGGTTTGTCGATCCCTCCACTGCTACCGATCAAAGGGCTCGCAATGAATTCATGCGGAGTATCGTTGAAAAGGGAATTACTCCCATGAACATCATTGACACTAAAGATGGACAGCGAAGCGAAAAGGTTGTCTTTCCGGGAGCGTTGATATCTTATGGGGGGTTTGAAACGGGTGTGATGTTACTGAAAGGGAATCGATCGGAAACCAGCCAGGAAGTCCTAAATCAATCTATTGAAGGGATAGAATATGAACTGGCCAATGCAATTCATAAACTTACCAATACCGAAAGACCCCGTATAGGAATTGTTTATGGTCATGGTGAAATAGACAGTCTTGCGTTTGCAAGCTTCAAAAATTCTCTCATGCAGGCATATGATGTTTTCCGGATTCACCTTTCAGATCATCAACAGACTGATCATTATGATGCCATCCTCGTTACAAAACCCAAGAGTGCTTTTACTGAATCGGAAAAGTACAAGCTGGATCAATTTATTATGCGAGGAGGAAAAGTTTTATTTCTTCTCGACAGGCTTGATGCGGAAATGGACAGTGCGTCAAGCAATAGTTACTTTGCTTTTCCATTTCAGCATAATCTTGAAGATCAGCTCTTTCGATATGGAGTACGCATGAATTATGATCTGGTTCAGGATCGGGTTGCGGCTAAATATCCGATTGTAACGGGCCAGGTTGGCAATCAATCACAGCTCATGCAAATCGACTGGCCCTTTTTTCCTTTGATTACACAATTTGCTGATCACGCCATAACCAGGAATTTGGATGCAGTGATTTTGAAGTTTGCAAGTTCATTAGATACGGTAAAAGCAGTAGGCATAACCAAGACTCCTCTGTTCTTTACATCCCCTTATTCAAAAAAATAGGGGCGCCTGTACGGGTTGCTGTTGAGGATTTGCGTAATCAACCAAGCCCTGAATCATTCAATCAGGGTAGAATTCCCTTATCGTATCTTCTGGAAGGTGAATTTACTTCCCTGTATAAAAATAGGATTGTACCAAAAGATGCAGATCAGAAAACCTTTGTTGATAAAAGTACGCCCACGAAAATAATTGTGGTTGCTGACGGGGATCTTGCGCGGAATGAAATTAATTCTAAAACAGGACAGCCTCAACAATTGGGAAACGACCCGATCACTGGGTACACTTTTGCAAATGAGGATTTGTTAATGAATATGGTAGCTTATCTGATCGATGAAGAAGGGTTAATTAAAATTCGAAATAAAGAGTTGATGATCAGGCCCCTGGACAAATCTAAGATTAAAGATCAGCGCCTTTTTTGGCAAACTGCAAATCTTACGGTTCCTATTGTACTGATATTAGTTTTTGGAATTGCGAGAAGTTACTGGAGAAAGAAAAAATATGGAAATTGAAATGAACCAGCAAAAGAAGAATGGTTTTCTGATTATCTCCCTGCTTGTTTTAAGTGTGGCTACCGTTCTTGCCTTTTACTTTCAATGGGATGCTTCATCACCTTTAAGTCGTAAGATCGTATCACAAGAAGACATTCAGAAAATTGATCGCGTTGTTTTAGAGTCAACTAATGGGAAAATCGATCTCACTTTTGACGGAAGGAGGTGGAGGGTAAATAATAATTTTGATGCCGATAATCAAATGATTACACTCCTCTTTGCAAGTCTTGAGTCGGTTGAGATTAAAAGAGCCGTAGCGATTTCGATTGCCGACTCAATTAAAATCAGATGAGACAATCGGGTATAAACGTGAGCTTGTATTCAGAAGGCGAAGTGATAACCAATTTTGTTGCGATTGGAAATCCCGGTAAAACCGAATCGTACATTATGGAAGTTGATGTACCCGAAGTGGTTGTGATTCCTGGCTATAGGGTTTATGTGAACTATGTTTTTGAATTACCTGAATATGCCTGGAAGCAAAAAAGGATTTTTGATTTTAATTGGAGAAATTTTAAATCCTTGCAGGTTTCATTTTCGGAAATGAATAATGACGGGTTTACTATAGAACTTGATGGAGGATATTTCGATATAACCGGATCAATAGAGACTGACACAACACGGTTAAATGATTTTTTGGATGCGGTTAGCCTGTTGGAGGCAGATGAAGCAGTATCCGAGCAGGTCTTGAATCCCGACCTGGCCCTAATGGATTTGACCGTGCAGGATATTTCGGGTCGCACACTTTACCTTCACGTGCAGAGAACAGATAATCCGCAGATTTTGATTGGTCATGATGGACGAGGGAATTTCTATCGGTTTCGCAAAGTGAAGATTGATGCAATCAATCACCCAAAAAAATACTTTGAGCGGAATACGCAGAAGTAAATTTAGGCCCCTGACGGACAGGCTATTCCACTAAATTGGTGATTTCCATAATTAGTTTTTCTTTCTAACTTTACCGCGATTACAACCAAAACCACTGACCTTCGATGAAGTTTATTGTTAACTCAAGCTACCTGCTGAAACAGCTTTCACAAATCAACGGGGTAATTACAACCAACCCTGTTGTTCCTATTCTTGAAAACTTCCTTTTTGAGATTGATAAAAATACGTTGACCGTTACAGCATCGGATTTGCAAACTTCAATGATTACTGAAATTACGATTGAATCAAAGGAGAAAGGGAATATTGCTGTCCCAGCCCGCATTTTGCTAGACACACTAAAAAATCTACCAGATCAGCCAGTTACTTTTTCCATTGACGACTCAACCTACAGCATCGAACTAAGTTCTGACAACGGGCGGTATAAACTGGCAGGTGAAAACGCTACCGACTTTCCTAAAGTCCCCAGTGTGTCCAATGATTTTTCGGCTATGGTTTCTTCAGATGTTCTGGCCCGGGCAGTGAACAACACGATTTTTGCAACGAGCAGCGATGAACTAAGACCTGCTATGACGGGTGTATATGTAAATCTGAGTGAGAAGAATGCCACTTTTGTTGCAACAGATGGATGCACCGGCTTGTTCGGTATATTCGTACCGATGTAAAATCCGACAATGGAAATGCCATAATTATTCCTCGCAAGGCATTGAACCTCCTGAAAACAACACTTCCCACAGAGAATACTGATGTTAGTATTGACTTTAACATGTCAAATGCATTTTCAAGTTCAACAGTATAAAAATGATTTGTCGGCTTATCGATGAACGTTTTCCGGACTACGAAAATGTAATACCTTCCGGCAACAACATCAAAATGAGTATTAACCGCTCTGAGTTTTTAGGTTCACTGAAGAGGATTTCTATCTATGCTAACAAAACCACGCATCAGGTACGTTTGAAAATTACCGGTAGTGAATTACTGGTTTCTGCAGAAGATCTTGATTTCAGCAATGAAGCGAATGAACGATTGTCTTGCGAGCATGAAGGTAGTGATATTGAAATTGGTTTTAATGCCAAGTTTTTGATTGAGATGCTAACTAACATAGATACCGAGCAAGTAAAACTCACCATGTCGGCACCCAATAAAGCAGGTGTGATCTTGCCTGCAGACAAGGATAAAGATGAAGATATTTTGATGCTGGTAATGCCGGTGATGTTAAACCAATACGTTTGATTTTAACGATCAAAACAAAAAAAGGCCAGTTCAACTGGCCTTTTTTGTTTAAACTATTTCAGTGAAGAGAAATCAAAGGATGTTTCCAGAAATTTCGTGGTAAACTTACCCGATCTGAAAATAGCATTATCCATGAGTTTCAGGTGGAAAGGAATGGTTGTTTTAATACCGTCAATTACAAATTCACTCAATGCTCTTTTCATTCTGGTAATGACTTCTTCCCGTGATTGACCGCTTACAATAAGTTTGGCAATCATGGAGTCATAATTGGGAGGGATCGTATACCCCGCGTACACATGACTATCAACGCGCACTCCGTGCCCACCCGGCAAATGAAGATTAATTATTTTTCCAGGAGATGGACGGAAACCATTAGCAGGATCTTCTGCATTTATGCGACACTCCATCGAGAACAGATTTGGATAATAGTTTTTTCCGGAAATAGGTACCCCGGCTGCCACCTTAATTTGCTCCTTTATTAAATCATAATCCGTAACTTCTTCAGTGATAGGATGCTCTACCTGGATTCTGGTATTCATTTCCATGAAATAGAAATCGCCATGCTTATCAACAAGAAACTCAATCGTGCCTGCCCCTTCATACTTAATTGCACTTGCACCCTTTATGGCGGCTGCACCCATTTTTTCTCGTAACTCCTGACTCACGATAGGTGAGGGAGTTTCTTCTACTAATTTTTGATGTCTGCGTTGAACGGAGCAGTCCCGTTCAGAAAGGTGACAAACTTTGCCATATTGATCACCGACAATTTGAATTTCAATGTGCCTGGGCTCTTCAACAAATTTTTCAAGATATAACCCGTCATTGCCGAACGATGCCCCTGCTTCTCTTTTAGCATCATCCCAAGCTTTCTTAAATTCAGACTCATCATTAATGATTCTCATCCCCTTTCCACCACCACCGGCAGTTGCCTTTACAATTACGGGATACTTTATTTTTTTGGCCAGTTTGGCACCTTCTTCAATAGAGTCTATAAGACCATCAGATCCCGGAATAGTGGGCACCCCCGCAGCTTTCATGGTTGCCTTTGCAGTGGCTTTATCGCCCATTGATTTGATCATATCCGGTGATGGGCCAATAAACTTGATTCCGTATTCATGGCAAACGGCAGAAAACTCAGCGTTTTCAGATAAGAATCCATACCCCGGATGAATGGCATCTGCATTTGTAATTTCTGCTGCAGAGATTATTCTGGGAATATTCAGATACGATGATTTGCTGGGAGCATCGCCAATACATACTGCTTCATCTGCAAATCGTACATGAAGGCTTTCCCGGTCAGCGGTTGAATAAACAGCTACCGTTTTAATATCCATTTCTTTGCAAGTCCGGATTACACGAAGTGCAATTTCCCCACGATTTGCAATTAATATTTTTTTAAACATAGAATTAGGCTCGAATATTTTTTTCTAAACGATTAATCCGGGTCAATCTGAAATAGAATTTGATCATATTCTACCGGTGATGAATTTTCAACCATGGCCTTAACCAGGGTACCAGAAACTTCTGATTCGATCTCGTTAAACAGTTTCATGGCTTCGATTATGCAAATGGTTTGACCTTTAGTGATTTTATCTCCTACTGAAACTAATGGAGGCGAATCCGGATTTGACGACCTATAGAACGTTCCTATCATGGGCGATTTGATATCGATTAACTTACTAGTCTGAGCTTGAGGTGTGGCTTCGGATTTTACAAGTGGCTGAGGGGCTGATGGAGAGGCAACTACCGGGTGAGTTGGCGGGGTCATGGCAACCGTGGTTGCAGGTGCAACATGAGATTTAAAAACCTTTTGGTCGGGTTCTCGCTTTACATGTAATTTAAGCTCGCTGGTTTCAATATTAACTTCATTAAGACCCGAATTGGAAATGAAATCTATCAGATCTCTGATTTCAGATGTTTTCATGTTAAGGTTATTTTTACTTGAATCTTTTGGAGTCTTATTTATTTTTCTAGTTGCCATTTCAATCAATTTATTTTACACGCTCAATATAAGCACCCGTTGCTGTATCAACCTTAACGGTATCTCCGGTATTAATAAAAAGAGGAACACGAATTTCAGCTCCTGTTTCTATAGTAGCTGCTTTTAACGTACGGGTTGCTGTATCGCCCGCAATTCCAGGCTCGGTATACGTGATGTTCAGCTCTACATTAGCCGGAGGTTCAGCTGTGATGGGTTGGGTACCGTCTTCAAAGGCAATGATTAATGTTATGCCTTCTTTCAGGTATTGAACCGTATTACCCAGTAAGGTCTTGTCCAGATAAATTTGTTCAAACGTCTGGTTATCCATACACACCAGACTTTCGCCATCCTGATAAAGATATTGGTACTCTTTGGTTTCTACTCTCAATTGATCAACGGAATCTCCAGGGCGAAATCTGTTTTCTGCAATTTTACCGGTTCTTACACTTCTCATCTTTACCTGATAAAAAGCTCTTAAGTTTCCAGGTGTACGGTGAAGAAGCTCTTCTATCCTCATAATTTCTCCATTGTACCTGATAAAATTTCCTTTACTTAAATCTGAAACATTCGCCATAAAAAACTAACGCTTTAATTTACAAACCTATGATCAAAATCCAGTACACAAAATTACTAAGCGGTCTTATGATGCGTTGTATGCCCATTTTACATACACCGCACCCCAGGTAAAACCACCACCAAAAGCCGCAAAAATCAGATTGTCTCCTTTTTTGAATTTCTTTTCAAAATCCCATAATAAGAGGGGAATAGTTCCTGCTGTAGTATTGCCATATCGCTCAATGTTCATTAATACTTTATCATCACTTAAGCCCATACGGCTTGCTGTTGCATCGATTATTCTTTTATTGGCCTGATGGGGAAGCAGAAAAGCTACATCCTCAGAGCTGAGATTATTTTTCTCCATAATCTGAGCGGATACATCCGCCATATTGGTTACGGCAAATTTAAATACGGCCGATCCCTCCTGATACACGAAATGCTGTCTCTTGTCTACCGAATCATGGCTGGCTGGTATCTTACTGCCGCCTGCTTTCATGTGGAGATAATTAACTCCTGATCCGTCAGATCGGAGGATGGTATCGATGATGCCAACCTCTTCGTGGGTAGGCTCAAGCATAACACAACCCGCACCATCCCCAAAAATTATACAGGTTGTACGGTCAGTGTAATCTACGATGGCCGACATTTTGTCTCCACCGACAACAATCACTTTCTTATACCTTCCGGATTCTATATGATTTGCACCTGCATTAAGAGCAAATAAGAAACCTGAGCATGCCGCAGAAACGTCATAACTAAAAGCGTTGGTTGCACCCACTTCCGTTGCAACTAGATTGGCAGTGGCGGGGAAAGTCATGTCTGGCGTTACCGTAGCGAAAATCAAAGCATCTATTTCCTTGGGGTCGGTTTTAGTTTTAGCCAGCATATTTTTCACCGCCTGAATTCCCATTACTGAAACCCCGGCATTTTCGCCTTTCAAGATTCTTCGCTCTTTGATTCCGGTTCTTGTTGTTATCCACTCGTCATTCGTATCAACCATGGTCGCCAATTCATCATTGGTTAGTACATAGTCAGGTACATAGCCTCCAACACCTGTTATTGCCGCTTTAAGCTTGGTCATGGTAATGGTTTGTCAATTTTTAATAATTAAAAAAGCCCGATAAGTTAGTAACCGGGCTATGAAAGAGTTCACCAAAACATCATGAATAAACATCAATGAATTGATAGAAACAAGATTCCGTAAAATTTTACAATCCATGCAGGACTAAGCCGCTTCCGACTCCATTACTACATTTCCTTTGTAGTAAAGCTTGCCCTCATGCCAGAAAGCACGATGTGGCAAATGGTTTTCACCGGTAGTAGGGCACGTAACAAATTGTCTTGCTTCCGCTTTGTAATGTGTTCTTCTTTTATCTCGTCTGGTTCTGGATAATTTTCGTTTGGGATGTGGCATAACTAATAATTTATTTTAGGTTCTTTAATTTTTCCCATCGTGGGTCTATAGTCTTTTTCTCTCCTTCCGGAGTAGATTGATAGATAACTCTATTATTCTCTCCGTCTTCTTCATACCGGGGATGCAGTCGTTTTATTGGAATATTCAATCCAATAAATTCGTACATGTATTGCCCCAGGTCAATGTATTGGCGTTTGTGATTGATGACAACAACTTCTTCATCGACTTCCATATCTTCCTCCCCGAATTTGAAAAGTATTCGCTTGTCCAGTTTTAGTGGGAACATGAATAAGTCAAGGCTCCGGTCACAAACAAGTTCGACTTCACCTTTAATCACAAAATTTACTTCAATAAACGTCTCGTGCTTTTCCAGCACAACATCCACATTCAGATCTCCTTTTGAGACAATGCTATCTCCATACTTTTCAAAAAACTCATTGTTGATTTTATAATCAAAACGATGAGCTTTATTACTCAGCCCGGCAATATTCACTCTAAATGCATTCTCCGCCATGGGTCTGAAAATGAGCGGGCAAATTTATCAGCTTTTGATGGAATTTCCTGAAAAAGGACAGTTTTTTCCTTGTCTTATTTGGGATATTGAGATGGATACTTACGCGTATTCGGCAAAAACCCTTGATTTCAGAGTTTCTATGCCTTTTTCGTGATTGGAGACCAGAAAGTCAACCACATTTTTATTAAAACCCAGCTTAATGGCAATGTTCTGACAGAAACGAATCTCACTATCGAATACTTTTTTATCAGCCAACAGGAGATCAATACAAGAAATCAGGTATTCAAATTTTTTTGACGTAGTTAGGGCGCCAAGCGAACTAATGGGTTGTGGGTTTCGAATAAGTGAAAACACGGATTCTTCCGGGAAATTGCGGTCACGGGCAATCTTGAAAATCATTTCACGCTCTTCTTTAGCAAAATGCTTGTCAACTTGCGCAAGCTGAATGAGAATGTTTAATTGACTTTTTTGTGACGATGTCCATAACCTTTACATTAGGCATCAAGTAAATTAACTTTTGGGTGAATGAAAATCCGAAAGGGTTAAACCGTATTTTGGGTTGCCAGAGGTTCTTATTTCTCTACCAACCGCTGTCTCTGCTGACTAAAAATATCAGAAGCAAGGTAAATAGCTGAGCGTAACGAGCCCTCATCGGCAACATTTTTACCAGCTATTGCATAGGCAGTTCCATGATCGGGTGATGTTCGGATAATTGGCAAACCCGCGGTGTAGTTAACCCCGCTATCAAAGGCTAGGGTCTTAAAAGGAATAAGCCCCTGATCGTGATACATCGCTAAAATTCCATCAAACTTTGCATATTGGCCGGAAGCAAAAAATCCATCAGCCGGATACGGGCCAGCTATTAGTTTGCCCTTGTTCTTTAATTCATGAATAACAGGCGTGATCACCTCTTGCTCTTCTTTTCCCAGTAATCCACCATCTCCCCCATGGGGTTAAGTCCAAGAATTGCAATTTTTGGTTTTGAAATTCCAAAGTCCTTCTTTAATGTCAATTCTAAAATCCGGGCTTTTAATTCTACACGCTCGGGTGTAATATGTTGGCAAATATCCTTTAATGGTACATGCTCTGTAACAAGCCCAACTTTCAGAGAGGGACTTACCATCAACATCAGGCACTCGGTTGCGTTAAACTCTTTAGTCAGGTATTCCGTGTGTCCGCGGTATGGAAATTCTGCAGAATGTATCATGTTCTTATCAATGGGTGCGGTGACCATCGCATCAATTATACCTGCCTTGGCATCCTCAACACATTTTTTTAGGCTAACTAGTGCAGCTTCAGCTGTTTCTTTAGATGCCCTGCCCGGATTGACTTCAATCACATGCTCCCAGCAGTTAACGATATTGACGGTCTTTTGATAGAACTGCCCGGGATTTTTCACCTGACTATAACTAAAGTCCTCAATGTTGAGATGCTTCTTATAGAAGCTAATAACCTTGGCGTTGCCATAGATAATGGGTGTGATTGAACTCAGGATCCGATTGTCCTGAAGTGCTTTGATGATAACCTCGGGGCCGATTCCATTTATATCGCCCATGGTTATTCCTATACGTGGCTTCTCTTGATTCCCCTGATTCATCTTTATTTTCTTGTCGAAGTTGCAAATTAGTAGAAAAGAAATAATTTCAGCTACATGAACCTCGTTACTGACCACGTTTCTACATTTGCTCATGATTCGTCCAAAAAAATACTTAGGTCAGCATTTTTTACAGGACCAGAATATTGCTAAAAAAATTGTTGGCGCTCTTGAGTTATCTGAAGACAGAGAAACAGTAATTGAAGTTGGACCCGGTACCGGAGTTCTCACCCAATATCTTGTTGAAAACCCTTGTGTTAATTTGACTGTTGTTGAGATTGATGAGGAATCCATTATTTACTTGAATAAATCGTTTAAGAATCTGAAAATTGTTTCCGGAGATTTTCTTGAAATTGATTTGGATGATTTAATTCCTCATCGTGGAATTGTCATAGGAAATTTTCCATACAATATTTCATCTCAAATTTTTTTTAAAATCCTGGAATCGAAGAACAAGGTTTTCCGGCTGGTGGGGATGCTTCAAAAGGAAGTGGCACAACGGATTGCTTCTGGACCGGGCAATAAAACCTATGGTATTTTAAGCGTTCTGCTTCAGGCGTATTATGATATAGAGCTATTGTTCAGCGTTCCTCCTGGCGTCTTTTTCCACCCCCTAAGGTACACTCAGCTGTAATCCGGCTAAAAAGAAATTCAAGGGAAAAATTGGAAGTTGATGAGGCTTTATTCAAACGAGTAGTTAAGCAGTCTTTTCAAAACAGGCGGAAGATGTTGCGCAACGCATTGAAACCTTTAAGTCTGACTACAGAAATTTTGGCTCAGAAAATTATGGAAAAGCGAGCTGAGCAACTTTCGGTCAATGATTTTATTGAGCTTACCCGCCAAATTGAAAACAGCAAGTAACGGACGTTTTGTTGCTGTTAGCCATTTACTTTAGCCATCAAAGCAGACAGATGTAAGAAACGATGTCATTTTTACCGAAAGCGAGATGGGTAATCGATTAGATTTGAGCGCAATGTTTAAAAAGTTAGCTGATACTATCCGGGATAAATTCCATGAAATTGTTGAACGACCACTGTTGACAACTTCTTTGGTGCTCATAATGGTATCTGTTTTAGTGATCTCATTGTCATTGCGCTATTACATTACTGATTTTGATTCGTTTTGGGGTCAAATTCTGGCGGAGGCACATGGGATGATTTTTGATGTGGCTGTTATTGGTATATTATTGTTTTGGTTAAATCAAAGTGGAGAGACGCGTCAGCGCATTCGAATGTACAAGGACGAGATTGATGACTTTCGATTGTGGGAATCCGATGAAGCTGCTTTTCGAACAGTTGGAAACATAAAGCGCCTGAACCGTCATAAGATTTACGAAATCAATTTGGTGAATTGCTATCTGGCCCGGGCTAATCTCAATTATGTAAACCTTAAAGGCTCTAACCTCAACTCTGCAAACATTACCAATTCATCATTGATTGAAACAAATCTTGAAAACAGCAGATTGAATCAAACCAGCCTGGAAAATTCGAATTTAAATCAGGCTAACTTAAGTGGTGCTTATGCAAGCGGGGCAAATTTTCGTGATGCTTTTCTGATCAAGTCGCTATTCAAGGGTGCATTTTTGATCAAGACAAATTTTACTAATGCATTTTTGATGGAAGCAGATTTAAGGAACAGTTATTTAATGGGTGCTGATTTTACCAATGCCAGTCTTTATAAAGCCGATTTACGTGGTGCCAAAGGCTTAACCATTGAACAATTGATGCTCGCAAAGACGCTTTATCTTGCGAAGTTTGATGATTCGCTTCAAGCAGAGGTTCAGCAAATTCTTCCTGAATTGGTGGATGCTTGATTTTGATCGGAGTAATAAATTCCGTTATTTTTGTCACATGATTTTAACGGTTTCAATGAGGCCGTTTTTTATTTTTAGTAGAGATGAGCAAGAAAATTTCATATTATACCAAGGATGGATTAGAGAAACTCAAAAAAGAATTGAGTGATTTAAAAGGTAAGGGGCGATCTAGTATTGCCAAACAAATTGCCGAGGCCCGTGACAAGGGTGACCTAAGCGAAAATGCAGAGTATGACGCTGCAAAAGATGCCCAGGGTTTATTGGAAGCTAAAATAGCTCAGCTGGAAGATTTAATGAGTAGCGCCCGCTTGGTAGATGAAAGCAAAATCGACACATCTGCTGTCTCCATCCTCTCAAAAGTTACCATCAAAAACAAGAAGAATGGAGCAACAGTTACCTATCAGCTGGTATCAGAAGAGGAAGCGGATTTAAAAGAAATGAAAATTTCTACTGATTCTCCGATTGGTAAAGGTTTGCTGGGAAAGAAGAAAGGGGATGTGGCTAAAATTAAAACTCCCGCTGGCGAAATGGAATTCGAAATAATGAAAATCGCCATTTAAGTAATGGCATCAATATTTACGCGGATAATTAATCGCGAGATACCCGGTTACATCGTTGCTGAGGATGAACAGTTCATTGCGTTTTTAGATATTATGCCACTGGTAATGGGGCATACCCTTGTCGTTCCTAAAAAGGAAGTAGATTATATTTTTGACCTTGACGATGCTACCCTCTCCGCAATGCAATTGTTTTCAAAGAAGGTAGCCATTGCCTTGAAGAAGTCCGTCACGTGTAAACGAATTGGCGTAGCAGTGATTGGTCTGGAGGTGCCTCACACACACGTACACTTAGTGCCGATGAACTCGATGGGAGATATTAATTTTACAAAACCCAAACTTTCTCCGGGCAAAGAGGAGCTGGCGGCTATGGCTCAAAAAATTAAAGATTCCTTTTAACACACATGATCAGAATTTTGAGGCCGACACTTTTGATCGATGAAGAAAAGTGCAGGCAAAAGATCAGGTTGATGGCTTCGAAGGCTGCTGTACAAGGAATTACCTTTCGCCCGCATTTTAAAACTCACCAATCTATCGAAATAGGGCAGTGGTTTAGAGAGGAAGGTGTCCGATCAATCACTGTTTCGTCAATTAAAATGGCTGAATTTTTGCAGCTGACGGTTGGGATGACATCACGGTAGCATTTCCACTTAACCCTCTGGAAGTTTCAAACATCAATGAACTCGCATCTTCAATAACGCTGAACCTCTGTGTCGTTAATAGCGAATCTATGAGATTGTTACAATCAAAAATAAAATCGTTCATCAATGTATTTATTGAGATTGATAATGGGTACCATCGTACAGGTGTTCGGCCTGACCAAGACAGCCTTATTCATGGCATACTTGCCGTAATAAAGGAATCAAACTTTGTGACATTTGCGGGGTTTCTGTCACATGCAGGTCACGCCTATAAGGCTCGGTCTACATCGGAGATTTTAAATGTTCATGACACAACAAAGCGGTTGATGGTCGAATTAGGAAATCGTTATAGGCATGAGTTTCCAAACCTGAAACTTAGTATTGGTGATACACCCACGTGCAGTGTTGCCAATGATTTTGATGGGGTGGATGAAATTCGCCCAGGTAATTTTATTTTCTATGACTTAACACAAAAAGAGATTGGGTCCTGTGAGTTATCGGATGTTTCAGTTTGTATGGCTTGCCCAATTGTTGCGGTATATCCGGAACGAGGTGAGATGATTATCCATGGTGGTGCCGTCCATTTTTCTAAAGACAGCCTGACTACTATGGGGAAAACTGTTTTATTTGGTCAGGCTGTTCAACTGACAACCAACGGGTGGAACAGGCCATTAGAGAATGTTTATCTCAAATCTCTTTCGCAGGAACATGGGATTCTTCATTGTCCTGATGAAATGATTGCACACTTTAAAGTTGGTGACATTATCGGAGTGATTCCTGTGCATTCCTGCCTGACTGCCGATTCCATGGGATGCTATCAACGGTTAACTGGAGAAAAAATTGACATGATGAAAAAAGGTTCTTAAAGAAAATCAATATCAACATTAAGAGGATAGCGCATCAGGTATTGAAGTCCCTCCTGAACTGTCAAATCAGCAAAGAGCACTTTGTATAAAGTCTCGGTAATCATTGCTCTTACTTTATAATGATCGGCACATTTCTTAACGATCTTGATCGTGTTAACACCTTCCGCTACTTCACCCATACTCTCAAGAATTTCATCGAGCTTTTCACCCTGTGCCAGTCGGTAACCAACGGTAAAATTGCGGCTTTTAGGGCTTGAGCACGTTGCTACAAGATCCCCAATGCCAGCAACACCAAGAAACGCTTTTATATCACCCCCCAATGCTTTACCAAGATAAACCATCTCAACTGCACCACGGCTGATCAACAGCCCTCTTGCGTTTTCTCCATAGCCCAGCCCACTTAGCGCACCCGAAGCAATAGCAATGATGTTTTTGAGTACTCCGGCAATTTCAATTCCGAGCAGGTCATTGTTTTCATACACCTGAAATCGCTCGTTTCGCAATAACCGTTTGCCTGTTTGAATTACTTCACGATAATGACTCGCGACCACTGTGGCTCCAAGTTGTCCCTGTGCAAGCTCTTTCGAAAGGTTTGGACCGGCTAAACAACCCACCCGTACCACCACGCTTTCTTCCTGAATAACTTCGCTCATGGTTTTAACCTGTTCTCGGCTTAGCGACTCAACCGATTCAATTGTTTCACCGGGTGGTAAAATAATATCGAATCCTTTTGTGCCGTGAATCAGGATGTGAAAAGGGTGAAGGTGTGGCGATAACATCTTCATCATACTTCTGAAGTGCGCAGAGGGCACAATTGGAAATATGACATCACAAGAGCCGGCCAGCATGGCCAAATCATTGGTCGGTGTTATCCGTTCATGAATTTTGTGATCCCGATTAATTCTGGTCGCTTTGATTTGCTCAACTACAACAGGGTTACGGGCATAAAGAAGAACCGGACGATGAATGGCTAGTATATTGGCTATGACCGTTCCAAAATTTCCAGCACCAACTACCCCCAACTGGTTTGTCAGATGAATCTTTCAAGGTCATATCCGGTCAGTCGATTGTGATAGTAGTAAAGTGTGGTGAGATCCTGAGTTATGATATTTCCTTTTTTGTTGAGAAGTATGGGTCTTTTTAAATGAAAAATACCAACATTCTCAAGACCATGATGGATGACCGTATCCAGCTCTCCTTCCAGGTGGGTAGCTGTATGAACCTTATCCTCATCTTCAAGAACGAAAATCTGTTTGCGAAGGCGCTCAAAGGTTTCTCTAAAATTCTGATAGTTTAGTTCCATGTCATCTTCAGGGAGTCGCAAAAAACTAAATAAATCGAGTTTGGGATGTTTCTTTAGCCACATTTCAAACGCAATAAAGGCAACCAAATGACTGGCAAAGACTCGATTTATGCGATGGTACTCTTTCACAATTTTTTGACCGAGCATTCGTGTGTACTCATTTTCCCGTTGATAATCAATTGAAATTTTCCCGTTTGTTAGAAAATAGTCACGCACATTTATAACCCGACCATGATTATCCAAACTGTTTCCTTCGTTATCAACGTAATTACCAAAAACATCCAAGCCGGGTCCAATGGAAACGGAAATATTTGAGCCTTTTGTAAAAAATTTGAACATGAATTTCAGCAACTGAAAGCTCCCATAATTGTCCTGCTCAGCAAAATATCGGTCTTGTCCCTTTGAATGTAAATAATCTTCAATAAGGTCTGGAGCTTCTAAGACAAAGTGGTAGTTGAGTGTTACAGGAACAATGAATACCTTTCGAACAGGTGAACCGCTGTTGTCTAGGTAAGCATTTCGCTGAGCTTCTACAGCTGTACTGAGTAATCCCAATTTTACATTCTTTTCAATTGCACCCGATCGAGATCGAGTACCTCCGGGAAAAAAAAGGCTGTGTGCTCCTTTTTGGATGGCCAGTGTTGAATACATTTTAAGCGTCTCCAGGTATGGCAGGTTTTTTTTCCTTCGGTCTACCTTGTATGCACCGAGGCTGTTCATAAAATAGGCAAAGATTTTAATGTTAAATAAGTTAAGCCCTGCACCATAAATAAACGCGGGTAATCCAATAGAGTGAATCACCCATCCTATAAGAATCGAATCCAGATTACTAAAATGTGTTGGTACCATTACAACGGTTCCCTTCTTTGCCAGTTTTCTCAGCGGCTTTACTTTACCTATAATCTGAATCTTGTCTTGAAGTTTGTATTTATTTCTAAAAATGGCGCCAAATTTTTTAACACGGGCACCATTCAGGAGACGTGCAAATCCAAATGTAGTGGCACTTCGTGCAAACCGATACGAACTTGGTTTGAAATTCCCTGCAATTTCGTTGGTATAACGAAAAACAATCTGCCGAAGTAAATCATCAGCGATGGCGTCAACTTCTTCGCTTGGTTTATTTCCAAGATCAACTAACTCATTCTTAATTTTGGACCAAACGTAGATTCGTCAGCAGGATCTACCCGCCAACGATTTCTTTTCATTCGGTTTTGTTCCCGATAGACGGTAGCTTCCAGATCATCGATGAGTTGCTTGCGGGTTGAGCGAATTTCCTTTATTCGTTTAATAGATTCTTCCGCAACCTGTTCAATAAACTCAGTCCGGTTTTTACTTAATTGATAAACCGGCCAGTCCGGAATTCCATCTAAGATTGGCTTGTATTTCTTGGTCTTATTTTTCTTTTCTACAACCTCCATTATTCAAAGAGTGTCAAATTTAAAAATATTCCGGTTATAGTGATTTAAGTGATTCCTGTAAGGAAAGACTCATTCCCTGAAAACGAGTCATGGCATCGTTCATAAATTTTGGATTGAGGATTTTATCCAACTCAGATTCATCGGTAAGATCATATTGGTTTATTTTATAAGTCTGCTCCATCCAATCCATCTCCAACTTGATCAAATACCGGTTGTTCCAATGATAGATTGAAACTTTACAATTGTCTAGAATAAGCTCCTTAATGACACGCATAGTTAAATAGTATTAAAGTATTGAACCAAGATTTATCTAAAGAAAGACGGTTACCGCTTGATGGGGTAGTTGCAATGGTAAGTTAAATAATTGAACGACTAAAATATCAATCCATCCTTAGCGTTTTGAAGACGTGCCCGAAAAACCTCATTTATTTATTGATCAAAACTTTTCAACCGTCTGAATGTTGTATTTTTACGATAATTTGCGTGGTCAGGATGAGTAGATTAAAGTTATTAATACCGGTCGTATTGCTGATATGCCTCTCTTTTTTTTGAGGCTGGAGCAACTCACCTGAGGGCAGGGGAAATTACTGTGACCCGAGTAAGTTGCACAAGCTTGACTTTCAGGATCACGATCACGGTGTATACCGACCGGGGCTCCGAAATTAATTTTGGTGATGGCACTTTAGACTTTGGAGATGGAAGCGATCCTCATATCACGCCTACTGTTGAAGAAACGAATCGTCCTGACTTAGGCCCTGAAATTGGTATTGTGGTGTATACAATTGAACACACTTATGCTGGCCCCGGTAAATACATCATCAGTTATCTGGAGCCAAATAGAAACGCAGGCATTCTCAACATGTTCAATTCGGTGGACACACGATTTTATGTTGAATCAGAGATTAACATTGATCCATTTCTTGGTTGCAATAATTCACCCGTATTACTGGTGCCTCCGATTGATAAAGCATGTTCAGGAGTTGCATGGTTTCACAATGCGGGAGCGTATGATCCGGATGGAGATAGTTTATCCTATGAGTTGACGATCCCAAAAAAAGAAAAGAACCAGAACGTTGATGGATACAAAAATCCAAACCATAAAGATTATTACGATCTGGTTGGAATTAATTACAATACTGCTAACGAAGACGGAAATGGTCAACCTGAATTTACCATTCATCCAAGTGACGGAACAGTGGTTTGGGATGCGCCCGGTGCAAAAGGTGAATACAATATCGCATTTGTAATCAAGGAGTGGAGAAAGATAAATGACGTCTGGGTTTTTTTAGGATACGTCACGCGCGATATGCAAATAATAGTTGACGAGTGTACTAATGACAGACCTGAGTTACTTGTGCCACCCGATATTTGTGTAGAAGCCGGAACCACCATTTCATTTGATATTTTTGCAAGTGACCAGAATTTTGATCCTGTTCAGATAGAAGTCTTTTCAGAAGTACTCGGCATTCAACCCTCTCCCGCATCGTATACTCCTAATCCTCCGGTTTTTCAAAATACAGCTCCCGGTGTGGATGGCCTGCTTACGTTTACCTGGGCTACCAAATGTGAGCATGTAAAAGATCAGTCCTACCAGGTTGTTTTCAAAGTAACAGATAAGCCAGCATCAGGGGGCACTAAGTTGGTTGATTTCAAAACCTGGAATATTACTGTGGTTGGCCCACCTCCGCAGTGGAATGATGTAAGTGTAGATTTAGGAACCCGCTCCGCTACACTTCAATGGGACAACTATGTTTGCTCAAATGCAGAAACTATGCAGGTGTGGAGGCGTGTGGATCAATTTACATTTACGCCTCCCGAGTGCGTAACCGGAATGCCACAATTTCTTGGGTTTACTAAAATAGCAGAAGTGCCTATTTCAACATCAACCTATATGGACAATAACGGTGGTAAGGGATTGGCCGCTGGAGCCCGATACTGCTATCGACTCGTTGCCGTTTTTCCAAGTCCTGCCGGAGGTGAGAGTTACGTATCGAGCGATACCTGCATTGCACCTATTCTTGCTGATGCACCGGTAATAACAAATGTTAGCGTAACGAAAACAAACAATACAAATGGAGAAATAACAGTAAAGTGGAGGTCCCCATTTGACATCAGTAAAATTCAGTTTCCACCACCATATTCTTATGAAGTCTATCGTTCTGAAGGATTTTCCGGGACAATAAAGATTACCAAGCCGCATCCGGGTCGTCTGTCAGATTCAACCTATGTTGATACCGGACTTAATTCGGAAAATGTCGTTTATAATTATAGAATCGTTGCTTATGATAATATTGGTACCCCAATTGACACCAGTTCTTCAGCTTCATCAGTTCGGTTAGATACAAAGGCAGAAGTGAAGAAGATTGAGCTATCCTGGAATGCGGATGTTCCCTGGTCAAATTTTGCACAGGATTATCCTTACCACCGGATTTACAGAGGTCCGGAAGGAGCAACAGAAAGCCAATTAGTGTTGATCGACAGTGTGAATGTTACGGAGAAGTTTTATAACTATGTTGACTCCGGTCAGTATAACAATACTCCACTTGTGGAGACCGAGGTGTATTGTTATCGGGTAATGACTAGAGGAGTTTATGGAAACCCTGATATTTTAGAACCTCTTATAAATTTCTCACAGATTATCTGTGCCCAACCAAATGATCAGGAGCCTCCGTGTTCACCGGTAATTAATGTGACAGGATTAAGCTGTGCGGATTATTTTATGACGGAATCCTGTTCGCCAAATACATTTTCAAATACCCTGACATGGGATAGACCAGAAGATGTCATATGCCGCGCTGATATTAAAGCATACAATATTTATGTTGCTTTTGAAGTGGGATCTGAATTTGAACTCTATGTTCAAAATGTTACAGACACGTTTTATATAGACTCCAATCTGCCTTCGTATGCGCGATGTTATAAGGTTTCAGCCTTAGACCGATCAGGAAATGAAAGTGAATTGAGTGAAGCGTATTGTTTTGACAATTGCCCGTATTACGAATTGCCCAATGTGTTTACTCCAAATGGTGATTTATGCAATGACCTTTTCAGCGCGTTTAGTGATCGAATTATTCTAGATGAAAACGGGGAAGGACCTTGTGGTACTGTGGATTTGCCGAGCATCCGTGCTCATTGTGCCCGGTTTGTAACCAAAGTACAATTTTCTGTTTTAAACCGCTGGGGAAAAGAGATTTACAGTTATGAATCTGGAGGTGAACGATCAATTTATATTGATTGGGATGGAAGGGATAATAATGGAAATGATCTTGCAGCCGCTGTTTATTATTATGTTGCAGATGTCACCTTTGACGTAGTTGACCCCGCCAATAGAAGTCAAACCATTAAGGGATGGGTTCAACTGATCAGGTAACAATTCCAAGTGTTGTATTATTTGATGGTGTGTGTAACCTGTGTAATGGATGGGTTAAATTTATTATTTCCCGGGATAACAAAAGACAGTTTGGTTTTGCAGCATTGCAATCTGAATATGCCCGAAAACAGCTAACTCAATTTGGGAATGATCCATCCAGAATTTACAGTATCATTTTAATTCATCAGAATACATTGCTTCATAAAAGCGATGCAGTATTAGAAATTTTCTTTCTCCTCGGGGGTTTTTGGAAGTTATTCTATGTGTTTAAAATCCTTCCAACTTTTTTAGAAATTGGGTATATGATGTTGTCGCACATTACCGCTATGGAATTTTTGGCAAGCAGGAGTCTTGCATGATTCCAACCAATGACATAAGAAGTCGTTTTTTGGATTGACCATTATTGATTAATCCCTATTTTTGGCTAAACAGCATCGCATATGAAGGCATATATTTTTCCGGGTCAGGGTTCCCAGTTTTCAGGAATGGGAAAAGAATTGTATGACACTAATCCGAAAGCCAAAGAAATTTTTATCCATGCCAATAAAATTCTGGGTTTTAACATAACTAAAATAATGTTTGAGGGTACGGCCGATGAGCTAAAGCGTACTGACGTAACCCAACCGGCAGTTTTTATTCATTCTGTTGCCATTGCTAAAGCAAGTGCTGACTTTCGACCTGATATGGTGGCAGGTCATTCTCTTGGCGAATTTTCATCGCTGGTTTGTAACCAAACTCTTTCCTTTGAAGATGGATTGAAGTTGGTCTCTGCCCGGGCAAAAGCCATGCAGCGGGCTTGTGAAATAAATCCCTCAACAATGGCGGCCATTTTAGGTCTGGATGACCATAAGGTCGAAGAAGTTCTAAAAACTATCGAAGAAGTAGTGGTAGCCGCAAACTATAATTGTCCGGGTCAGCTTGTCATTTCAGGTTCGATGAAAGGAATTGAGATTGCCTGCGAAAAGCTAAAGGAAGCAGGAGCAAAAAGAGCTTTGCCGTTACAGGTGGGAGGAGCATTTCATTCACCATTAATGGAGCCGGCACGCGAAGAATTGGCAACAGCGATAGAGAAAACTAATTTCCAAAAACCAAACTGCCCGGTCTATCAAAATGTAAATGCAAGACCCTCATCCGATATTGAGGAGATTAAGAAAAATCTGATAGATCAGCTTACGGCACCAGTCCGTTGGACACAATCGGTACAGGCCATGGTTGCCGATGGAAGTAAAACGTTTCTTGAATGCGGACCTGGAAAGGTTCTTCAAGGGTTGGTTAAAAAAATTGCCCCCTCCGTGGAAGCAACCAGTTTATAAATAGTAAGGTGTCACACTGAGTTTGTCTTTACATTCTTGAAGAAGTTCCCGTATGGTTTTGTTTAACACGGGATGAACCAGATCACCGGCAATTTCTTCCAGTGGGGTTAAAACAAATCGTCTGTATTCGATACCCGGATGTGGTAAAACAAGATGTTCAGACGAAGAAATTTCATTTCCATAGAAGAGAATATCAATATCAATAAATTCGGGATCCCCATTTTTCGATCTTTACCCTGCCTGATTTGACTTCCACATCTTGAAGGAAACTCAATAGCTCCACAGCTGGTAATGCTGATGATACTTCAATCGCCTGGTTTAAGAACTCCGGTTGGTCACGTTTACCCCAAGGCTCCGAACTATACACTTGAGATTCGTTCACGATCGTAGCCGATTTGGCAATTTGAAGTTTTGTCGATTGTAAATTATTAAATCGATTGCCAAGGTTTGAACCTAAAAGCAGGAAGATTCCGTTCATCATACTGTCCGTAAGATAATGGCTTATTGTTGACAGGAATAAGTATTTTTGTAGCCAAATTTCAAAATATGAGTTTTCTCCGAAGTTTTTTCGCCTCCTGCCTTGGATCACTGGTGGGCTTGGTATTATTTTTTTTCATTGCTTTTAGCTTTTTCTCGGTGATAACCGCTTTCGGAATCCGAGGTTGTAGTCAAAGAAAATTCTGTGTTGTACTTGAATTTGGATGGGCCAATCAATGAACTGGAAATTGATGATCCCTTCGTTGAATTATTGCCAGGCGCTGGAAATCAAAACATAGGACTATTGCAATTGAAACAGGTTATTTCAGCTGCGAAAGATGATCCGAAAATTGAAGGTATTTTCCTTGCTAATCAAGATCTGTACACTGGATTTGCATCCCTAGAAGAAATACGCGAATCACTTATAGATTTTAAAGCAAGTGGGAAATGGGTTGTAGCCTATGCTGATAATTTTTCTGAAAGCGCATTCTACCTGGCTTCTGTTGCAGATAAAATTTATTTGAATCCAGAGGGACAGGTTGAATTCAATGGTCTTCGGCCGAAGTAACATTTTTCAAAAAGCTGTTTGATAAGTTGGACATAAAGCCACAGGTATTCAGAGTTGGTGATTTTAAAGGTGCTGTCGAGCCTTTTATCCGTGAAGACTTAAGTACTGAAAACAAACTTCAATTGGATGAGTTGATTCAGGGGATATACAAGGAGGTTGTAACCCAGATCTCAGCATCGCGCGGAATAGATTATTCAGAATTGAGAAATACATCGGATAAAATGCTGGTAAGAAATGCGAAACTGGCCAAAGAGTATGGGTTGATTGATTCATTGGTTTATGAAGATGAGATGAAAGACGAATTGCGAAATCGGTTAGGTTTGGAGACTGATGAAGAGATTCCCTTTATAAAGTATTCGAAGTACAAAAAGACGGTCTCCTTCTATAAAAATTCACCAAATGAAATTGCCGTTATCGTTGCAGAGGGAACGATTTTACCGGGTGAGTCAGATCAGGGTGTTGTTGGCGCAGAGACTATCATTGATGAGCTTACTAAGGCACGATTGAACAAGAAGGTAAAAGCTGTTGTATTACGCATTAACAGCCCAGGTGGTGCATTCCAATCAGCGGATCAGATGTGGAGAGAAATCGTATTGACTGGTCAGGAGAAACCAGTTATTGCTTCCATGGGGGACTATGCCGCATCGGGCGGTTATTACCTGGCAATGGCGTGCGATACTATCATAGCCAGACCTACAACCATTACGGGTTCGATTGGTGTATTCAGTGTTTTATTTGACTTGAGCGGTTTTATGGGCAACAAACTTGGGCTTACTTCCGAGCATGTTCAAACCGGTGAAGTCGGGGATATGATCACATTAACGCGATCACTAACCGACCTGGAGAAAAGCATATGGCAAAAACAAACCGATGAAATTTATGAAACCTTTACAGGTAAAGCAGCCACAGGAAGGAATATGTCTCAAGCTGATATTAAGAAAGTAGCTTCAGGACGAGTTTGGACCGGCACACAGGGAGCAGAAAAGGGATTAGTTGATAATTTGGGTGGATTTAATGATGCAGTTTTAGCCGCAGCTTACAAAGCTGGAATTGATGACTATCGGTTACGTTATTATCCAAAACAAAAGACCTATATAGAAAAGTTGATGGGCACACTGGAGGAGAGCGCCAAAGTCCGGATTTTACAATGGGAAATGGGAGAGTTTTACCCGGCCTACAACCAATGGAAGCAAATCAAATCATATCAAGGCACTCAGGCGCGAATACCCGTTGATTTTGAAATTCATTAATTAGTAGGGTACACTGTACTATAGTTCTTTAGAATTATCACCTTCAAGCAAAATAGGTGTAAGGTTTTGGTTAAATTTTAACATATTAATGCCTTTCGGTCATTGAATCATGCCTAAAGTACCCATAGAAGAGGGGACTCAATTTTTTGGAGCTTACCATTCTTTATTGCACCGAGTGTAATTGGTGATCGTTTAGATGGAAATGCTCAACATTTTAATATCGCTAAACTCTTTTGTGTCGTATGTAATAAGGTCAGGTTTCGGTTAGGTTCTAACATTTAATCTTTTCAATTGTCTTAGCTAAATCATTAGCACCCTGAGAAGGATGGTCATTTGATAATCATTTTATAATACCAAGCCCTTCTAGTTTATTGGTTCCAGTTTGATTAAGGCCATATTCAATTGACAATTGTTGTTGTCTTATTGTTCTAATGAGTAATATGCCTTATGCAGTCTGTTAGCGAGTTACTCTAGCATCTGGCTATTACATCAATAAATGGAGTGTAGATAAAAAAACCGGAACGAGTAATCGTTCCGGTTTTTATCTAATGTGTTGATTCTCAGTTGAACTGATTACGATCTTCCATCATGATTCCTTCATGCGAATCAACTCGCTCATTGGCTACTGGTTCTGTAACTTCAGGCTTTTCATTTACAGCCTGGCTGGCCAGGGTAAAGGAAAACAAAGTTATTACAGCGGCTATAAGTATGATTAATTTCGTTTTCATTCCTTTAAGGGATTTGTTGATAAATTGATTAAGGGCAACCAGTTCCACCTAACGCACAGCGATCTTTTATTGTCATCTCCAGTTTGTGGTTTAATATCCTCATCGGAACAAGCTGAGATGGCAAATGAAGTTACCAGGGCAAACATGATGGTGTAGAAAAACTTTTTCATAATGGTTAATGGTTTAAAGGGTTATAATTTGTTTTATTTTGTTTTACTTGTTGTCGTATTGACGGGTCAAATATGATATTAGGAATAAACCTAAGTGATGTAAGATTAAGGGTGAAAATACCCGTGTACTCTTTACTTCAAGGAATATGCAGTCTTGGTCTTATTACCACCCTTTTGATTTTTGGGAATAGCGATGCTTTCGGACAGGGAGGTAAAAATGAAATTGATTCATTAAAAAATTTAGCAAAGAATAGCAGAGATTCAGTTCAGTTCGAAGTCTATTTTGAACTATTAAGAAGAACGGTACAATCCGACAAAAACCAAGCCTTTGGTTTTGCAGAGATGGCACTCGAAAATTCGAGATATCGGGGAGATAGCTTAGGTATGGTTAGAAGTTATTCAGCTATGGGTATTATTAAAAGGTCAACTGCCGAACTCAAACTCGCAATAGGTTACTTAAAATCAGGCCTTGAAATAACTTCAAGAAACAAGTATATCAGTAGCAAATACGTCAATCAACAAAAATATATTTTAAATGCGCTAGCAGGAACTTATACCGACATGGCGAACTATGATAAGGCACTTGAATATCATTTTGAGTCACTGGCTATACGAGAACTAGAGAGAAATCTTGAAGACCTTGGTGTAGCGTATAACAACATAGGAGTTGTTTACCTGGCCATGAAGGATTATGAAAATGGTCTCATTTATTTTCAAAAGTCGAAAGCAGCCAAAGATGAGGGAAAAGTAAATTACGATTATGTTGTACCCTTAGTAAATATTGGACATTGCTACAATGGATTGAATCGGTTTTCAGATGCCATTCAGAGTTTTCTGGAAGTGTTTGAATTGTGTAAAACCCGTGACTGTTCAAAAGATAACTTGATGATCGTTCACAAGGCGTTGGGTGAGGCATATATCGGTGCGGGATATCTTGATAAAGCTTTTTCAGAGATAGCAACAGCGCTTGAATTGTCCAAAACTTTAAATGAGCCCAAATATGAAAGTTCTAGTCTTTATCACTTAGCAAGAATTTATAAGATCAGAAAGAATTACTCCGAAGCAATTAAAATGCTTGATGAAAGTCAGATTGTCGCAACTGATAAAACCGAGTTGCGGAATCAGGTTCTAATTAATTATCAGCTTTATTCCGAGATCAGTTCAGATCAGGGTAATTTCAAAGCATCCAATGACTATCAGAAAAAGTATATAGATCTGAATGAAGCTATTTACAATGCGGATTTGATTAAAAATATTGCTCGCGTACAATCGGTATTTGAAGAGCGGGAGAACCTCAAAATTATTGCCGACAAAGATCAGATACTTGAACTAAAGGAACAGGTTATTGCCAATCAACGGGCAATGAGTATTTTCATCGGAGTCATTACTCTTCTCGTTTTTGGTCTTGCATTTGTTTTGTATACGAGCAATCGTTTGCAACATAAAGCCAACCGGGCCCTGGAAGCGGCTAAGACCACCATAGAAGAACAGAATATTAAATTATCCAGCCAAAACGTTTTGCTGGAGGATCAAGTAAATGCCAGAACCCAGGAACTGAACGATACCAATGCATCGTTGACCAAAGTTGTAGATGAACTTGATCATTTCATTTATAAGACATCCCACGATATCCGTGGCCCGTTAGCAAGCCTCAAGGGGATTTGCAATGTAGCCATGATTGATGTTACGGATAAAATGGCTCTCGAATATTTATCTAAGTTAGACGTATCTGCCGATAAGCTGAATTCCATTCTTACCCGGTTGTTGATTATTAACAAGATCAACCACGCCACGCTAACATCAGCCCCTATAGATTTTGCGCCTATAATTGATGAGATTTTGATTCAGGAAAAGAAAAAGGGTATTCCGGAAAATCTGGTTATTAATAGGCAAGTCAATGTTGATGTTGATTTAAAGTCTGACAACGAATTAGTGGCTATCATTCTTGAGAACCTGATTGACAATGCCATTAAATTCCATAATGAATCGCCACGGGTTACACCTTTTGTTAACATCAGGATAGAAACGGAGGGAAATAAAGTGGCAATACGCGTTATCGATAATGGTATAGGAATCAAACACATTGATAAAGAAAAGATTTTCCAAATGTTTGTCAGGGCTTCACAACGTTCAGACACAGGAGGGATTGGATTGTACCTTTCCAAGTTGGCAACTGAAAAGCTTGACGGTGTGATTGATCTAAGAACAACCAAGGAAGGTTATACAGAATTTATAGTCAAGCTTCCTGCTGACCTTGGACCAATATTGGCCAAACGAATTGAAGTGGAAAAGAAAAAAGAAATTGAAAGGCTGGCAAAATTGGAAAAACAAAAACAGCTTCAGGATACATAAATAGCGCTCACCTTAGCATCTTTGCACCTGAATATTTTTAATGGCTCGCTCAAAATCAACAAAACGATATACGGTTACATCGGCATTGCCTTATGCCAATGGACCTAAGCACATTGGGCATCTGGCTGGGGCATACATACCAGCCGATGTTTATGTACGGTATTTAAGATCAAATGGAGAGGATGTGGTTTTTGTGTGTGGAAGTGATGAACATGGAACAGCCATTCCCAATCAGGCATTAAAGGAAAACACTACCCCACAGGCAATAATTGATAAGTACCATGCGCTCATGCGCGATTGTTTCTACAAGCTGGGTATGACGTTTGATGTGTATCACCGTACCAGTGACCCACTTCATCACAAGACTTCACAGGAATTATTTCTTGACTTACACAAAAAAGGACTGCTCAAAGAGGAGATCTCTGATCAATACTTCGATGATGAAGCAAAAGTATTTTTAGCTGATCGATACATTGTTGGCACTTGTCCAAAATGTGGCCATGATAACGCCTATGGAGATCAGTGTGAGAAATGTGGTTCATCGCTTAGTCCAACAGAACTAATCAATCCAAAATCTACACTTACGGGAAAGGCTCCTGTTCTACGGCCTACGAAACATTGGTATCTTCCTCTTGATCATTACGAACCCTGGTTGAAGGAGTGGATCCTAAAATCCCATAAAGACGATTGGAAAGTGAATGTGTATGGCCAATGCAAATCCTGGATTGACGCGGGGTTGCAGCCGAGAGCAATGACCCGTGATCTGGATTGGGGAATTAAAGTACCGTTAGAGGGGGCCGAAGGAAAAGTGCTATATGTATGGTTTGACGCGCCAATCGGATATATCTCAGCAACGAGAGCACTTTTTAATGAGCTAAGCAGTAACAAACAGAACTACGCTACTCCACAATCAGAATTTAAGAATGTTAAGGAGGATGATTGGAAAAAATACTGGCAGGATGATGAAACGAAGCTTGTTCATTTTATTGGTAAAGACAATATTGTTTTTCATTGCATAATTTTTCCAATTATGCTGCATGCTCAGGGCGAATTCATTATGCCTGATAATGTTCCGGCAAATGAATTTATGAACCTGGAGGGAGATAAGATGAGTACGAGCAGAGGATGGTCAATTGAAATGCATGAGTATCTGGAGGACTTTCCGGATAAGCCTGATGTACTTCGGTATGCCTTGCTCACTAATTTACCTGAAGCGAAAGACAGTGAGTTTACATGGAAAGATTTTCAATCCAAGAATAACAATGAATTGGTTGCTATTCTTGGGAATTTTGTAAACAGGGCAATCGTCTTAACTCAAAAGTATTTTGACAACAAAATACCAGCACGGGGTGAGTTGATGCCATTGGATAAAAAATTAATTGATCATCTTAGCACGTTTCCAAATCTAATTGGCGAATCCATTGAGACTTTTAAGTTTCGTGAAGCCACGTCACAGTTGATGGACGTAGCAAGGATGGGTAATAAGTACTTTGCAGATACAGAACCATGGAAAGTTTTTTCCCAAAATCCCGACCGGGTGGCCACCATCTTGAATCTTGCATTACAGATTGGCGCTAATTTATCGATTTTGATGGAACCGTTTTTACCATTTTCAGCTGAGAAACTCAGAAGTATTTTGGGTATTGATAAACTAAATTGGGACTCAGCCGGTTCGGCTGATATTCTTACTACAGGGCATTCATTGGGAACAACAACTCTGCTGTTTGAAAAAATTGAAGATGATATTGTAGAAAAACAAATCAAAAAACTAATGGAGAAAAAAGAAAACGTGTCTGACGAAAATACGATCAATGCTATAAAAGCAGAAATAAGCTACGATGAATTCGCAAAAATGGATATGCGTACCGCTAAGGTGATTGCCGCTGAACGCGTAGAAAAATCAAAAAAACTTTTAAAACTAACAGTAGATACGGGGTTGGATAAGCGAACTGTCATGAGCGGGATTGCCGAACATTTTTCGCCAGAGGAAATGATTGGAAAGCAAGTGACGGTTCTGGTTAATCTTGTCCCAAGAAAAATTATGGGTGTTGAATCGCAGGGAATGATTCTTATGGCCAGCGATGTGAATGGCTCTTTGCGCCTGTTGCAAGCTGACGCTGAGCCGGGATCAGCGATCAGCTGATTAATCGTTAAATAAATTCATTGTTCTTTCAATCCCGATTGTGCAAAAGGAAAGGATCATATCCTTTGCTTTGTCCATTGCTTCAGGTAGTTGTTTAAATTCTTCATCAGTAAAGCGGCTAAGCACAAAATCTGCCTGTTGACCTTTCGGGAAATTGTTACCTACACCAAATCGCAACCGGGAATAGTTTTGCGTGTTGAGTAACAATTCAATATTACCTAATCCATTATGACCTGCAGAACTTCCACGACTCCTCATTCTGAGTTTGCCAAAAGGCAGGGCAACATCATCGGAAACAATTAAAAGATTTTCTAATGGTATTTTCAATTCCTGCAGCCAGTAGTGTACGGCTTTGCCGCTGAGGTTCATAAAGGTAGTGGGCTTAATCAGATGCAGCTGACGCCCTTTGTACTTTACTTCAGCTTTCTCAGCATGCCGATTTAACGAAAAGCTTACCTTCTGGGCGTCAGCAACTCGATCCAGAGTAAGAAATCCGATGTTATGACGGGTCAGTTCATATTCTAAGCCTGGATTACCCAATCCTACAATAAGGTATTTCATGAATTCAAATAAAAATAAAATCCCGGCCTATGCAGCCGGGATTTAAAAATTAAATTTCAAGCTGAATATTATTTTTTACCTGCATCCTTTTGGGAGCATCACCAGCTTTCTTTTCACCTTCAGCAGGAGCGCCCGCAGCAGGAGCACCCTCAGCAGGAGCAGCTCCGGGAACTGCAGCAGCTGCCGCAGCCGCTTCAGCCGCTTTTGCTTCTTCTTCAGCAGCCATCTTGGCGGCACGAGGAATTTCAACAACAGCTAATGAAGCTTTAGGTGGATCCAGCAATTGCAGGTTATCAAGTTTCATATCTGAAACTTTCACCGCATGATGAAAATCTAGTTCTGAACAATCAACATCAATATGGTCTGGCATATCTTTCGGGAAGCCATAAACTTTCAATGTAGCCTTTTTACGTACTAATGTACCTCCATTGGCTACCCCAGGTGCTTGACCAACAAGACGAATTGGAATATCCATTTTAATTTTTCTATCCTCACTGATTTTTAGAAAATCGGCATGCAATAAGATCTCACTTACAGGATGGAATTGTACCTCCTGTAAAATAGCCTGATGTTCGTCACCCTCAATGTTAAGGTGAACAAAGTGAGCTTCATTGGTATAAACCAATTCGCGAAACAAAATCATGGGACTATGAAAGTGAATTTGTTTTTCACCTCCATAAAGAACGCAAGGCACACTGCCTTCTTCTCTGATTCTGCGGGATTCGGTTTTGCCGAGATTTGCTCTTTTATACCCTATAATCTCAACGGTTTTCATAAAGTGTATTTATTTAAGTTAAACATATTTACAAGCGAATGAACAATGAACTGATTGATTCGTGATCATGAATCTTACGAATGGCTTTCGCAAAAAGATCAGATACTGTAAGTACTTTAATTTTTTCGGTTTCCTGACGCAATGGTATGGTATCAGTAACCACGATTTCTTCAATAACAGAATTACTTATATTGTCGTAGGCTTTTCCGGATAGAACGGGATGTGTACAAACAGCCCTGACCGAACTCGCGCCCTTTTCTTTAAGAAGCGCGGCTGCACGGCAAATCGTTCCTGCGGTATCTACAAGATCATCCACGAGTATAACGTCTTTGTTTTCAACCTCACCGATTAATCGCATTGATTCGATTTGGTTGGCCTCTTTACGATACTTATCACAAACAGCGAGCTCTGCATTAAAAAATTTAGCAAAACTCCTCGCTCTCTTTATGCCACCAACATCCGGTGATGCGAACATGATGTTCTTTAAATTCAATGATTTCAGATAGGGAACAAAAATGTACGCTCCATCAAGGTGATCAACCGGGATATCAAAAATCCCTGAATTTGATCGGCATGCAAATCACAGGTAATGATCCTGGAAGCTCCTGCCGCTGAAATTAAATTGGCGAATAGTTTTGCTGCTATGGAAACCCTGGGGCGATCTTTTCTATCCTGGCGGGCATATCCAAAGTATGGGATAATTACATTGACCGTTTGTGCGCTTGCTCTTTTTGCACCATCGATCATTAACAATAACTCCAGAAAATTATCGGCAGGCGCAAACGTGGACTGAACGATGAAAACGTCATGCCCGCGAACTGATTCTTTAAGGAAGGGGGACATTTCGCCATCACTGAACTGCTGGTAGTCAACAGCACCCAGAATATCTCCATATGAGTCGGCAATCTTCTCAGCTAAGTAAGTCGATGCTCTACCAGAAAAAATTTTGACAGCCATTTTTTAAAACTAAGCCCCTGTTGTATCGTGGATATTTGTTGCCCGACCAGGGCTCGAACCTGGACTTTTCTGAATCAAAATCAGACGTGTTGCCAATTACACCATCGGGCAAGTCAAAACCCCCTTATTTTGGGTGTGCAAAGGTAGACGAAATATTCAAAAATTAAACCCTGAAATAGAATTAAAAACCACCTCTGGTAGCGAATTACTCGATGTCTGTTTCGGGAGTCGGTGGCTTGCCTTCAATAAATCCATCGGCCCAAAAACGGTATTTGTCCAGGATAGAAATCACCGCATTTCGCAGGTGCCGCTGATTGTTGAAGTCAATTGAGCCATATAGGGTAGTAGCATAACCTTGCCAAATCGACCGGTTTTGTCTTCGATCATAAAACTGAATTAAAAGTGTCCCGGTTTTCAGGTTATATTTTTGAGGGTTATAGTCTACTTTATCCGATTGGAATTTAACCCATTCCTCAATTTCGGGTTGATTATAGCCGTTAAACACAAGGCTATCGTAAAACATCTTAAAGCCAATTATTAAATGTGGCCGGTTGTCGGTCTGACGATACCCAAGAAATTTCATTCTGGAGATAATGGAACTTTCGATCAAACCATTAATCATGCTGCTATCATTTGATCCCATCGGGCGCATAATTTCAAACGACCTGTATTTCTTGAAATTTCCATGATAACTGTAATCGTACTCTACAGGAAGCTCTTTATACCCAAGACAGGAGGATAAAAGAATTAAGAGCGTTCCAAATAAGATCCACTTACTCATAGTCTTTGGATTACTTCTGAAATGTAATCCAATTTGGCTGGATTACAATCAATTATTGTTTAAACAAACACTCGAAACGAGCAATTGGTTTCAAGTCACGGAAATTGGGTTACTATTTTTTTGTTTTCATCCAGCTCAACGCACTTGCAAACGCGGCTATCCATGGTGAAACTTCATGCTTGTAATGATTTGGGTAATACGGCCAATTCCACGGAAATAAAGACCGTTCTAAATGAGGCATAATGGCTAAATGCCGGCCATCTGAAGAACACAATGCAGCAACAGAGTTGTCGGACCCGTTTGGATTTCCAGGGTATTCTGAATAGCTATAAGAAGCAGCCACTTCATAGGATCCGTCAGGTGGTAAAATAAATCGACCTTCACCATGTGCAACCCAAACGCCAAGACGTGTGCCAATCAGGGATTGAAACATAATCGCCTTTGTTTGAGGAATGGAAATAGTAATAAACGAAGATTCAAATTTTCCAGATTCATTGTGATGCATTTTAGGATGATTTGATGAATCCGGATATACAAGACCCAACTCCATCATGAGTTGACAACCATTACAACACCAAGACTTAATGTGTCGGATCGTTTATAAAAATTGTCTAGTGCAGTCTTGGCTTTTTCATTATACTTAAATGCGCCTGCCCATCCTTTTGCCGACCCGAGTACATCAGAATTAGAAAATCCCCCTACGAAAACAATCATTTGAACGTCCGATAAATTTTCCCTTCCGGAAATCAGGTCAGTCATGTGAATGTCTTTAACATCCATTCCGGCCAGGTAGAGTGAGTACGCCATTTCCCGATCACCGTTAACACCTTTTTCTCTGATGATGGCCGCTTTAACTCCTGAAGATTTTCTAACCGGGTTTATATTGAATTGCTCCAACGTACCTTTAAATGTCTTTGGAAATTCGAATTTTAATTCCTGGGATTTGTAGTTTTTGAAGCGTTGTGCTGCGGCCTTTTCTGAACGCTGGATTTGGTCGAGGAAGAAAGAAGTTGTAAACCAGGAATCACGAATTTTATCAATGTCCAGGTTGAGGGTCTGATTGAGATGTTCAATTTGGAGAGTTCTGTTTAATGTAACTTGACCAAGTTCAAAACATCTAACGCCCTTACCAATAAGTGAAGAAAGCACCTCTGAATTAGTTAATTGGACCAGGACACCGGGGTTTTCATTAAAAAGAATTTTTACCAGGTCATCTCCCAGACCATTGAGCTTCACATTGAGGCCAAAGTCCGGTTGAGGAAAGCACATTTCCAATATAGCGGTTACTAAACCACCCGACCCTATATCATGTCCTGACAGGATTTGATTTTTCTTAATCAAACTTTGAATTCCATCAAAACAGGATTTTAAGTATTGGGCTTCAACATCCGGAGTAGTTGATCCAGCCTTATTCAAAATTTGAGCGAAAGAACTGCCACCCAACTCCTTTGGATAATTCGAAAAGTCAATAAAAAAAAGTTTTGATCCTTCAATGGGCTTCAGTGATGGCGAAATTGTTTTTGTAATATCCGCGACTTCGGCTACCGCTGACACGATGACTGTACCGGGAGAAATTACAGATTTCTTATCCGGATATTTTTGAGTCATACTCAATGAATCTTTACCGGTAGGGATGTTGATGCCCAGTTGAATGGCAAACGTGCTGATTGCTTCAACCGCGTTGTATAATCGGGCATCTTCACCCGTATTTTTACACGGCCACATCCAATTTGCACTTAACGAAACTCCTTTTAGTCCATGGGTTAAATCTGCCCACACCAAATTAGTAAGTGCTTCAGCTACAGCTAGCCGGCTTCCGGCTGCAGGATTTATAAGTGCAACTCCCGGAGCATGGCCAATGGAGGTAGCCACACCTTTATTGCTTTGAAAATCCAGGGCCATAACTGCCACATTATTCAACGGCAATTGAATGGGTCCGCAGGTTTGCTGAGTTGCTACTTTACCGGTCACCGACCGATCTACCTTATTAGTTAACCAGTCCTTGCACGCAACGGCTTCCAGCTGAAGCAAAAGTTCAAGGTATTGTTCAATATTTTCGGAGGAATATTTTAGCTCAGAGAAATTTGATTCTTCTGCCTGATCAAAAATCACAGTCCTGGGCGAGGACCCAAACAAGTGCTTGACTGATAGATCAACAGGTTTTTGAGAATGATCTTCCCGGGTGAAAATTAATCGCTGATCTCCGGAAGCTTCACCGATTTCATAAAAGGGAGCCCGTTCGCGTTCAGAAACTTTTTTAAGCAATTCTACATCAGACTGTCCAATAGAAAGGCCCATCCTTTCTTGAGATTCGTTGCTGATAATCTCTTTATCAGAAAGGGTAGGGTCTCCGATGGGTAATTTGTCGATATGAATTGTTCCTCCTGTCTCTTCAAGAAGTTCCGACAGGCAATTCAAATGTCCACCCGCTCCATGATCGTGAATTGAGACAATGGGGTTTTCATTTGCTTCGACCATCGCCCGAATTGCATTCATTACTCTTTTTTGCATTTCAGGATTTGATCGCTGAATAGCATTTAATTCGATCGTGTTGTCAAATTCTCCTGTCGCTACGGATGATACCGCTCCGCCCCCCAAACCAATGCGGTAATTGTCGCCTCCAAGTAAAACGATTTTATCCCCTTTTTGAAGATGACCTTTCTGACTGTCCTTCAATTTCCCAAATCCAACGCCACCCGCAAGCATTATCACCTTATCATAACCTAAGGCTTTTTCATTCTCAAAATGTTCATAGGTTAGTATGCTGCCACAGATTAAAGGTTGACCAAACTTGTTGCCGAAATCTGAAGCGCCATCAGAAGCCTTAATCAAAATTTCTTCTGGTGATTGATATAGCCATTTTCGTTCTGAGAACTTTTTTTCCCAATCCCTGCCTCCGTTTAATCTTGGATACGATGTCATGTATACTGCAGTTCCAGCCAGAGGAAGCGATCCCTTTCCACCCGCCAACCGATCTCTGATTTCACCGCCTGAACCTGTTGCTGCTCCGTTGAACGGTTCTACCGTGGTGGGAAAATTGTGAGTCTCCGCTTTTAGTGATATAACCGAATCGATATCAGAGACTTCAAAAAAATCAGCAATATCCTGTCGCCCGGGTGCAAATTGTTTTATAGATGGCCCTTGTACAAAGGCCACATTGTCTTTGTATGCAGAAACTAAAAAATTAGGATTCTCTTTAGCTGTTTTTTTAATTAGCTCAAAAAGTGAAGCTTCTTTCTCGTTTCCATTAATTACGAAAGTTCCATTAAAAATTTTATGCCTGCAATGTTCAGAGTTCACCTGTGAAAATCCGAATACTTCACTATCAGTAAGAGGTCTTCCAAGCTCTGCACTGACTTCAGTCAGATAAGCCACCTCTTCGCTGCTTAAAGCAAGGCCATGTGTTTGATTGTATTCGCTAATATTTCTTACTTCTAAAATGGGTTGAGGAGCTCGATCAATAGTGAAAATATCCTGGCCTAACTCAGGGTAAAGTACCTGAAGCATTTTATCGTAAGCGGGATTTTTCTCTGGGGATATTTCAAATTCCTCAATGCGGAAAATATCTGAAATTCCCATGGTTTGAGCAATCTCCACTGCGTTGGTAGCCCATGGAGTAATCATTTCTTTTCGCGGTCCTATGAAATTGCCTTTTACAGTTTCTTCTTGTAGAAGTTTCGCACCATTGAACAGCCAAACCAATTTTTCAATATCCCTTTTTGTAAAGGGTGAGACGTCCCAACAACAAAAAGCATGGGGTCTTGACGAAAAAATAGAATCATCCGGAAGGAGAAAATTAGAGATTCAAAACTACACGGATTTGCTTTAATTATACTTTTTTCCCGAGATAATTTCCGATTCGGCCAAGACTTTGTTCTATGAGTGTAGTATGACCAACATCCAATGTATCATGCCTGAATCGCTGGAGCCGCTTTGTCAGTCGATTCATAAAATGTGGAGGGATCATTCGGTCGTATTTTCCAGTTATACAAAGTACTTCCGTTTTATTCTGGTTCAGAGTTTTGGCTAACAGATTAACATCGAAGGATAGTGATCGAAAAACTACCCACGAATGGTAAACCTGGTTTCGTTTTGATTCGGTGTTCATTTGAGACTCCACAAACCGTAAAAGACTATTATCTATCAAACCTATTTTATGGATAGCTTTTGAAACGCGATGGAATCTGTTGGGGTGCAAAACCATGCTTTTGAATAATTTTCTGACCAACACTGAAGAGGTTGCCAATGTGTACCAAAAATTTGTTTGAATCCCGTCAGATGCCAACAATATGATGTGATCTACTTTTTTGGTGAAGCCATATAAGAAGCCAAAACAAATTTGCCTCCCATACTAAAACCAATCAGACTGTATTTTTCAATTTGGGTTTGTGCCAAAAACTCTACCCATAGGTTATTCCAGAACTCTTTTTTTAGTAGCTGTTCTCCTTTATTCCATTTGCTTTCGCCATGAAAGAAAATATCAAAACTATAGATTGTGTAATCAGCAGGGACAAAGCCCACCAATTTCTCAAAAGTTTGATGGTTTTGTCCAAACCCATGGAAAACCAGAATAGTCTTAGGGCCATGACCGGCTTTTACGTAATGAAGTTGACAGGCGTCATATGTAAGGAAGTTGTGAGAAACCTGCATGCTTGCAAAGATGCATGGATGGTTAGTATTGAAAAAATTTTATTTTGTTATGCAATAAAAAGAATCCTTCATCCGACTTACTTGTTGTATGGGGCGGGCCTTTGAATTATCAGCTGTGGACAAATTAAAACAAACTACGTTTCTTAATGAGAAAGACGGCCTATTAGCTTTTATACAGCGCAGGGTTTCATCACTGGAAGAAGCTGAGGATATACTTCAGGATGTATTTTATCAGTTTGTCAGTGGTTTTGAAACGATTGAATCGCTCGACAAGATTACGTCCTGGCTATACCGTGTAGCGAGAAATAAGATTATTGATCGGTATCGCTATAACGCTATTCGCCCAAAGCGGTTCAATCCGGCTAAATCGGGAGATGATGAGCCCCTTATGTTAGAAGATATTCTGCCTGACCTGGACAACACGCCTGAATCTGCTTTTTTGAAGGAAGCGATTTGGGATGAAATAATGGGAGCACTTGATGAACTACCAGGCGAACAACGGGAAATATTTATCCAACATGAGCTGGAAGAAAAGAGTTTTCGTGAAATCGCTGAAGAATCAGGAGTATCAATTAATACGCTGTTGTCGAGGAAGAGATACGCAGTAATTGCTATGCGACATCGACTGCAGGTGTTTTACAATGAGGTTTTTAATTCTAAAAATATATAGTTATGAAAAGAGGATGGTGGATTTTGAAATTTTCTGTGATCGCGACTATTGTGTTGCTGGGCATTACATTAATTACACAATATTTATGGAATTGGTTAATTCCAGACTTATTTGAAGGCCCGATTTTATCATTTTGGCAAACCGCAGGCCTTCTAATTCTTGTCAAAATATTGACTTGGGGATTCGGAGGTAGGCGCTACAGATCAGGTGGATGGGGGAAATGGAGACAGGGTTGGAAAGATAAGTGGAATGCCATGAGCGAAGAAGAGCGTGAGAAATTTAGAGTAAGAATGAAAGAAAAATGTGGCTGGAATTATACAAGTCAGCCCCACAAAGTCACGGATACAAACAGTTAGAGAGCCATTTTAACTTGAGGTAAACAATAGTTGACGTATTGCGTTTAAGATATTGAAAAACTAAGGAAACTTTGGAAAATATTAAAGTTTCCTTAGTTTTGCGACCCCATGGAAAATATCGATCTAAAAGAACGCATTACTAAGGGAGCTGAAGAACTGTTTATGAAATACGGCATTCGCAGTGTTTCTATGGATGACATTTCGCATCGTCTTTCAGTTTCTAAAAAAACAATTTATCAGTATTTCAGAGACAAAGATGAAGTTGTAAGTGTCGTTACCAGACTTCACCTTGAACAGGAGGAAGCCGAAATGGAACAAATTTTCACAAGTTCCAGAAATGTAATTGAGGAATTAGTAAATATATCGATTTGCTTGCGCAAAAATGTTAGTCAGATTAATCCTTCTCTTCTTTTGGATTTAAGAAAGTACCATCCTGACGGATGGAGTCGATGGGTTGATTTTAAAAATAACTATATCAGAAAGGCCGTAATTCGGAATGTCGAAAACGGAATTAAAGAAGGGTACTTCAGACCGGAACTAAATGTTGAAATCGTGGCTACAATTCGGCTTGAGCATGTTCAAATGGGATTTGATGATCAGCTTTTCCCAAAAGAGCGGTTTACGTTAGCCGAAGTGCATACTCAACTGTTTGATCTATTTGCCTACGGCCTTCTTACTGAGAAAGGAAGAAATGCATTTGAGCAGTACAAGAAGAAATTAGAAAAAGAAAATAAAGTAAATCAAGAATGAATAGAGTAGTTACCCTTACCGTTTTGGTTGCCGCGTTAATTTTTTGCATTGCCATTGCAGGCGCAAAAAAAGATGAGTCTGCAGGAGTGTATTGATTATACTCTTGCCAATAATCTTCAGGTAAAAAATAAAGAACTGGAATATCATTCCTCCAAAGCAAAGGTGGGTGAGTTTCTTTCATTGGGATATCCGCAGATTTCCGGAAATGTTGATTTTGCTTACAATTATATTATTCCCACCACGTTCATTCAGGATTTTGTCAGCCCGGCAGTCTATGGAGTTTTGTTTACAGAAAATGTGATTCCATCGAAGCCTTTACCTCCGGCCGAATTTTTCCCAGTGCAGTTTGGAACGAAGTACACCGGAAGGATGACGCTTGATTTTACCCAAATGGTTTTTGATGGATCATTCTTTGTTGGCTTGAAAGCATCGCAAACATACACCGAGCTTTCAAGAAAAGATCTGATTAAGTCTAAGACGGATGCCGTCACCGCCATAAAAAAAGCCTATTACTCAGTAATGGTAAATAAAGAACGCTTGGCCCTGGTAGAAAAAAATTTAGGGCGGTTAGATAGTTTATTACGAGATACAAAGTCCATGTACGAAAATGGATTTGTTGAAAAAATTGATGTTAACAGAATTCAGGTTCAGTTCAACAACATTAAAGTGGCCTTGCAGAACGCTGCCTTTGGACTTAAAGTAAGCATGGATCTGTTAAAATTTCAGATGGGAATGTCCATTGAAGAAAAACTGGATGTTTCAGATGATTTGAATACGTTGAAGTTTCAGGTGCTGGCTGATGATTTTAAGGAAGGTTTTGAATACGAAGATCGGATTGAATACAGTGTGTTGATGACCAATCATGATTTGGTTGGAATCGATATTAAGAATACCAAAGTTCAATACATGCCTAAAATTGATTTGTACGGAAACTACGGAGGAAGTTATGGTACCAGTGGATTCAACAATCTCTTTGCATTTGGGGAGAACTGGTTTGAATTAGGAACCTTAGGAGTGCGCATGAGTATTCCAATATTTGATGGGATGCAAAAGAGCTATATGATCAAACAAAAGAAATTTAAACTCGAGCAGGTAGAGAACAGCATGGAATTGCTTAAAAATCAAATTGATATGGAAAAAGAGCAAGCCAGCTCAACTTTTAATACAAGTCTTGAAAATTTGAGAGCCCAACAAGAAAATATGGCATTAGCCGAGGAAGTTTATCGTGTAACCAAGATCAAATATGAACAGGGGGTGGGTGCAAATATTGAGGTAATTGATGCAGATGCCTCTTATAAAGAAGCCCAAACTAATTACTACAGCGCCTTATACGATGCGCTCATTGCAACGGTAGATATGGAAAAAGCTTACGGAAAATTAGGCATCACAGAATAAATTGAAATAACAATAACTATGAAACATACTTTTTTACTCGCACTTATTACAGGAATACTTGGTATATCATGTTCATCAACTGAAGTGTCTGATGTAGATGTGAAAAATCTGAACTTGAGAATGCACGAGCACAAATGGATGAACTTA
>JAAUQD010000045.1 GCA_012032815.1 Flammeovirgaceae bacterium
GCCATGTTGGTTGAAATATTAGGCGAGGAAAATGCAGGTGTAAATTGGGCGACATTTTTAGAATATGGAACACAAAACACAATTGTGATTGCTTTACAGAATTACGGACTATCAAGACACTCCGCAGACTACATTTTTAAGATGTTTAAAGATTGCCTAAAAATCGAAGGAGATAAACTTATTGAAATCAACATTAAGAAACTTAAAAGCAGACTTAGTAAAGAAGATATAGAGTATGATGAAATCAGTTCAATATTGTTTTAACTTAATAAATAGCCAACGCGCCTTTGCAGGTCGCACAAGCCATCACTTCATCAAAAGCTTGTCAAAGCATATAATGAAAAACTATTTTCTGAAAATCAAATTGTTTAACTCATAGCCATATTTTAGGATGTGACATTCGATACGCAACATTTCATTTTAACTAAATTTCAAAAAAAATGAAAATAACAACATTTCTAACCTTTGTGGGTGATCCGTGCGGAAAGGCAGAAGAAGCGTAAAATTTTACACGTCAGTATTTCTGTAAGCTTCCCAAAGTTCGGCCATTTAAAAGTTGAAAAAATTCATCAACTTTATACCTTCCCATTTGCACAAACCAAAAAACTAAAACTAAGAGGACAGAATAAATATTAAGGAAAGAATGCCAATGATGACCCTAGAACTTTTTAATAAGGAATTTGAAAGCATAGCAGGGCAACTAAAATCTTACCTTTTAAGAATTACGGCCAGTCCTGCAGACGCTGCCGATATTGTTCAAGACACTTACCTGAAGGCTTCAGATAAATTGCACACCTTTCGGGGTGAGTCATCGTTGAAAACGTGGCTATTCACCATTGCTTCCAATCTGGCCAAAGACAATGTAAGAGCTCAAAAACGCTGGACAGAAAATGTCATTGACATAACCAAAGCAGCTGCTTTATCGAACAAACAGTTTTTCCGGGAAGCAATGACTATCCGAATGACTTCAACCAACGGACAGTATGAAGCAAAGGAGCACATTGCCTTTTGTTTTACGTGCATTTCAAAATCATTGCCGTTGGAGCAGCAACTTTGCATTTTCCTAAAAGAAGTTTATGCGTTTAAAGTGTCTGAAATATCCACCATTCTCAACACTACGGAATCCATGGTGAAATATTATCTGCACACAGGAAGGTCAAAATGATCTCCATTTTTGATGGACGATGCGCTTTGATCAACAAAGAAGGGGTGTGCCATCAGTGTTCTGAACTCAACGGTATTTTCAACCCCAAGCAAAATACGCAGGAAGAGTTAATGAAAATTGATTTAGTAGCGGAAGCCGAAAGCGGAGACAAAGAACATTTATTTGACTTAAGAATGAATATTCTGAAAGAAATTGATCCCTTTACATCAACCTCATCTGAATTGCAACTGCATCATTTAGAGCACAATAGACAAGTAATGGAAAAATTCCAGGAAAAAATTGCTGATTAACCCTATCGTTTTGTTTTGCCCGGGCGTCAAAAGAGGAAACAAAATAAAACAGCTAATCACCATTTTAACCATCACAAATGAGTACTGCATCAATAATCACTCAAAGCGGAAAGGCCTCAACCGTTAAAACGACCTTTCACAGAGAAACATCCGTACGTATCGAAATTGAAGCCGACCCGGCAGTCGTTTGGGCGCTGTTAACCAAAGCATCTGATTATCCCCGGTGGAATTCGACCGTTACTTCTATTGAAGGCAACATTGCTTTAGGTGAAAAAATTAAACTAAAATCAACCCTGGATGCAAAGCGAACTTTTAAACTTAAGGTGAAAGAATTTGATGTGGAGCGGAAGTTAGTCTGGGGAGACGGACAAGGAGAACGCACGTATACGATCACAAAAAATAAAAACGGAACCTTAACATTTTCAATGACCGAGAAAATTGGCGGATTAATGTTTCCATTGTATGCTCCAATGATACCCTCCTTTGATCAGTCGTTTGAGCAATTTGCAAACGATTTAAAGAAGGAATCAGAAATCATTATGCAGGATAAATAATTTCTAATACAATGAAAATAGTTAAAGTAACCTACACCACTAAGGCAGCGTTCTCCGCACAAAATCAGGGCAACATAAGAAATGTGATGACTGATTTACAACAAGCCAATCATCCGGGTATTAATTACCATGCCTGCATGTCTGACGATAATAAAACATTTACTCATACCGCGTTTTTTAAAACGGACGATGACCAGAAACGGTTAAATGAGCTGCCATCCTTTAAATTTTTTCAGGAGCAATTAAAATCAGGTGAACTTGAAGTTCCGCCTAAACAGGAACAATTAACTTTAATCGGTTCCTCAAACGACATTTTTTAACTCAACAATAATTCTAAATGAAAAATAAAATCGGTACAAAGGAAAAACCAATGGTTTTAAAAACCCCGCCATTGACATCTGAATACACCATGCATGTGGACGAAAAAGACGGAAAAGAAGTTTTAGTGTGCACGGTGGGCAAAACGGTTTTGCTATATAACATAAGCATAATTGACGACCTGCATAAAATGCTTAAAAAGCACGGAGACTGGATGGAGCTCGGCAGTGCTGACGAACAAAAGCCTGCAAAAGAAGGAACTGTTGAAGCCTGGGGACGCTCAATTAAAAATCCTGTTAAAGGCTGGTACGGATTGAAAAAAGGACTCCGTGGACGAGTGGGAATGTACATTCCTCCATTAATGGAAAAGCTTGGACTTGCAGAAGTAACACACGATGCAAAAGGAAACAAAATGAAAGCCAAATAGCTGTGAGATAAAACTACCTCCATGTAGGTTTTCTTAACCAACATGACAGAAATGCAAGCTTCTTTGAACGAAATGAAAGGGATGGTTATTTAAAAGTAGTGTTCAAGATGAACCCAGTATTTGTTGGTGAAGAACACCAACGATGGCTTGTAATAGCCGCATTACATTAAGCCGTTTCCTGCTCCCCTATATTTAACCGCAAAACTTTTCTACTAATGAATGGGGTATCTTCCTGATAACACTATCAAAGTTCCGCATCAAAATAAAAAATGTGGTGTATTTAATCGAACTTGAGCCAAACTGATTGTATGATTCAAAAACGGATACCAACCCTTTTCTCGCTGCTTTTTTTTATGGCTAACTGCTTACCCGCTTTTTCACAAAATAACAGCGGTACTTTCATCATTCCTAAAACGAATTCGAAAGCAACCCTGACCCAGACCATTGCCTCCACCCAAATCGAGATCACGTACAACAGGCCCAATAAAAACGGCCGGAGATTTTCGGCAACCTCGTACCATACGGGCAAATCTGGCGCACAGGTTCAGACTCAGCCACCGAACTGTTCTTTAACACACCGGTGAAGCTGGCAGGCCACGCCATTGATTCGGGGAGGTACGAACTGTTTACCATACCCGGTAAAACATCATGGGAAATTATTTTACAGACAAGTAAACGACAGTGGGGATCGTACAGGTACAATGCAGCGAACGATGTAGCGCGATTTGCGGTAACCCCTGCCCTGTCAAAGAAAATAATTGAAACGTTTACCATGAGTATAGATCAGATAGGTTCAGACCAAGGCGTACTCAATATTTCCTGGGACAACGTAATTGTGCCGATTGAAATAAAGATTGACTTAAAAAGCACCGTAATTCCACAGCTTGAACTGGCTCTGAAAAATGATGGACCTCGCCCTTATTTTCAGGCCGCCATGTTTTATTATGAAAATGACATCGACATCAATCGGGCTGCTGAATTAATGGCCATGGCAATTGAGAAAAATCCCGGGCACATTGGAATGCTTTACCGGCAGGCATTGATCCTACAGCGTAAAGGCGATACGAAGGGTGCGATTGAGGCTGCCGAACAATCCCTTGAGGGTGCACAAAAAGCCGATCCGGAATTAAAGGCTGAATACACTCGGCTAAACACATTGCTGTTGAAAGAACTTAACGCTTCAAAAAATTGAAATCACCCAGGCAAACAATCTACGCCCCAATGTTGATCTTCTTAACCAACATGTGAGAATAAAAAACACCCGTTATGTGCAAACTTGTTTGAACAGAATGAAAGGGATGGTTATTTAAAAGTAGTGTTCAAGATGAACCCAGTATTTGGTGAAGAACACCAACGATGGCGTGGTAGCCACATTAACTACATTATTGCGGTTCATTGCCAGACCGAAATAAAATTCATAAAATTTCGATAAATTTGGGTAAGATTAAAATAATTATGACCACAAAGGAGATTAAATCGGAGATTCAGAAATCCTTAGACAAAGTTCCTGAAAGTGTTCTTCAAGACATCTTAGACTTTTTGAAGAAAGCTGAGAAGCTGCCGGCAGAAAGACTAAGTCTGATGAAGGATTTGAGAGATATTTTATCCGAAGACAAAGACCTTCTCGAACGACTTGCTAAGTGATAGAAATTAGTGAAGTCGAAAAAATTCATGACATCTTATAGAACGGTTTGGTGGAACGAAAGGAATTAGAGATAGGGGGATATTAGAATCAGCCATTGGACGACCATTTCAGACCTTTGACGGGAAAGACTTATATCCTGACCCCGTTGACAAAGCCGCAGCAATTTTTGAAAGCATTGTGTCCAATCATCCATTTATTGACGGTAACAAAAGGACTGCCTATGTTTTATTGCGCTTAATCCTCAAAAGAAATCAACTTGATATCGAAGTTGACCAAGACGTTAAATATAATTTTGTAATCAACGCAGCAAGAGGTCAATTAACGTTTGACAAAATTAAAACGTGGATAGAAAATAGTTTGAAGCAGGCAACGAAGCGGTAAGCCTACGCCCATATTGGTCTTCTTGACAACATGCGATAATGAATACACTCATTATAATCCTGGCAGAAATGCAAACTTCTTTGAACGAAATGAAAGGGATGGTTATTCATAAGTAGTGTTCAAGATGAACCCAGTATTTGGTGAAGAACACCAACGATGGCGTGGATTAAAATAGCGTACTGCAATAATTTTAATGTACTTAGTGTGATACAGAAATGAATAACAGACTAAGAGAACTTGCGCTCTCGTTTCCTGAGACTATGGAAGCGCCACACTTTGAAAAGACTTCGTTCAGAGTGAAAAAGAAAATATTTGCAACCTACGATGACAAAACAAAAAGAGTCTGTATAAAATTATCTGAAATTGATCAGGATGTTTTTTCATCGATAGACAGGAAGGCCATTTACCCGGTTGCCAATAAGTGGGGTAAACAAGGCTGGACATGGATTGAAATTAAAAGGTAAAGAAAGGGCTGCTTGTAGACTTACTGACTACCGCCTATTGCGAAGTTGCACCAAAAAAACTCTCAGTTCTAGTGAGACCACTCAACCAAAATCCGTAATCCACCATCAATTACCTGCCCTAATCCTGTTAAAGATTTATGTGCCTATGTAAATTCGTTTTTATTTTAAAATAACCATGACCATCAACGACCTTAAACAAGGAATTGCCACCTGGAGATTTACCAGAGAACGAATCATCAACCTGTCGATTGGGTTTTCTGCTGTGTTGATTTATGAATTTATAGCCCGGCCCTTTTACCGGCCTTACATTTATAAAAACAACATCAATGACTTTCATCTGGCTGATACAATCGGCAATTCGTTGGGGACGATCGCCACGGTATTTGTTTTGATCGGATTCATTGGACAAGGAAGAAGTCAACACCTGTTTTTAATAAAAACCATTGCCATCAGTGTGGCGGTGTATGAGATTGCTCATCCCCTGCTCGGCAAGCCCATCGATCCGTGGGATATTCTGGCAACTATTTTGACAGGGGGATTTTGTTTGGTGTTGTACAAATTCATTCACCCCATAAAGTAAACAAATGAAAACTATTTTTGTAACCATTATTATGATCTGCCTGGCTACGGTTGGGTTTGCCCAAGACACCACATATCAAAATGCTACGCAGTACTATATCGTGTTGTATACCCTCGGAGAAAACTGGGATACCAGCAAGCAGCCCCAAGAGCAACTTTATTTTAAAGAACATTCATCGCATCTTAGCGAATTAAGAAAATCGAAAAGAATTGACATGGGTGGGCGGTACAGCGATACAGGTATGATTCTGTTAAAAGCGAAAGATGAAACGGAAGCTCAAAACCTGATTACAAAAGACATTGCCATTCAAAACAAACTTTTCAACGCTGCTGTTTTTCCGTTCAATCCCTTTTATAAGGGATGTGTTGAGTAAACCTTTCTGAACCGGTAAACATTTAATTCATTATCTAACGCTAATCTGCAGCAATTACCTATAAATCATAAAAAACGAATCTGAATAACCTCAAGCCACACCTTTCCGTTAAATAGAATATTGCGAGCGGAATAGATGGAAAATAAAAAAACATCAGGAGCAAATCTGGAAAAACTGAGAAGTCTTTTTTCAGTCTTTCATTGTGCGCTTCACTCGGCTTCGTCATTCTGGCATTTGAGTGGAAAAGTGCGGATGAACCTTCCATAATCATAACCAGTGATTTAACGGTACAGGAAGAACTGCTCAACATCCCTCCCACACAGCACGAACCTCCAAAGCCTCCTGCTATCATTCAGCCGCAGGTCATTGAAGTACCGGATGAAGAAGAAATCGAAGAAGATGTTAAGGTGATCATTGATATTTCAGAAGTAGAACATGAGGAGGCATATACACCAATCGTGCTGGAACCTAAAGTTGAAGAGGTTAGTGATGAAATTTTCGTGATTGTAGAAACCAGACCCGAATTTCCAGGTGGTGATACAGAGTTAATGAAATTTCTTTTTGAAAACCTGAAGTACCCGTCAGCCGCACGTAGAATGGGCGTTGAAGGCAAAGTTTTTGTTTCTATGGTGGTGGAGAAAGATGGCACGATTACCAATCCAACGGTGATGCGTGGGTTTGACACCAGCTGCGATAACGAAGCACTTCGCGTGATGGGTCTAATGCCCAAATGGATACCCGGGAAGCAACGCGGCAAACCCGTTCGCGTTAAAGTTTCGTTTCCTATTACCTTTAAGATGGGTAACTAATTTTTTACTGATAGATTACTTTTCTGAAATAGAGTCCTGACCGTTTACGTGCTGTACTCACCCTCCATTGAATTGATATTCCCCGTATCCATTTGATCTTTATCTTCGCAGGATAAAATCATGATTACAATGAAAAAACTTTTCACTCTTACCTTGTTTATTTGTGTTTCCCTGCTTGTCGCAGGACAATCCAAGGATCCCATTATCGAAAGCATTATAAAAGAAGCGAACGGCAATTCGCAGCTGGAGAAACTGGGGTATGAACTCATGGATGGCATTGGCCCTCGCCTTGTAGGCACTCCTCAAATGCAAAAGGCGCACGATTGGGCGGTAGCGAAATACAATAGCTGGAACATTACAGCCCGAAATGAAAAGTGGGGCGAGTGGCGTGCATGGGAACGTGGTATTACCCACATTGATTTGGTACATCCACGGATAAAAAGTTTGGAAGGTATGCAGTTAGCGTGGAGTCCTGCCACCCCAGCCAAGGGAGTTACTGCCGAAGTGGTTATTCTTCCAGATGTGGCCGATTCAATTGCTTTTCAAAAATGGTTGCCCAGTGTGAAAGGAAAATTCGTCATGATCTCCATGAATCAACCCACAGGTCGTCCTGATTACAACTGGGAAGAATTTGCTACCAAAGAATCGTTTGAGAAAATGAAGAACGAACGCGATGAGATTACCAAAGCATGGAACGACAGATTATCCAAAACCGGATTTGGAAGACGCGATCTTTCAACTGCATTGGAAAATGCCGGTGCGGTAGGTGTTCTCGCCTGCAACTGGTCGAGAGGTTTTGGCGTGAATAAAATTTTCAGTGCATCAACAAAGAAAGTTCCTACAATAGACATTTCATTGGAAGATTATGGCCTGTTATACCGCCTTGCTGAAAATGGTGCTAGCCCTAAAATAAAAGTGGTATCGGAATCAAAAGATCTGGGTGTTGCACCTACTTACAACACCATCGCAGAAATTAAAGGAAGTTCTAAAGCGGATGAATATGTCATGCTTTCCGCTCACTTCGATTCGTGGGATGGCGGCACAGGCGCGACTGACAATGGTACGGGCACAATCATGATGATGGAAGTCATGCGCATCCTGAAAAAGTATATCCCAACCCAAAGCGTACCATTTTGGTGGGACACTGGGGAAGTGAAGAGCAGGGACTCAACGGGTCACGGGGTTTTGTGGAAGACCATCCGGAGATTGTGACTAATCTGCAGGCCCTGTTCAATCAGGATAATGGAACAGGAAGGGTAGCCAATATTTCCGGTCAGGGATTTATTCATTCGTATGATTATATGGGAAGGTGGTTAGCTGCTGTTCCGAGTGAAATCACCAAAGATATTGAAACCAACTTTCCCGGCTCACCGGGTGGAGGCGGCTCCGACTACGCTTCATTTCTTGCAGCGGGTGCTCCTGCTTTTTCATTGAGTTCGCTTAGCTGGTCGTATGGAAATTATACATGGCACACCAACCGCGATACGTATGATAAGATTGTGTTTGATGATGTTCGCAGCAACGTAATTCTGGCGGCCATTCTGGTGTACAAAGCCTGCGAGGAAGAAACAAAAACATCGCGCGAGCAGCGGGTAATGCCCATCAATCCGAGAACCGGAGAACCCGGTAAGTGGCCTACTCCACGATCACCAACACGCAAGGGTGGAATGAACTAAACCAATAATCTAATTTCATAGTTGCAATAGTGTTGCACTAATACTACTATTGCAGTATGAAAAACAAGGATTACAAGACCGTTCTCAAAACGCATGCCTTGCGGATAACGGATTGTCGGGTGGATGTTTTGAACGTGTTTCATCATTCAAAAAAGGCCCGGTCATTCAAAAACCTGGAAGACCAACTGGGGCATTATGATCGGGTAACGTTATACCGTACACTCAATTCATTTATAGAGAAAGGAATTCTCCATCGCATTCCGGATGATAGCGGATATGCCCGCTACGCATTGTGCCACAATGATTGCACTCCTCAAAAGCACCAACATGATCATGCTCATTTTAAGTGCGATGATTGCGGGGCGATCGAATGCCTGGAAGAACAACATGTGCCTAACATTCGTCTTGCCGGCTATCTGGTGAAAGAAGCAAATCTGATTCTTAGCGGAACCTGCAAAGCGTGTACCTGACACCCATGCGAATTTTCTTCAGCGCAATTCTGGTTTGTCTTAGTATGTTTGCTATGTCCCAATCAAAAAAGGACTCCTGTACATTCGTTGTGCGGGGTCAGATTCTTGATCTACAAACTAAAGAACCTCTGCCGTTTGCTGAAGTACGGATAGAAAATTCAACGCGTGGTGCCGTCACCGATGAAAAGGGATTTTTTACCATCGATAATGTATGCGATAAGGAAGTTCACTTAATAGTCTCTTTTGTTGGATACAAAACCACTATTCATCACCACGATCTCCATCATCCGAACCCTAAAATATTTTTGGCGCCCGATCAGGTTATGCTGGAAAGTGTAATAATCGAAGCTGAGCATGAACGCCGGTATTAAATCTATAGGTTCTTCAGAACTTACTGCTGCCAACCTGTACAACTACCGATCGGATAACCTGGGTGATGCTTTGAAAAACATTTCGGGGTTATCCACCATAAGCACCGGACAAAATATAGTAAAGCCGGTAATTCATGGACTGCACAGCAACCGGGTATTGATTATCAACAATGGGATACGCCACGAATTTCAAAACTGGGGTGTGGAACATGCTCCGGAGATTGATGCCTCACAGGCAGATCGTATTGAAGTATTAAAGGAGCATCAACAGTACAGTACGGTGCTGATGCATTGGGGGGAGTGATTCTCATTCAACCCAAACCTTTTGAATTACACACGCCCCTTCAGGGTTCTGTGGGATTGGAAGGTCGTACGAACGGCCGGTCGGGAGAAATTAACGCTAACCTTAGCCAGGGTTATGAACGGCTGAGTTGGAAAGCTGACATTGCCGCTACTCAACAAGGTGATCTCCATGCCCCCGATTATTTGCTGACGAATACAGGCAAGAAAGAATGGAGTACAGGTGTGGGATTGCGGTACCACCTGCACAGCGCAGACATCGAGGCATATTACTCTCATTTCTTTCAAAACCTGGGAATCCTGAAAGGTTCGGTTAACGGCTCGCTTGAAGATCTTGAACATGCCATTTCAGAAGAGCCTCCTTTGTATACTGCACCGTTCAGTTATGAAATTGGTAATCCACAGCAGGAAGTCACTCATGATTTACTGAAACTCAAGTCAACTTTTTTTGGAAAGAAACATAGTTTCCTTTTTCAATATGGATTTCAAAATAACCTTCGCAAAGAATTTGATGTGCGAAGAGGAACGAATAATGAAATTCCTGCCATAGATCTTGAACTCAAAACACACAGCATGGAAGGTATCTGGTATCATCCGGAAGCGGACAATCATTCTGGCAGTGTTGGGGTACAATTTCAGTTTCAGGAAAACAAAAATATTTTCGGAACGAATACGATTTCGTTTGTACCAAACTATACACAAACCCGGGCCGGTATTTTCGCCATTGAATCATGGGTACTTTCCTCCTCTTCAATAGAGGCGGGTGTCCGATATGACTATCAATACAATTCCATCATTGGTCTTGATGCACAGAATATTCAATATGTCGATCAATTTGATTTTAACAATCTCACCGCCACGCTGGGCTGGATAAAAAACCTGAGCCAAAACTCTACGTTCAGGACAAACATTGGTACAGCCTGGCGCGCTCCAAATGTAGCGGAGCTTTATGCATACGGCAGGCACCAATCAGTATTTGACTATGGTTTTTGGCGGTATGAGACCGATTCAAACGGTAATGTTGATACGGATATTCCCGTTCTAACTCAAAATGAAAAACCGGTACATTCAGAAAAAGGATTTAAATGGCTAAATACGTTGAATGTCAATAAAGAAAAAACAAATTTCGAACTGACCGGTTATGTAAACTTCATACAGAATTATTTCTATTCACAACCTGCCGGCATCACATCCAATGTACGCGGAGTTTTTCCATTCTTTATCTGGAAACAGGATGACGCCTTGTTTTGGGGAATCGATGCAAGCGCAACATTTCAACATCGCCCACGAATTCAATCTGAAGTGAAAGGAAGTTATGTTTGGGCACAACAAATTGATACGAAGGATGTTTTTGTTGGTATCCCTCCTCCGGTACTTAGTTACCAGCTTACTATCCATCCGTTTTCTTCGTCAAAATTCACTTCACAACTTCAGTTTGTACTGGATTACACGTTTAAACAAAATCGTGCGCCTCGTGTAATTACCATTTCCGAACTAATCGATTCAGGGGAAACCGGCACCGATATATTCGCCAGTGATTCCTCCAACTTTGATATTCTCCCGGCACCGGAAGGATATCTCTTAACCATCTTTTTTGGAATACTGAATTCAGAAAATTTTCATTTTCAATTCAACTTAGAAATTTGTTCAATGTGAGTTACAGAAACTACATGAACAGGCTGCGGTATTATGCAGACGAAACAGGATTTAATACAATAATAAAAGTGTCATATAAATTATAATAACTATGAAAACAGGTTTAAAATGGATTGGAGGATTGTTTGTCATTATGATGTTTGTTTTTTGCGGTTGCGACCCTGAAGAACCCACACCCGAAAATGAGGAAGAAATAATTAACAAAGTAACGCTTACCTTTTCCCCGGCTGGAGGATCAGGGCCTGATCTCGTCTATGTCGCTTTTGATCCGGATGGTGATGGCAGTGCTCCGGTAGAGTTGGACGAAATTATTCTGGAACTTCATAAAACCTATACGTTATCATTAAAGCTTGAAAATACACTGGAAGGATCAGACATTACATCGGAAATTGAAGACGAGGGTGACGAACATATGTTCTACTTTGGCTGGTCGGATGTCTTTATAAATCCTGTTGGACCAGGAAATATTGGCGATGGTCAGCGGGATAATGATGTCAACTACAACGACTTCGACATCAACGGCCTGCCGATAGGTTTATCCACGACATGGGCAACGGTATCTACTCCCGCACAAAGCAATTTCAGGTTACTACTAAAACATCAACCGGGGATTAAATCTTTTACCACTACATCAGAAGATGGTGAAACGGATATTGATTTAACGTTTATAATTAAAGTTCAATAACGACTACAAACCAAGTTCAAACTGAAATACTGCAGACCAGACATTAGCTCCCCGCAAATCCGTGCGTAAATCTTTTTCTGAAATATACACCAGTGCTCCCTGTATCTTCACCCGATGTCCGTTCAGGTACTTCGTAACGCCCAACTCATACTGATCGGTTTGTTGAATATTGATTGAGGGGAAACCGGGATCGTCATAAATGGATGAGGAAGGAATAGTGGATGAAAACCTTCCTGCAATTTCAAAATTATTTTTAAACAGATAGCTCAATTGCGACATATAACCCTGGCCCGCATACATCAAGCGAGTTTTTGTCGGGTCAGTGGAATTCACGGTTATTGGATTAGTCACACTTCTGTTTTGATACTCTGAGTACCACGCCCATCCTTTGTGTTTATACAAAAGATCAAACTCATAGTTATCAATATTGCGTGCCTCATATAAATCATTACCCAGTGTTCCAGCCTGGCGTACAGCCTTATCATTATAACTATAGGTTGCCGCAACGCTCAGCTTAGGCATTGGCTCACGTGCCAGATCTCCTTCGATATAATCATTGCCGTCTGTAAATCGACCCAAAGGAAGCCATTCAAACCTTCCCGTGTAATTCAATCCGCTGTTTGGTGAAAGCACCGAGTTTCTGCCTTCACCGCTGGTCAGTGCTCCACGCAAAGCGAAATGATCTTTTGTCAGGTGAGCAAAAAAGCCAAAATCGCGGTCGATGTTAAACGTTGCATTGACTATTGAGCGGTCATAAAACTGCTGATCACCGGACGAAACTACACGCTGACGGTTGCCGGGAAGTTTGGTCTGACCAATCCAAGCTTCAGATCTTTGGTTGGGTTGTAGAAAATCATGGCATCGCGCACCAGGTTAGGACTACTGTTGACTACCGCATCATCGGGTCCACGCCAATCCATGTCGCCACGGGAAAATGAAAGCTGAACGTAATAGGTCAGTCGTGGATCAACCACAAATCCCTCCAGTTTCAAACGCAAACGCCTCACTCTGAACTCAAAGGATTCAGGAGACAGGTCTGAATCCGATACCGAATTATACCTTGCACGGTTTTGAATTCTAAATTGGAATTTCAGCGAAAAGGTACTGTCGCCCGCAACAATGCCTACACCTTTCTGCTTCCTGATAAAGGGTTTAACAACAGGCTCTTCCTGCGCCACTGCAGTTGGTAAAGAAGCCATCAGGAAAATGAATACTAAAATGAAATAAGGGGTAACGTTTTTCATAGGTTAGATATTTTTTACGCATGTTATAAAAAAACTGCCGCTCAAAGCATGATGTTGGACATATTCTGTAAAAAAGTAATAGGTTAGCAGAGTTATGACTTAAACTACTATTTACATGGCCATTAACTCTACCGAAATCCGTAAACAGTTTCCCTCCTTAATAAGGCAGTATCAGGGAAATTCTTTGATTTTTCTTGATGGCCCCGGTGGAACCCAGGTGCCTGATTTCGTCATCAATGCGATCTCAGGATATTATAAGAAGTCAAATGCCAATTCGCATGGAGCTTTTATCACAGCTCATGAAACGGATCGTGTAATCGATGAGTGCCGAACAAGTGTTGCTGCATTGCTTGGCGCTGAGGGCCCTGAAACAATTTCCATCGGTCAAAACATGACTTCTCTCAACTACTCATTGTCAAGAGCTATAGGAAGAATGCTGCATCCGGGAGATGAAATACTCATCACGCAGCTTGATCATGAATCAAACCGCGGACCGTGGCTAGCGCTACGCGAGTTTGGTATAAAAGTCATCGAAGTCAATCTGTTGAAAAACGGCTTACTCGACTATGTTGATTTTGAAAAAAGATGAACAGTAATACGCGGTTAGTTGCCATGGGCATGGCTTCCAACGCCATCGGTACGGTTAACGATATCATGTGGGCACGTGCAATAACGTATAAATACAATGCGTGGCTGTTGCTGGATGCAGTGCATTATGCGCCACATTTCGCTATTGATGTTAAAGCTTCAGGTTGTGATTTCCTTCTTTGCTCGGCATACAAATTCTATGGACCACATGTGGGTTTACTTTATACCAAACCAGGCTTATTAGATCGATTGCCAACGGATAGATTGCGCACAACAAATCAGATGGCTCCTTACTCCATTGAAACCGGTACACTAAATCATGCGGCCATTGCTGGCGTCACCGCTTCGGTCGAGTTTATTTCACAGCAGGGAAAAGGAAATAGTTTACGGGAAAAAATTATTTCAGCCTATTCAAATATTGGTAAACATGAAAACAAACTGGCACAACGATTATATCATGGCCTGAAAGAAATACCCGGGCTTTCAATCATCGGTCAGCCGTTTGGAAAATTCGAACGCTCGCCAACTATTTCGTTTACCTTGAAAAATAAAACAGCGGAGGAAGTTTGTACTCACCTGGCAACGAAAAATATCTGCGCCTGGGATGGACACTTTTATGCCATCCGCGTCATGGAAGTACTAGGGTTGCTCGAAGGCGGAGGTGTAACCCGTATGGGAATTTCTATTTACAATACAGAGAAAGAGATTGATATCGCTATCAAAGAAGTAAAGTCACTTTCAAAATAAGTCTACTTGCTCTTGGCGTAATCATCGCCATAATACTTGCTGGTGATTCGCGTATGAAAATCTTCTGCACGAATTGGCTCGTACTTGGGTTCACCGGTATTTGGCAATACCTCCAGAATCTCATCTTCCCAAACATAAACGGCCATCGGAAAACTTATTCTGGGTTTACCGTAGAGTAATTTCTCTTTTGGTTTGCTGACGCGATGCGTTGTGGAGGGCATCCGGTCGTTGGTAATGCGCTGCATGTAATCCCCGGTATTCATGATGATGCTGCCTTTTGGTGCCACCAATCGAATCCATTTCCCATTTTCACGATTAAGAACTTGCAGGCCATCCACAGACTGAGCCGGAAGAATAGTAAACAAATCCACATCTTCATGACCCAACATTCGGCCGGCACCTGATGCATCGTCTTCCTGAGTAATGGGCGGATAATAGTTAAACCGGAACCCAAAATTTGTTCCGGTCATTCGCTCATCATACCCGTGAGGATCATTGTTGTAAAAGCGCATGATGCTTTGCATGATAGGCTTAATTAGTTTTTCATGCTGCAGGCATAAATTTCTAAAGAAGGGTTCATAGCCGGTGCGGGGCCAGTAGGCAGATTCATCAAATGCCGGATCGTTATTAAAATTAAAAGCCCGTCTGCAAAAAACCCAGCCTTCAACCAGGTCAGGATGGATAATTGTGGTTTCCTTCATCGGGAAATATCCCTGATTGACAGAGCCATGACGCCTGGCATGATATTTCATCCTTTCCTCACGGGTAGTCGTCTCAAAAAATTCCTGAATCTTTTTTTCTGCCTGATCATATAACTCCGCTTTAATCCCATGGCCAGTGAGAATGGTAAAACCAATACCCTCCATAGCTTCGCCAAGTTGCAGAGCAAATTTTTTCTTTCCCTCCTCTCCCCCTTCAAAGAACAAGCGCATGTCACACGTCTTTATAACATACTCCGCATCAAACTGCTCAACATCAGCATGCTCAGAAAGATGATACGCCTGGTCTTTCTTTACCTGCTCGTATTTTTTAAAATCCTGATTGAGCGCTTCGATACCTTTCTTCTGATCCATCTTATTTGCCTTCTGAAATGATTATTCCTTTCTCTCTGTCGTAGGGTACAATTTTATCCCATTCGTTAGCACTGGAGCGGGAAACGAATGCCACCACGGGTTCTGTATCACTCATGTTAAATACTTCATGAGGCACACCTGATTTTATATAAATAAAATCCCCAGCCGTGTTTTCTAATGTCTTTTTCAATTTATCGCCATACTCATGCCGCACATTTCCCTCTAAAATGTAAAGCATTACCTCAAACCCATCATGGATGTGAGCGTACGCTACACCACCCGGAGGATGGTAGCCACATTTACCGACAAGTGCGTAGATCCAACATTTTTGGCAGACATACCTTGTTTGTAATGAATACCGTTCCAATCCCGCTTACCTCCCCCACCGCGTATGGTGATGATTCCATCACAATCTTCAACAACATTCATTTCAATGTTGTCTTTATCTTTTTTCAATTTGTTTGCCATAGAATTGAGCTTTATGTTCTCTAAAGTTACTGAGTATTTTATTGAGTTACATCAATAATATATCCTACCAGAACAGCCAGTAGTGTTATGGGTATTATCCACTTGATCAAGAAATAAAGGACAAGCGCTATTCGGGAAGAACTATTCGATACAAACATTTCCCTCATGGCAGGCATCCTTCTTATTCCATAAGTTAACCCTAAAACGATTAATACACTCCCAAGCACTTGCATCCCCGATCCAAAAATCAAATCCAGAAAACCTATCAGATCAGGATTCATACTGATGGGAAGGGCCAACAGGGCCTGTACAATTCCAATGGTTACAAGAATTTTCCGTTGATCAATAAGTGGGAACTCGTTTTGAACCGTTGTAAACGGAACCTGGTAGGCTGCAATGAGTGATAAAAAAGCAACTATAAAAAGTGAAATGAGAAATAACGAACCCACAATCCTTCCTCCCGGCATAATGTTAAACAACTGAGGAAGGGTCTCGAAAATCAAACCAGGCCCTGAATCCAAACTCATGCCCAATGCAAGTATTGCCGGAACCAAAAACAGACTGACTAAAAGAGAGGCGCTGGCGTCACCGAGGCCTGTATACAATGCCACCGAAGGAATTTTATCCGTTTTTCTTAGAAATCCGCCATAAACAACAACGAAGGTTCCGCCCAGGCCTACTGAAAAAAATGCCTGGCCCATGGCCGCGAAAACTTCCGGAAAATGAAGCGACCCGAAATCAGCCCGTAAGAATTCCCCACATTTCTCCAGGGCATCGGGCAATGATAATGCGTGCACGATCATATAAACCAGGGCAAGAAAAAACAAAGGCATTACCCGTTTGCTGATGCGCTCGATACCCCCAACCAAACCCTGATGAATGATATACAGTGAAAAGATGATCAGCGCCAAAGAAAAACCAAAGGTGATCCATCCGTTTGCCAGCAGGATTCGATAATCTGATAAAGTAGAGGGAGAAAAGCCATTAAAAACAGAAAAGATGGAAGTAAACAACACATTGGAAACCACGACAACATAGTAGGAGCCCGAGATGGTAATAACCAGAATAAAGAAATACCCCAATAGAACCCCTACTTTACTTCCAAATCCTTTCCGGAAGGCATCGATAGTACCCCTTCCACTTATCCTGCCCATTGTTAATTCAGCCATTAAAGCCGGGATAGCCAGAAAGAGCGTGAAAATCAAATAGATAAATAGAAATGCGCTGCCACCATACTGGCCCATCATATAGGGGAATCGCCATACGTTACCTAACCCGATTGAGACACCCATGAGGGTCAGGATTGATGTCAACCTTGACGTAAATTCCTGCCTGGCCAAAAACTAAGATTTGATTTTCATGTCAAACACAAAGTAAAGATTTATTACCTACTACGGTTAAAATATTTTTTGATGTGCGCTACCAACCACAATCAACCGTTATCTACTTTTGAGGATACTTTTCGGGCATATAAACCGAAAAGATTAACCACTTAAAAAAATAAATATCGGTATGGCAAAGAAGACAAAAAAAGCTGCTAAAAAATCTAAAGCAAAAGGCAAGAAGGCAGCAAAAAAGGCAACACAAAAAAAAGTAGCTAAAAAGGGAGTTAAGAAAGCAACTAAAAAGGCAAAAAAAGCAGTTAAAAAAGCAACTAAAAAGAAGAAAACTGCAACCAAAAAAGCGGTAAAGCCGATTGCGGCACAGGTTCCCGCAGCCCCAGCACAACCAATTCCGGGAAGCGATTCTGGAATGGGAAGTGGGTTTGGTGATGTAATTTTTTAAATATCAGTCTATTAAGAGCCTCGACTTGTCGGGGCTTTTTTATGACCCGCCCCCAATCTTATTTCATTAAAACTTATCTTGGACCTTATTAAATAAAGATCCATGACCAAGCTATCTCTTCGTAGTGTTTTAACCCGGCTTGAGCTTCAACGTGAAAAAGCAAAAGATTACAGGAATGTCGTCATTTTACAGATTTTGATTATCGGATTTGGCCTTACATTATCCGGACCAATCATAGAAGAAAGCGGAAGCCAGCTTTCAAAGTTTATCATTTCAATTTTTTCATTCTTTGGTGCGTTGTATTCCTTTTTACTGTGGGACCTGCTGCGAAACTTTACCAAAAGTAAAGTCATTATTTTGAGCACGCTGATTGTCCTTTCGATAATTGTTCTTACCGGAATACTCACAGAGTTCCCTTATTACCAGGTACTTGAATTTTCAGACCGGCAAACCTACTTGTTGATTTTACATGGAGCACTCTTTCCAATTGAGCTCATAGTGATAGGTTTTGCAATACGCGACATCTTTTCTGGCTCCAATTTGACTCCCGATAAACTTTGGGGAGCGGCCTGTGTTTTTCTTATGGTGGGAATCTCATTTGGAAGCCTTTACGATTTGATTTCCATTGCAAAACCCGGTAGTTTAGGGGTTTCTTTGGAACTCGGATTACCTAACTATTCGGAGTGCGTAACTTTCAGTATGTGTATACTGGGCGGTATCGATCACGGGCTGGAGCCCAGTCGCTTAGTTAGAAATATTAGTGCCATCGAATCAGTCTGGGGCGTACTTTATGGAATGCTGATTATAGGTAAACTACTTAGCCTTCCGAGGTTAGAAAACCCTACTAAATAAAATTTAGAATTTTAAACAACAAAATTATGAGTAACAAACGATTACCTTTTATCATCCTTGGCGTCATTGGCTTTTTTGTGCT
>JAAUQD010000046.1 GCA_012032815.1 Flammeovirgaceae bacterium
CGTTCCGATGCGCTTTATTCTTTAATGCATTGATATACGCTTTGTCATAGTAGGTAAGTAAAATATCTATTGTTGAGTGCATGTCATCGGCCTGCAGTTTTTCTTTTGCAGCTTTAAAGTGCTGGCCTCCTAGTTTCTTTGTTATCATTTCCATTTTATCAAGAAATTCTTTCTTATCTGCCTGACCATACTCATCAACTAACCGCTGAATGCGTTTTTGCTTGTCCAGCTTTATCTCAACTACCGGCATACTCCTCATAGTTTTCCAAAAACCTTCCGGTAGAAATATTTTTCCAATAGCGATAGATTCATCTTCAACCCATATCCTTTTCGAAACATCAAGTTTGTAGAGATTTTCAAACAGATTATTTTGGAATTGCTCCGAACTGGGTTGTGGCCCTTTCATTAGGCCACCAAAGACCGATCCTTTGTGGTTGGCCAGATCTTCCAGGTCAATCACCTGTTCTCCCACACTTTTTAGGGCACGTAATATTTCGCTTTTACCAGATCCCGTACATCCTGAAATCATCAACAGTTGATATGGCTTGGCAAAGTATTCCATCGCAAGCTGCCGGTACATTTTATATCCACCGGAAAGTCGTTGTGATGATATGCCCACCATGGAAATAAACCGGCTGTAATAATCGGAACGCATCCCACCTCGCCAGCAATACACCAACGCTTTATCACCGATTTTTTTCTTCGACTCTTCCAGTAAAGCATCAAGCCTTGGACCCACCATTCGAAATCCGGTTAGCACCGCTTCGTCAGAGCCTTTGAGCTTATAGTCTGTGCCTACTTTTTCGCGTTCAGCGTTAGTCAGAATGGGGATATTGATTGATCCCGGAATATGGCCTTGTTCAAACTCTCCCTCTGACCGTACATCAATCAATGGAAGGCTTTTCCTTTTATCGAAAAATTCCTTGATGTCTATTTCTACCTTTGAGCCCGATTCCACGTGTGCAAGTTCGCAATTATTCACATCTTTCGGTGGAAATTAAAAACGACTCTCATGAAAACCACATTCACCATCGTGTTGCTCACATTTTCAATGATTGCTCCGGCTCAGGAAAAAGTATACCCGGTAATCAAAAATTACGGAGGTATCTATGAAATTCCTGATGTTGATTTCAAAGCCAATGGAAGCACAAATCTTAAAATTGTAATTGATGCCCTTTCCGGAGCGACCAATCCGGCTGATTTAAATCCTGCTTTTAATAATGTAGCCAGAATGATTAATCTTCATGCAGTAGCAGGTGTACCCATTGAAAACCTTACCGTAGCTGTTGTGATTCATAATCAGGCAACTTATGCAATTATGGATAACCCATCCTATCGGGAAAAATACAAAACAGACAACCCAAATCTTGCCTTAATAAAAGAACTGTCAGGTGCAGGTGTTCAGTTTATCGTCTGTGGGCAATCGCTAATTGGTCGGGATGTAAAGCGGGAAAAAATTGCCCGAGAAGTAAAGGTTGCGGTGTCCATGCTCACGACAGTAACCACTTTGCAAGCAAGCGGATACTCACTCCTACAATTCTAGTCGATTGTGATTGCCGTGCTTATTCCAATCCGGAATCCATAACTAAGATAGGTTCCGTTTTGAAATGCGGTGGCCACTTCCAGTCTGAATATTCTAAGCAGGCCGTCCAGTGAATAACCAACTTCGGTATAGTTTTGAGAGGTAGGTGCGTAAAGATAATTGATAAAAATATTTTCCTGAATTCCAGTCAATCGGACAAGCGGAATTTGAGTTACTAAAAACTTACGAAAGTGATAATGCGCATTAGCGCTTACATACTGATCGCGCGTACTGTATAAATAATAATCAAGCAATCTGAAACTTCCTACCGGATCTGTCGTGACAAACGGAGTTCTGTTACCCATGAAATGTTGGTAATCCATAAAGTACATTTTATCAGAACTGAAATATTTTCCACCCTTCACATTCAAATCCAGTCGACCGCGGATGCCAAAACGCAGTGTATGCCGAAACCCGATCTCAAGACGATCAAAACTAACTAAACTGCCTAACGCCCCGTCAAATCCTCTTTTGTAGTCAATGGAAAGTAGGGGGGACGAATGAGGAATGGGAATTTTATTGCCGTTTCGCAGACGGTATTTTGCCACGGTCTGACCTCTAACCCCACCCAGCCTATGGAGGCCTTGTGAATCGGAAAACTTGTATCTGATAATTCAGAATTCACCGGTGCATTGAGTGTGTACGATTCCTTTTTATTATCAAAAAATTTTAAATCGGATGTATTGAATAATTCGTGCCTGCGTGCCCAGGTAAATCCCGCATACGCTGATACCTGATCAGAAAAACGATAGCGATAGTTCAGATCTACAAAATCCCGATCATACAATTTCATCAGATTTCGTTCAAGAAAAAGCGTGGTGAACGTATTGACATAATGATGAATGGGTTCATCGGAATTGTATTGCTCCACATAGCTCCCTCCCTCCAGGGTAACCCTATGATTGGGCGACCGAAAATCTACCCGCAGCATGCCACTGAGCTTCTCCCTCGAAAACGCATACCGTCCTATCGGGCTGATTGTGAGTCTTGAATTCCGGGCACGAAAATCACTGGTTGACGAATCTCTTTTGGTCCAGCGTTTTACAAAATTCAACCGATAGATTAAATTAAATCCCTCTACCGTATTAAAGCCACCATTTGGAAATGCAATTTCAAGACTGGTACGATCTTTAAATCGATACGTATCGCCACGCAAAATATCCCAGATTTGAAATCCTTTATTCTTTGACGGCTTTAATGTATCACCTTCTTCACGCTTTCTTTCAACCACAGCCATACTGTCCGCTTTTTTTGTACCCTTTTATTTCATTTTTTGTTAGCGGTAATGGCCGTATGTTATCCCAGTACAGTGAATCCTTTTTACGAGCCAGTGAGTCTACAGAAAATGTTGCACTTGAAATGATGGCCGGATCTTCTTCGGTTTTCAGTTCATTTTTTTCATATTCCTTCATCAGCTGGTTTAATTCCTTTCGAGTAATTTCTTTTCCGCTAGACAAGCGCTCCTGAAGTTGCTGACCTTTCTCGCTATGTTCTTCTTTAATTTTGACCGCTTCTTCTTTTTGAATTTTCTCATCAATGACCGTCATTTCAAGTACCAGATCAGGGTTCAATTCGATTTTGTAGTCGCGAACAGTTGCCAGATATTGATACTCAAATTCGAATCCGAACACCGAACCGTCAACTCCAAATTGTTGTGAAACGGGGAGCCATGCTAGCCCTCTGTTTTTATCATCTTCTATGGGATGATAAAACTGCTTGATCTTAAAATCGATCCCATATTTAATGGTGCTAAAATCCAGGCTGTGAATACTCCACCAGTCCTCAACGATAAATAATGTTCCTTCAAAAACACTATCTCCTCGTGACCGTGGAGTTACCTTTATTTTACTAATCTCGTATTCCCGATCTCGAAAAGAACCTACGTATTCAAACCGGTAGTATCCAAACGCTTTCGGAGACAAGGGGGAAATAGTTTCAGCAATCTCGGGTTCGTAAAAACTACCGAATACATATTCATTGGGAGAGGTATTGTTGTCTTCGCCATTACTATAAATGGCTACTACTTTCTCCTCAAACTTATTTGGGCGTGTATAATTAATCTCACTGACGGACTCCGATATAAAAAGACGGTCTTTTGTAATGCCTTCTTTCTCCAACGCCTTTTTTGCCATCCATGGATAATCCGTTAACTGACCCCTCCCTTTGATGTAAACTTTTGCCGTGTATGCATCAATTTGTTGGGTATGAAATTTTGCCTTGGCAATAGCTTTTCTCATGATTGTATAGGCGGGGTCTTCATTGCCCGCATAGACGGTAACATTTTGTAAAACAATAGCCTGCTCCCGCATAACTATATCTACTTTGACTGGCTCATTCAATCGTATAGTTCGAATGACCGTTTCATATCCCATAAACTGAAACGTGACTTCGTATTCGCCCATTGGCAACTTGATTTCAAAGTAGCCATCCGGATCGGATACTGTACCGGTACCATTTTGTTTGATAAAGATGGTGGTAAAAGGTAATGGGGTACCTTCAGTTGTTATTATTCTACCAGATAACAGAAATACATTTTCCTGACCGCTAACACGTAGTATAGTCAGGACAAAAAAAAGTGTCCAAAAAACAAACGTTAATCTATTACCCATTAGCTTTTGTAAAATCCCTTTGACTGGATCATGCTCTCCACTACTTCCGGAACGAGATAACGTATGGATTGGTTGTTCCTTACGCGTTCGCGGATATAAGTGGCTGATATATCCAACAGAGGAGATGGTACCATTCTAACGTTATGATGGTCTTTAAGCTTAGAATTAGTTGATCTTGGACGTGGATAAACATAAAGTCCATACTGATTAAGAATTGCCTCATAATTTTTCCAGTGTTGGAAATTATCAAGATTATCTTCACCTACAATTACAACAAACTGTTTGTTTGGAAATTTTTCGTTTAGATGCACTAAAGTGACAGAAGTATAGCTGGGTTTGGGTAGTCGCAATTCAATATCAGAGGCTTCAAATTTGAAGTTATCTCCTACAGCCGCCTGTACCATATCATATCGGTCAAACTCATGCAATAAACCTTTACTGGGCTTTAACGGATTCTGAGGAGATACAACAAACCATATTTTATTAAGGTCCGTTGTTTCTACCATAGCGTTAGCTACAATCAGGTGGCCGATGTGGATTGGATTGAACGATCCAAAAAATAATCCAACTTTTTCCTTTTCACTCAATTGTATGGCTTATTTAATCTTAAGGTTATCGTAAATCTTTTGGGCCTCTTTTAGTGAGTCATTAAGATCTTCATTAGTCAATACACAGTCAAATTGATCTTCAAATGCCAACTCAAATTTTACTTTGTGCAAACGATCTGATAGACTTTCAGGGGATTCGCTTCCACGCTCAAGTAACCGCTTCTTCAACTCTTCCAAAGAAGGAGCTTTTACAAACACGGCTAATGCCTTATCGCCAAAATATCTTTTGAGATTTATGCCACCCTTAACATCTACATCGAAAATTACATTTTTGCCTGACTGCCAGATCCTCTCAATTTCCGATTTTAGCGTTCCATAAAAATTTCCCGGATAAACTTCCTCCCACTCAATAAATTCTCCCCGATCAATTTTTTTTTTAAAATCTTCGGGCGTTAGAAAATAGTAATCTTTTCCATCTGCTTCCTGACGCCCTCGCTGTCACGGGTGCATGCCGAAATAGAAAACCCGAGATCACTGTTATTTTCAAGAAGGTGTTTAACAATAGTTGTTTTTCCTGAACCGGATGGCGCGGAAAAGATCAAAGCTTTACCTGCCATTGTTATTTTTTTGAGATGCCGTTTTAATCCGATTTACTAAATCATCAGGAACATGATTGCCTGAACATTTCACTTTTAGCAAATCACGAATCGCTATATCCAATTCGTGGGATTTGTAGCAGGGCATACACTCCTCAAGATGTTTTTTGAAATATTGATGTTGTTCCGGTGATGCATCGCCATCCAAAATCAGGTTAAGCATTTGGATGCAGGACAGTTCCGTGCCGTCTGAGTTTTTGAATGGATTATCGGCTGAACTCATGACTCATTAGTTTTTGTACCCCATTTTTTTTGCATAGTCACTTAGCTTTTCTTTTAACAAATTTCTAGCTCTGTGCAATCGGCTTCGTACCGTACCGATTGGTATATCAAGAATTTTTGCCATTTCATCGTACTTGAATCCTTCTAAGTCACAAAGAATAATAACCGTTCTGAAATCAACATCTAATGAATTCAGAGCATTCGATATTTCATCACCGATCATGTCTTGCAGTGTTTCCACCCTCAAATCAGTGGTGATCTGACGATCGACATCATCTGAATTATAATAACTCTCTACATCCTGGTAATCAACTTTAGATGGTTCTTTACTTCTCTTACGGTAATCATTAATAAAACTGTTTTTCAAAATTCGAAACAGCCATGCTTTGGCATTAGTTCCTTTTTGGAATGATTCTATAAAGCGAAATGACTTTAAATAGGTATCCTGAACAAGATCCTTGGCATCGTCTTCATCCAGGGTGAGTCGATACCCGAAATTGTACATGGAATTGATATGAGGAAGAAACTCATTGTTGAAAATCTCCAGCTTTTCCTTTTCGGAATAATCTTGTTTTTTGCTTTCCTCCATTCAGGGCTAAAAATAGTAAAAAGAAAAATAGCGCTGGTTGTTGTGCTCTAAATGATCTTGTAATTCCTGTACTCTCCAATGCGCCATCCAAACCACTTCTCAACCCACCGTTTAAACCGGTCCTTTACCTTGAAATTCTTCTTTGAGATATCATGATCGAACTTCCAATTCATGGAGTCAATTCTTTTGTGCATTACCATTGGATGAGTTCCTTCAAATTTTTTCAAAGCGTCTATCCCGCTGTAGTCAAAGATTTCCGTTTTAGGAACGTTTTGATCAATCCATTTATCATCAAAATAGTAGTGGTTGAAATTCCGTTGTTTTCCACGCATGGCTTTCGGCTCCCGTACCCACCCATAATGATAAATGAATGCATCGATTAATTTTACATTTAATTTTTCATTGACCTTCTTTCTAAATCCCTGCGCATCCCGGTATGAATAAATGTTCCGATTGTTTTTAACCAATCTGATTTCCCGCCTGTACCATCGATAGGCTTCACCGGTGTAGTCATACGATCCGTAAAAATGAAGGTAATTGAATAATAGACCATCCACCTCATTCTTGTCCTTAAACTCAATCATGGCGTTCTGAATAACTTCATGATACTTTTCGTGCACCACTTCATCGGCCTGAATGTAAAAGCACCAATCTGAATCATGAGCAACAGCCTGAAGAGCTTTGTCGGTTTCCAAAGCGAAAGTACGGCCTCCCTGCCGTTGAGTGTCGTCCCACTCGGTGTGGATAATTTTGATTTTATCAGAATGGATGCTCTTCAGCAACTCCAACGTGTGGTCATCAGAATTGCCCACCGCTATGACAAACTCATTACACAGTGGTAAAATGGAGGTTATAGCCTCAACTACTGGATAATCAAACTTAACGGCATTACGGACAAAGGAAAAACCGGAAACTTTCATTCAGCAGATCAAGCTCACTTTAAGATAGGATTTCTTCCAGCTTTGGATCAACGGTTATATTATTTGATCCATTTAAATATTTATTAACTCCATTAGTGCAATGCTTTAGATTGGAATTAATGGTGCTCTTCAGTATGCTGTCATTTTTTAAAAGCTGACTTCTTGAGTTCTCTTTGTGATAAAGGTGGTATCCAAATCCACCAAATTTCAGATTAACCCGGTCAACACCACAATTCATTAAACGTACGGCCATTTCTGTGTCTTCCCTACCCCAGCCTACTATATCTTCATTGAATCCGTTGATTTCCAGAAAATCCTCTTTCCAAAACGCCATATTGCAAGTACGTGTTCCCTCCAACCTCTTACTCCTTCTGGAAAACAGAGGAGCTAAGAAGGGGAAGAATATTGCATTGAAGCGATTCGATATTCCCCTTTCAAATGCAAAGAATTTTAGGGTCTTGGTCTTTAATGCTTCTTCTGTTTTGTTCTTTGATAAAAGCACTCGTGAACCCTGAACAAATCTTCCTTTCCACGCTGAATTTTTGTGCATGTGGATGAACTTGGTGTGTAAAACCATATCTCCATCGATGCTGATAATATATTCAGATGAAGCCTTTGCTATTGCCTTGTTGCGAATTTGACCAGCGCGAAAACCAGTATCTTCATGCCATATATGAAATACGGGTATTGGAAATTTCCGTCTGTATTTGTCGATGACTTCCTTTGTCTGCGACCGTGATCCATCATCAGCAATAATCAATTCATTAGGAAGTTCAGATTGATTGAGAATACTTAACAAGGTTAATTCCAAAGCATCTTCCCGGTTGTAGGTGGATACAATAAGGGATGTGGTTAAAACCCTATTCGCTTCCAGCAGCTTTGAATACTTATAAAAAACAAAGTTTGCATTACAGGCTGAAATCAATAGTCCTTTGTATCCGTCAATGATACCAAATTTGATAATGTAGCTTTTGATAAAAGCAAAAACCGTTTTATAAATAACCTTAAAAACTGAAACAGGAATGTGGTAACGATGCTCCCGTGCATAGATCGCAGAGTACCGCTGAATTTTCTCTAAAAACTGAGTGATATTGTCATAGGCAAGATGAAGTATGTCACCTTTTAAATGACGAATGCAGGCCCCTTTATCCAATTCTACCTTTTCATGAATACCCCTGCCAAACCATGTACCCTTATTTTTGTTCCATAATCTCAGCTTGCTGTCTGGATACCAGCCACACGTTTTAATCCACTCTCCGGCATAGCTGGATAGTCGATTCATCGTATACCCATCACATAAACTCAGGTTCTTGATCTCCAGAATTGATGCAATCAGTTCATCAGACAAGCATTCATCCGAATCCAGTGAAAGAACATAGTCATACGATGCCTGTGAAACAGCATAATTCTTCTGGTCAGCAAATCCAATAAATTCCCGTTGAAAAAACCGAACGCCTTTTTCCAGGCAAACCTTTTTTGTTCCATCGGTCGAAAAGGAGTCAACCACAATGATTTCATCCGCCACCGGAATAAGTGAATCAATACAACGGCCTATCGTAAATTCTTCGTTGAACGTAATAATAACCGCACTGATCTTGTTCATACTGAATGGAATACCTGCAAATTTCAGCTTTTAAATTGACAATCGAAAGCAAAAAAATAAGAGTCCTTTCAGACTCTTATTTTAATATTATTCACAAACCCGATTACTTGCGGGCAATCAATACCTGTGACTTCACCATATTGATAAACTCAATTCGGTATCCGTTTTTGTCTTGCCCTTTTGCTCCCTGGGCTAGTGAAACGGTTTCTTCCAAACTGAAGTTTCTAACGAATTCTGATTCTCTGAGAATCATACCAAATCCTGCTACGGCAGCCGACCACCTGAAGTTGTCAGACGTTTTATCTAATGAAAGGTTTTGATCAAGCAATGGATGAACAATTAATTTGCTGACATCCCCATTCGGATCTTTGTACCTGAACTTGACAGTCATTAACTCTTCAGTTTTTTTTGCCTCCGGGCTGACTTTTGTGGTTTGATATTTTAATTCATCGATTTTATAAAATTCACTCTCCACGCCCACCGGGATAATTTCGTATAACGCGGTTACGGTATGTCCTGACCCAAGTTCACCTGCATCCTTTTTGTCGTTATTGAAGTCTTCGCTTTTCAACATGCGATTCTCATAACCAATCAATCGATAGGCTTGCACTTTAGCGGGATTGAATTCAATTTGAAGTTTCACATCTTTTGCAATTGTAAACAACGTGCCACCAAATTCATTCACCAATACTTTTTGAGCTTCCAGAATGTTATCGATGTATGCGTAGTTGCCATTTCCCTTATCCGCCAGAATCTCCATTTTAGAATCTTTATAATTGCCCATTCCAAATCCCAGAACGGTTAGAAATATCCCATCTTTTCTTTTTCCTCAATCAATCGCTCCATTGATGCATTACTTGATTCCCCAACATTAAAATCTCCATCTGTTGCAAGGATAACCCGGTTGTTGCCCCCTTCACGAAAGTTTTTCTTTGCAATAGAATAGGCCAGATTGATCCCCGCACCGCCCGCTGTAGATCCACCCGCTTCCAACTTGTCCAGCGCATCAACGATTAAATTCTTTTCACCACCAGAAGTTGAGGGCAGTACTTCGCCAGCCGCTCCGGCATATACAACTATCGCAACCCGATCCTGTGGTCTTAGCTGGTCCACCAGGAGTTTAAAAGAAGATTTCAACAAAGGCAATTTATTTACATCCTGCATAGAGCCGCTGACATCTACCAGAAAGACAAGATTAGAGGGCGGCAGATTTTCTGTTGGAATCTTCTTTCCCTGCAAGCCTATATGAACAAGCTTATGGTTTAGATTCCATGGTGCCTTGGATATTTCTGTATAGATAGCAAACGGATGATCGCCAGAAGGCTCATGATAATCATAATCAAAATAATTGATCATCTCTTCGATTCGTACCGCATCTTTTGGAGGTTTCTGTCCATTACTGATAAACCTGCGAATGTTACTGTAGGATGCCGCATCAACGTCAATTGAAAAGGTAGACAAAGGGTTCTTTAAAGCACCATGAAAAATATTTTCATGAATTGCATCGTACTCCTCAGTATTATGCACAGGATATTGTTCCATATCATAATACACTGACGAAATTCCGGACAATTCTGCCTCACCTGATTTTGTCTGTTTTGAAGGAGCGCCCCTATGGCGTATCAAGCCTGTTACAGCAACTTCATTCAATTGAGAAACATCAGATTGCATAACAACATTTATTACATCGATAGCTCCGATGGCCACATCGGTTTGTTTAAATCCCAGGTAAGAAAAAATTAATGTTCCTCCTTTTTGTGGAACAGTTAATGAATAAATTCCACTGACATTAGTGGTGGTAGCCCTGTTGGTACCTTTCAGCACAACATTAACACCCGGTATTACACTTCCATCATCTGCGGAGGTTACCCTGCCTGAGATGGTTCGTTCCTGTGCCTGCATTCCTATGGTTGCTGCAACCATGAGAATCAAAATCAAAATTCTGTTTTTCATTGTTTTTTGGTTTAATTACAACACTGAGATGCGTGGCCATACCCTTTTCCATAAACATTACTGAAAATATTAACTTGGACCTGTGGCGCAATTGAAGGAATTGTCGGATTTAGAACTGCTGAAGAAGTATAAAGCTTCAGATGATCTTGAATATTGCTCTGCACTTTATATCCGTTATTCGCCCATGATTTACGCAGTATGCCTCAAGTATTTAAAAAACAGGGATGATGCAAAGGACACGGCCATGTCACTTTTCGAAAAGTTAACGGAAGTCCTGAAAATGCAGGAAATAAGTAATTTCAAAAGTTGGCTTTACGTAACAACCCGAAATCAGTGCCTGATGCGCATTCGGTCAGGTAAAGGAAAAAAATCTGAAGAATTTGATGATACCTATGTGGAAAACCAGGTTTTTATGCATCAACCTGAAGAGGATCAAATGGAAACAAACCTGATAAAACTGGAAAGGTGCATTGAGGAACTCAAAGATGAACAAAAGGAGTGCGTACGGTTGTTTTACTTACAAGAGAAATGCTACAATGACATTTCTGAACTTACAGGATTCTCCTTTTCTAACGTGAAGAGTTACATTCAAAATGGCAAACGAAATTTGAAAAATTGTATGGAACGGAATGAGTGATTATCGCTACGATATAGAAAAATATAAAAAAGGAGAACTCACTCCCGAAGAGATGCATGCGCTGGAAAAAAAAGCCTTGAGCGATCCCTTTTTAGCGGATGCACTGGACGGCCTGGAGCAGATCTCATCACAATCATTTTCCGATGATGTTAACGAAATACGAAGAGCTGCTATTAAGAAAACCAGCAAACCAATTTTCACACCGCTACGAATCGCGGCAAGCATAATATTCTTACTGAGCGTTTCGCTGGTTGTATTTCTTAGTCTGAACAAACCCGAAGTTGAGCTTGCACAACGGTCTGAAGTATCTGAAAGCCCTACCCGTGAGGATCAACAAGAAATAACAGTCGAGAAATTTAAGGACGAACAATCCTCTATAGAAAGTATGTCTATTCCCAATACTGCCTCAGGAACCGGCAAAGAAGAACAAAAGGTTATCCAACAAGTACCTGTTGAAGAAAATGTGATGGCTGAAATCGCAGCCGCTCCGGTTAAAGTTGAACCTGAGGAACTGGAGCAATTTTCAATTGTTGCCAATGATGAGATAGCAGATGTAACGGAAGTTTCGCCTGCCATTCAGGGGGAAGCAAAAAAATGGAAGCAGTGGGCACCAGCGAATCTCGTGGTGCTCCTTCCGCGAAAAGTACAGAAAGAAGTAAATCAGTCTCTGCTGACTTAACTTCGATCCGCGGAAAAGTCATTTCAATGGAAGACAAGACACCGTTGCCCGGAGTAAATGTGATGGTTAAGGGAACAACCACCGGAACAGTCACCGATATAAATGGTAGCTATGTGGTGGATTTTACAACGAATATCTCAACGCTCGTTTTTTCTTTTATTGGTTTACAAACTCTTGAAGTTACCCCAACATCAAGTGAACTTAATGTGCAAATGAATTTAGATATTGCTCAGTTAAGTGAAGTCGTAGTGGTTGGTTATGGAATGGAAGAACAGAAGACAAACCCCACAATTGAAATGGCAGAGCCTCATGGAGGTCGAAAAGCGTTTAACAAATATCTGGAAGACAACCTGATTTATCCTGCAGAGGCTATTGAAAATAAAATAACTGGCAAAGTCACGGTAGAGTTTTTGGTTAAATCAAATGGAGAGCTAACTGGTTTTACGGTTGTACGGGGAATAGGAAATGGTTGTGATGATGAGTTAATCCGGGTAATAAAGAATGGGCCATCCTGGACTCCTTCAAAAAGAAATAATGTTATTCAGGAGGAAAAATAAGAGTCCGTTTCAATTTCAAACTTCCCAAGTAGTTCGCTGGGTTTGTTATTCTATTGTAGGTAGAGAAAACACATCATCCCGGTATTAATTTAAAATTCAATCTCATCTGTTATCGTCAGGATGCTTCCATTTAATTCTGTGAAGTATTGACGTAAAGGTCGCCACGCTGGCCCACCTGATGGAAGCCCATCAGAAAAATTAAAATTAGAATTGCAACAAGCGTCTTCAAGAAATAAACCTGATGAGTGAACCCCTACCGTAGCGCATGAACTTGCCGGCTGGTAAGAGCAATTACGTTCATAGGCAATTATTTCAGTTGCACTCAATCGGTAGGCGATCACCCCCCTCACCCCTATTGAGTTAATGGCTACATGCCCTCCGGTAGTTCGAAGCCCAAAATATTCCGGAAGATTTAAGTTTGCTTCAAGGTCATCAAATGGCACAAACGGTATGGGGTCATCAACCAGTTGAGGCTCACAGGACAGAGATAGTAAAAGAAGGAAGACGGAAAACGTTTTAATACGCATAAAATCCTCTTCCTGATTTTCTTCCCAGGTGACCTGCTTCCACCTTTTGTTGCTGAATCCGGCTCGGCCTGAATTTAGAATCCTGATGAAATGAATTATACATGGATTGGGTAACCGCAAAATTCACATCCACACCAATCAGGTCCATAAGTTTAAACGGCCCCATTTTAAATCCAGTTGACTGAATTAATTGATCGATCGTTTCGATGTCCGCTATATTCTCCTCAAGAATTTTTAGCGACTCTACATAAAAGTGCCGTGCTACCCGGTTCACAATAAATCCCGGAGAATCTTTTGCAAGGACTGCTTTCTTCCCAATTATTTCAGCAAACTTCCTTACCTGCTGAATCGTATCTTCACTTGTCGACTCACCGGCAATGATTTCCACTAACTTCATAATGTGGGCAGGATTGAAAAAATGCAGACCGGCACAGTTACCGGGATTTTTCAGAACAGATGCTATGCGGGTAATTGGGATAGTGGATGTATTTGAAAGAAGTAAAGCTTTTGCTCCGTTGATATTTTCCAGCTCACTAAATATTTTTTGCTTTAAGGCCAGGTCCTCTGGTATCGCTTCAATTATAATATCAGCTTTCACTTCCTTTAATTCGGTGACGGGCTTAATGGCATCCAGTGCAATCTTCATCTCTTCCGATTTCACTTTACCCTTCTCAACACCTTGTTTAAGACTATTCCCAATTCGTTCCATTCCCCCTCGCACAAACTCCTCTTTAACATCATACAGGATTGCTTTGCATCCAGCTAACGCACAAACCTGGGCTATTCCAGACCCCATTGTCCCTGCGCCTAAAACGGCTACCCTTAAATTCGCCTTGTCTGCCATCCCTAAATTTTATAAAACTTCTTTATCATCTCACAAACATACTCGATTTGACCCGAAGATATTTCAGGATAAATGGGCAATGAAAGTACTTCATCCTGCGCTCTTGAGGCTATCGGAAAATCCTTTTCTCTGAATCCCATTTCCTGATACACAGGTAAGCTCGTCAGGGCTTTTGGGTAATGTATCACCGTTTCAACGCCTTTTTCAACAAGATATTTTTTTAACTCGTCACGTTTTTTTGCCCGAATCACATACGCATGAAATGTATGTCTTGTTCCCGGTCGTCTTGCGGGAGTAGTGATTTCAGAAACACCGTCAAGAAGTTTATCATAGCTATTGGCGTGTTGAATTCGCAAATCGTTCCACGTTTTCAGGTGGTTAATTTTAACATTAAGAATAGCTGCCTGCAATTCATCCATCCTGCTGTTTAATCCTTCCATTCGATGATCATCCTTTTGGAGTGCCCCGTGATTAGCCAATCTTCGAATCACCTCGGCCAATACTTTATCATTAGTAACCAAACAACCTGCATCACCATAAGCTCCGAGGTTTTTTGTGGGATAAAAACTAAAAGCACTTACATGCCCGATTGTACCGGCTACTTTTCCATTCTCCTCCGAAAGATGCGATTGAGCGCAATCCTCGATAAGAGAAAGATTATACTTTTTGCAAATCGACAGCACGTGATTTGTGTTAGCTGGAGAGCCGAATAAGTGAACAAGAATTATTGCTTTGGTATTCTTGGTAATCTTATCCTCCACCAAGTCGGGGTTCATTGTAAATGTTAACGGTTCGATATCAATAAATACAGGTTTAGCTCCGGTAAGGGAGATAACCTCCGCTGAAGAAATCCAACTGAATGCCGGGGTAAGCACCTCATCTCCGCTTCCTATTCCCAGTGCCTTTAAAGAAAGAAACAAAGAATCCGTCCCGTTGCCTGTTCCAATACAATAGTCTGCACCGATCAACTTTTTAAAGGAGGACTCAAACGTTGATACAGAAGATCCCTTAATAAATTGTCCGGCTGAAAAAACGGATAACAGTGCTGAATCGATTTCGCTTTTTATCGAAACATATTGTTTTTGTAAATCAACAAATGGAACCGTCATCGATGGATCCGGGGGTGAAACTACATTACCGAATGAAACTGTCTGAGAAAGCGTATATCATTTTCTGAAAACAACCGAAGGTCGTTTATGCCGTACCGGAGCATAGCTACCCGGTCAATCCCCATACCAAAAGCAAATCCGGTATACTCCTCCGGATCAATATCACAATGGCGAAGGACATCGGGATGCACCATTCCACTTCCTGCAATTTCTACCCATCCTGAATACTTACAAACGTTGCATCCCTTTCCATGACAGATAAAACATGAAATGTCAATCTCGGCACTGGGTTCTGTGAACGGGAAAAAGGAAGGCCGTAATCGTATTTTGGTATTCTTTCCAAACATCTCCTTGGCAAAGTGATACAGCGTCTGCTTTAAATCATAAAAGCCCACGTTGGTGTCCACATATAATCCTTCCACCTGGTGGAAAAACAATGGGCTCTTGCTGAAATGGCTTCATTGCGATAAACCCGCCCAGGCATAATGGCCCGGATCGGGAGTTTGCCTTCCTTCATCAATCGGATTTGCACATTGCTGGTGTGGGTGCGCAATAAAACATCCGGATTTCTGTCAATAAAAAAAGTGTCCTGCATTTCACGGGCCGGGTGGTTTTCCGGGAAATTCAAAGCTGTGAAATTATGCCAGTCATCTTCAATCTCCTTGCCATCGGCTACATTGAATCCAAGACGTTCAAAAATCTCAATAATACGCAACCGGGTTTGCGTTAAAGGATGAAGATTGCCCACAACGTTATTCGAATATGGAAGCGTCAGGTCAGCACTTGTATTTCGGTTGCCGGTATTGCCAGAAAGAGCTTCTTGAAATTGCTTGTATTTGCCCTCGGAAATCTGTTTGAGCTCATTAAGCTTTTTGCCAACCGATTTCTTCTCGTCACCGGAAAGTTTTTTGAAGTCCTCAAACAAAGCCGGAATAATTCCCTTTTTGCTCAGGTACTTTAAACGGAAGGATTCAACCTGATCTTCGTTCTGAGGATTGAGTTGTCCGACTTCTCTTAAGGCTTGTTCTATAGTGTCAATCATTTATTGCAGGCGACTTCAATTTTCTCAAAATTAAACGATCAAGAAGTAATGAAAGGCTAGTTGCTAATATTATTATAACGGGCAGGACAATCAAATCTCCATAACTCATTAAGGAAACCGCAATTGCAATAAATAATAAATTGACAAACCCCAGGATCAGAGCCGTTTTTGAATGACTGAACCCTAATCTCATCAATGCATGATGCATATGACTTTTATCTGGCCTAAACGGGGAGTGACCTTTTGAAAGTCTTACAATAATAATCCTTAATGTATCAGACAAAGGCACAATAGTAACTGCTGCTGCCGTTGCAATAGACGCATTGAACTTAAATGAATAATTTAATGGGAGCGTATAATTGACATTTAAAAAACGGATTACCATGATAGACAATATCATTCCAATGATCATTGCTCCCGTATCACCCATAAAAATTTCTGAGGGCTCCCAATTATAAACTATAAACGCAAGAATGGCTCCAATTAATGCGGAAGCGAATAAAGAGTATGTATAATCCTCAACGAGATAGAACCAGAACCCGAAGGCTCCAATAGTAACCAATCCAACGCTTGCAGCCAAACCATCAAGGCCATCAATTAAGTTAAAGGAATTTGTAATGACAATGATGGTAAATCCAGTGATGAAGTACGCTAAAAATTCAGGAAGCTCAATGATTCCAAACAAACCATATAAAGACACGATCTTAATAGATGAAAACATAAGGATAATTACAGCAATGATTTGTCCATATAATTTATGTGAGGCGACGAAATGGAACTAAATCATCTCGGATTCCAATAATAAAAACAAGGAATAACCCGGCCAATACAAAGCGTATTTCTCCCCATTGAGAAAAATCCATCCAGAATAGTGACGCTATAAGAAATCCTAAAATATGGCCACACCTCCCATAGATGGCTTAACTGTCTTGTGAACTTTTCTTTTCCCCGGAGCATCTCCCAGGTTTTTTCTTAACGAATACTTAATTATTACTGGTAATGTCGTAAAAGAAATTAGAAAGGCAGTAACGCATGCAGCGAGAATGATAGCCATTTATGAAGAAATTGCAGCAAGATAAGTGATTTGCTATTGATTTTCTGAATTAACGGTGTCCTGTCTGATTAGAAAGTTTTGCTTAGCTCTCAAATAAAGAAGCGGACAAAACAAGGCAAAAAATGTTACCCCTTTTTGTGCGCTAAAAACATTTTCGAATAAGGCTGTCGATGCGAATAGTATAATAAATGCCCCCAGTAAGGCATCATTATATTTTAAAGAATACCTGAAAGGAACAATCAACAGGGCAAGGAACAAACCCAAGCCAATTATTCCGTGCCGGTGCAACTGCGCAAAATATTCATTGTGCGAATCCATATTTTCCGATAACGGTCCATCAAAACCATTTGATGCGAAACACTTTTGCAATTCATCTCTGAAATCTCCGGTGCCATAGCCGTAAACAATCTCTGGCCATTTGAGCAATTCCAAATCACATTGGTACACCTTAATCCTTGTGAGTAGTGGGTATACATTTGGATCACCGCTACTGAAGTCCGCTTCTGACAACAGTACTTTTTTAGGTGCTTCTACAAATCGACTTTGAGAAAATGGAACTATAAAAAGTACAATCAAAAACACTAGTAAACTACCAAATCCCAATACTCTTTTTCGGCCTGTAAAATTATATCCAATGAAGAATAAGGACGCAAGAAAAAAACTCAGTATTCCAGCTCTAGAGTTTAACCAAACCAAATAAACAAATAGCACGGTAAGACTGAAAATGATCCATCCAAGTTTATTCCGTTCCATTTTCCTCGTTGGCCTATACTGATCCAAAAGGAAAAAAATGGCAAACGATATGTACATCGATAAATAAGCAGGATGAATATTAACTATTATATTACTTGCTTCAATTAAATTGGTTTGGAGGTTCCGAGGCTCCCAAACATCAAATGAAATAAAAAAAAAGGGATGAAAGATTCAGAACAATTACCCCGGCAATAAATGCAATGAATAATTTGCGAATTCTACTCCAATTTAAGATAAATTCATATGATAAAATCATCAAAGGAAAAAGAAAAAGTACCACTGTTGTCTCTAAAAATAGTAATGCAAATTTTAAGTTTTCAGAAAACCCCAAACCAACTATTTCAAATAGAAATACTAAGCCAAATACTAAGACTAAATTATTTCTCCAAATTGATTTCAATCCCGGCTGAGTAAACATCCATCCAAATAACATGATGACAATTAACTTGCCGTGCAGGGATGGCTTAACCAATGGAAGCGTAAAACAAACAAGCAACACCACCGCAATAAATAGATTGTGTATAATGGTTTGTCTATAACGAAATGAATTCATCGAAGGTAATAACTATGACTATAATTTATTTTCTATTACTCTAGGCATAAATAAAAATAGAGAATTAAAATAACTGAAAAATATAATACCCTTGTGCTGCTCCAAAAGTGATTCACCACAACATGTGACAACAAATAGAATCAAAAATGAAAGATGCAAAATACTCCTACTATTCAATGCCACTTTGATGGAATAACCTATTTGGAAAATAAACAATAAGATGAGAACTAACCCACCAATTAATCCATATTCCAAAAATTGATTATGTGAATTCAAATCTGTTCCAAATACACCATAAAACGAATATGCTTGATAGCATTTCTCTCTATTGACTCCCTGATCTCCAATACCGTACCCAAAAATAACCGAATTTTTAAAGGCGTCTGTAGAACATTTCCAAATCGCTATGCGAATATTTGCACCATTCCAACCTGATACTTCGATTGGTAATTCTATTGAAGATACATCAGCTACAAATCTTTTCTTTAAAACAGGGTTTACACTCACAACTAAAAACAAGGTTATGCCTAATGTTATAATCCCAACAACCGTTTGCGGAC
>JAAUQD010000153.1 GCA_012032815.1 Flammeovirgaceae bacterium
CAACTTAAAGAATTGAATCTTGGCGAGAAGATTAGTGTACTTCGGAGAAACAGTGGACTTTTCCAGGAGTCATTGGCCGAGAAATGTGACGTTTCTCTTCGGACATATTAGAGTAAAACTTCAATCAACAAAAATGTACAAGCAGGCGAGAATTAAAGGTAAGCGATAGAAATAGTATCTTGGCAAAGTCATGTTTTTAAAATTGAAGTCATAAGACTATGAGAAAGATAATCGTTTTATCATTTATAACTTTAGACGGAGTAATGCAAGCACCTGGAGGGCCTCAGGAAGATACATCAGGCGGTTTCAAATATGGCGGTTGGGTGGCACCCTATTTTGACGAAGTCATTAATAAAGTCATGGAAAAACAAATGAAACCTGCTGATCTTCTGTTGGGAAGAAAAACATTCGAGATTTTTGCGTCCTACTGGCCAGAACATGCAGACCATTGGCCCGGCATTAATGAAGTCACCAAGTATGTCATGTCCAACACCACGAAAAACTCAGATTGGCAAAATTCAGTTTTCCTCAAAAGCCTGACCGATATAAAAAAGCTCAAAAACTCTAACGGTTCTGACATTCAGGTTCATGGCAGTGGAGAACTTGTTCAGCTGCTGCTCAAGAATGATTTAGTGGACGAACTCTGGCTTAAAATTCACCCAATGACGCTGGGTAAAGGAAAAAAGTTTTTTGATGGTGGTTCGATTCCGGCCGCATTTAGATTAATTGAAAGTTTGGTTACGCCAAGCGGTGTATTAATTGTCAACTATAAGAGAGACGGAAAAGTTAACACAGGTACCATTGGAGCGTAAAACCTTTCAGGAAAAGTGCTTTACTACATTTAGAAAAAGTACCCTTGACTATGCTTAATTGACCCTTTTAAATTTTACGCCTTCACCAAATCTGAACCGCGCTATCAAGCCCCAGTTATCTGACCTGAATCCGGTGTCGTTGGTGACACGGATAGCGGGGCGCCAGTCAAATCCGATGGTCAGCGGAAATTCAAAAGAATATTCCACACCAAAATTTCCGGCAATTTGGAAATCGAAATCATTTCCAAAGAAAAACTCGGGACCAACTCCCGGATAAAACTTAAGCCCGGTTGGGCCTTGCTCAAGTCCAAACATCCAGTCAAAGTAAGTGGCTATGCCAAACCGATCAAAATAAATGGCGGGATGAAGGCGGGGTGCTTTCGCCAGCGGAATGGTAGCATCAAAGGATGTATTGTCACCAAAGCGTATTCCTGCTTCCCAGTTGGACTGGGAATAGCATAATGAAGAGGCTGCTAAAAAAATGAAATGGCAAAAGTAACTTGAATCGATTCATTATTTACAAAATTATTAATCGGCAAAAATATAATTATTTGCCTAATCAGCTAATTATCAAATAAGGTTCTGAACTCAATCAGGGCCTCCGTATTTCCGATTACGGTTACTAGGTCACCCGTTAAAAGATGAGTATCACCATGAGGAATGAAAACCTCATTTTCTCTGCGCACTACAACCAACGAGCCGGAGTGCGGAAAGGGAATATCCTTAACAAACATCCTGTCAATAGAGTTGTTACGCACAGGAATTTCTTCAACACTGTACGATCCGAAGCTATCTGTCAGCGCGTGGGTTGATGCGGGTTGCATGATCTCATTCTCAATTCTGCTGGCAATAATTTCATAAACATTGATGACTTGCATTTCGGTGATGTCAGGATGATCCAAATAAACTTCAGGATTGGATGTTACGGTCATCAGCTTATGGTGGCCCAATTGGTCACTAATCAGTTTTGATATTCTGATGTTTTTTGTGTCTGATGATGTTAAAACAACAACCGTGTCGACTGGCCGGATTTTTAATTTCCTGTAGGTATCTATATTTAAATCATTTGCCTGAATGTGTTCTATACCTATAGACTCCAACTCCGGCAGATTTTCAGTTTGCGATTCAATCACCAGATAGGGAATTCCGTGAAGGTCAAGACGCTTGGCCAACATCAACCCTGACGGTCCGCCTCCCACAATGTAAATGCTGTAGTAATGGTCAACCTTTGCACTCAGGTATTTGTAAAGTGTGGGTGAAAGAATGCTGGTGAGAATAGCGGCTACAACGATGCCGGCATTCGCAGCCGGAGATATTATATTTAACGACAATCCAATTTGAGCCGTGGCAATAGTAAGTCCAAGTCGGGAACTAAGGAGAACGGCCGAAGAAACTGATCTTTTCCATTTAAAAAGTTTGATCATTACCGTAGCTGGGATCAGTTGAACTATAAAAAAGGAAGCGGTTAAGCTGATTATAAAATAAAAGCTTGTCGCAATATCCTTTATTGAATTCATGTCCAGATTCACACCCACCATAATGAAGAATACAGGTATGAAAAATCCATAGCCCATTCCATCCAGCTTGAAAAGCAATGCGGATCTTTCTTTGGCAAGGAATAGTGATAGCAATGTGCCGGCAAAAAAAGCACCTAATACCGGTTCAGTTTTAATGATGCTGGCTATGAGCACAAAAAGTAACAGTACAGCAATGGAACCCCGGATACGAATTTGAGAGGATGCGTGTTCCAGTTTGTATTGAAGTCTCTGAAAGAGTTTGACCTTAATAAGAACACGACCAATTTTATACGCAATAAAAAAAACCACAAAAATGATAAGGAAAAGAAAAAGCTCAAATTGAAATCCTTTGTTACTATATATCCCGGAGTAAATGGAAATCAGAATAATGGTCATGATCGTGGCGATGGCGCCTTCAATCAAAATAATCTGGCCAAATTTCCGGGATAACTCCCCGTCATGTTTGATGATAGGGACAATAATACTCAGTGCAACAGAAGGTAATAAGATCACCAAAAACACTTTATCAATGCCTGCAAAAGCAGGCAGGCTGATAGCAGTCAACACGGCCACGGCCACACTTCCCAAATAAATAATTGTAGCGACAAGGAATGTATTGCTGACTAAGTCGACAGCCTGAAGTTTTCCTTTTGGGAAAGAGGAAATAATTTTTTGGATATCAAGCGCAATTCCACTTAGAAAAATCAAAAACAGAAATCCAAGGTAGGATAGAGAATTAAGCAATTCATTTTCGACTGGTACTACATTGAGCACGAAGGGCCCGATGAGAATACCCATAATAATCTCAACAATCACGGAAGGAATTTTAGTGATTTCAAGCCAGGACAAAATCATGGGTACCATCCAGGCAATGACAAAAAGTATAAATAGAGGCAGGTAGTCGATCAACGGCTTGTTAATTTAAATGTTGGCGTTTAGCCCCGATAGAGATTTGCAGGAGCTATTCGAGCGTAGGATAAGCGTCCTTCGGCCGTCTTTTCAATGATGCTCCATGATGATTCGAGCGCAGGTATTCCAACGCAATACCACGTCTTCGTTTCCTTGTGGGTTTATTTCATCAGCCTTTTCATAAAAGTCTAAAGCTTCCAGGTACCATTCGTAAGCATCAAAATCGGATCCGGGATTGGAAGAAGCCAATGCGGTATTTCCCTGGCGTTCATGAATGATGCCCAAATAATAAAGCTGTGCATATTTATCTTTTAATCCTTTCGCAATATCCAATGCGATTTTAGCCTTAACCTGTTTTGTTCCAAATTGATCAGTTAGTGAAAGAAGTAAAACAATTTTTGCTTTCTGATTATCAGGATCAATATCCAAAATATCAAGACAGATACTTTCGGCAAGACTTGGTTGATTGAGCAGTCGATAGTGTTCGGCTTTGGCCAACGCTGATTGCACAGCATCTTTCGACAGGGGTTTGAGATTAAACGTTGGGCTTTCCGTGGCGTTTTTCAATTCCTCTAAATTCATGTCTTTTTGGTTTTTACTTCCTACCAAATATACTGAAAAGCTTCATCAATGGATCATAAAAACGATCGGCAACACGCTCTTTTAACGGTATAATCGCATTATCTGTGATGGTGATGTGCTCTGGACAAACATTAGTGCAACATTTTGTGATGTTACAAAATCCGATGCCATGAGAATCTTTTAATTCTTCACGTCTGTCTTCAATATCGAGTGGATGCATTTCCAACGCGGCTGTATACACGAAGTGCCGTGGTCCTGCGAACTCTTCATGAAGATTATGCTCACGCAACACATGACACACATCCTGGCACAAAAAACACTCAATACACTTTCTGAATTCCTGAACGCGATCAATATCACTTTGGTACATCCGCCATGTTCCGTCAGGTGCATCAGGTTTGCGCGGCTTGAATTTCTTAATGGACTTCTTCATCCGAAAATTAACCGATACATCAGTGACAAGATCCTTTATTACAGGGAAGGCTTTCATAGGGCGAATACTCACAGGCTTTCCATCAGGCATATCACTCATACGGGTCATGCACATGAGTTTTGGTTTGCCATTTATTTCAGCTGAGCAAGAGCCACATTTCCCTGCTTTACAATTCCACCGAACTGCCAAATCATTTGCATGTTCAGATTGTATCTGATGGACTGCATCCAGGACTACCATGCCTTCCGAAATGTCAACTTCGTAATCCTGAAGTTTACCTTCACCTTGTTCGTTCGTGCGCCATATTTGAAAATTTACTTTGGCCATTATTTCATTTCCTCAATGAGTTGTTGAAGATCGTCACGTACTTTTTGCTTTGGAACTTGTGATACGATCATTTTGCCGTTGGTGTCCTTTTTTAATGTCACATTCACTTTTGAAAACTCACTACTCTTATCCTGAAAGTCTTCACGGAAATGACCACCACGACTCTCTTTACGTTCTTTAGCGGAAATAGCAATGGCTTTGGCCACTGTGACCATGTGTTTCAATTCAATAGCAGTATGCCATCCCGGGTTATATCCTCTGTTGCCGTTGCAGCCGGCATTATTGGCTTTGCTTTCAAACTCATCGAGTTTTTCAATGGCGGATGTCAGTTCATTTTCTATGCGAACAATACCTACTTGATCCTGCATCATTTCCTGAAGATGATCTTGCACTTCAAAAGGGTTTTCTCCTTTCGATCCACGTTCAAAAGGAGAGAGTGCCCATTTTGCAATTTCATTCACTTCATTTTCATTAATTGCAACTTCACGATTTTCCTTTGCATAGAGTGCTGCATGTTCCCCTGCACGTTTGCCAAATACGAGTAGATCCGAAAGTGAGTTACCTCCCAATCGGTTAGCACCATGAAGACCAGCGGCACATTCACCTGTGGCGAATAATCCAGATACCGATGTCATTTGTGAATCTGCGTCCACTTTAACGCCCCCCATAATGTAATGTGTTGTGGGGCCAACTTCCATTGGTTCCTTAGTAATATCAACTCCTGCAAGTTCTTTGAACTGATGATACATGCTGGGAAGTTTTCGCTTGATGTGCTCTGAGGCGTTAGGAAGTTTTTCTTTGATCCAGGCGATGTCAAGGAAAACACCTCCATGGGGTGAACCACGGCCGGCTTTTACTTCACGCCTGATACAACGAGCCACGTGATCGCGTGTCAGAAGTTCCGGAGGACGCTTTGCATTTTTGTCTCCTTGTGTGTATCGCCACCCCTCTTCTTCATCCATGGATGTCTGATTTTTATACAGATCGGGAATATCATCAAACATAAAACGCTTGCCATCTTTATTTCGAAGTACACCACCTTCACCCCGTACACCTTCGGTAATTAACAAGCCTCGAACACTGGGTGGCCACACCATTCCTGTAGGATGAAATTGTACAAACTCCATATCTATAAGTTCAGCACCAGCGTGGTATGCGATAGAGATTCCACCACCAGTACAATCCCAGCTATTGCTCGAAATTTTATAGATACGACCC
>JAAUQD010000154.1 GCA_012032815.1 Flammeovirgaceae bacterium
GCGCATACATGCACAAAATTGCGCTGCCAAATTTAAGGGCGAGGCGGAGCCATTTCATCTTGTGCAAATTACCCGTGATATATTTCATTTAAAAAATTGAAGCGGGGATATTATGAAATGAGTTTTGAAGATGTCTGTGCAAATCCACTCGACACAAAATACGGAGAGATCACCGAGAAAGTAACACAGATGGCAGAGGCTGATGTGCTTAGAGAGCCGGCCTATTGGCTGTGGAGTCATAAACGATGGAAATTTACCAAGCCGGCTGATGTGATTCAGCCATTGGAATCATAGCGCTATCGTTTCTACAAAACTATTGTTTGAAACGAAAGACATTTCTTATCTTATGATCTTAAACCCAAATAATTATGAAGTTTATTCGCTACTGTCTATTCCTTTTATCGATCCTGATTTGGAACACTTCACTTTCACAAAACGATATTGTCAGTAAACTTGAAGCCATCGCCATTATTGATCAAAAGGTAATGATGCCCATGCGTGATGGTGTTCGTCTGGCTACAGACATCTTCCGACCCAAGAGCGACCAAAAAGTACCCATTATTTTTTCAAAGACTCCCTATAACTTTAATTCCTGGGGTGACGGTGAGTTTCGGGCAAGGACTTATGAGACCGCCTATGAGGCAGTAAAGCGTGGTTATGCCTATGTAGTTCAAAATGAAAGAGGAAAGTTTTTCTCTGAAGGAGAATGGGATATTCTGGGTCCGCCTACTACGGATGGCTATGATGCGTTTGAATGGATGTCGAAGCAATCCTGGTCGAATGGCAAAATTGGAATTTATGGATGCTCATCTACGGCAGAGTGGCAAATGGCAGTAGCGGCTTTAGATCACCCTGCGTTGGCCGCTATGGTGCCTCAAGGATTCGGTGCTGGAGTGGGCAAGGTAGGAGAATATTATGAGCAGGGGAATTGGTATAGGGGTGGTGCACAACAAATGTTATTTACATCGTGGTTATATGGTACCCAACTGGACGCTTACCGCCCAACATTTCCTAAAAATATTTCTCAACAGGATTTAATTCGCGTACAGCGGTTCTATGATTTGGCTCCGGAAATGCCCTCTGTTGATTGGTCGGTAGCGCTCCGTCATCTTCCGGTTCAGGATATTATTACCAATGTAAACGGATCGGTAGGTGTTTATGAGAAAATGATTAAACGCAAACCAAACGATCCCGATTGGTTTAAAGGTGGATTGTACCATGACAACATGAACATCAAGGTGCCTGGCTATTGGTTTGTATCCTGGTATGATGTTTCCTCCAGCCCCAACATTGCGCTTTATAATCATGTGCGAAACAGTAAAGATGCATCGGTTGCTGATAATCAATACCTGGTTATTGCGCCTACGCTTCACTGCGCCTACAAAAGAGCAACAGAGAATACGATAGTAGGGGAAAGGTCGGTTGGGGATGCCCGACTTGATTATGATGCCATGGTTTATGGATGGTTTGATCTTTGGCTTAAGGGGGAATCGAATGAATTCAAAAGAACTACTCCTCGTGTTCAATACTTCACAATGGGTTCCAATAAATGGCAAAAATCAGAAACGTGGCCTCCGGCTAATGCTACGATGACCACCTATTTTCTATCGAGTAGCGGCAAAGCAAACAGCCGCTTTGGCGATGGCAAATTGGTGGGTGGTAAAGCGCCTTCCAAAGACACTCCGGATTCATTTACCTATGATCCCGATTTTCCAGTAGCTTCCTATGGAGGTAATGTGTGTTGTACCGGAAACGCTGTGAAAGGCGGAGCTTACGATCAATCACAAATGGAAACCCGGAATGATATTCTGGTATATACAACAGAACCCTTTAAAGAAGGCGTTGAGATAAGTGGGTTTATCGAATCTATGCTTTATGTTTCATCTGATGCAAAAGATACCGACTTTACAATTAAGTTAATTGATGTTTATCCTGATGGCCGGGCATACAATCTGGATGAAACAATTCAGCGTGTTCGATATAGAGAGGGGTATGATAAAGAGGTGTTTATGGAAAAAGGAAAGGTGTATAAGGTCAATCTTACCCCAATGTCCACCAGCAACTATTTTGCTGCAGGGCACAGCATTCGCATAGAAATATCCAGCAGCAATTTTCCGCGCTTTGATCGCAATTTGAACACAGGTGGAAATAATTATGATGAATCAAAAGGAGTTGTGGCGCACAATAACGTTCACCACTCAGCGCAGTATCCTTCACAAATACGTTTACCGATTGTTACGAAATAGGAACTAGAAATTAAATCCGATAAAATTCCAATAATACAGTTGCCACAAGGCTAGCACACTGGAAAGACTTAGTAGTAAATAGTAAAGTTTACTTCTTGTTTTATAACGGCTGCTTCCCAGTATGCCAAAAGTCAGGAGGAGCATTCCAAAAGTGGACAACAGCATAATTATGGGAAGCACCATTACGCCTTTCAATGAACCTGATATTCCGAAAACGATATCTTCCGGGCTGCTCAGCGAGAACATCACGCCAAGTAAAAAAATAAAATAGAAGAAATAGTTCAGCCAGGCTACACCTTTACTGCCCGCAGGAATTTTTGAAACCCCGAAAGTCTGTGACCCATATTTTCCTCGGATAACGGCTACCAAAGGCCAGTAAATGAGAGCAACCAGGGTAATAATAACGATGAAAATAAAAATCATCATTTGGGTTATGGTTTTGTCAATCGTGTTGACTTTTTCAAATGCAAATATGGAAAGCAGCCCCGAATACATAAAGGCAATATCTCCATCTTCATCCTTACCAAAAGCGATACGGTCATTTTTGAATTCTTCCCTAAACGTAGTACTGTCGATGGGAATATAGAGGAGAGATTCTTCTGGCGAAATAACTTTTAGCTTGCCATCATCTTCTGCTAAAACCTCGATATGACCAAATAGTGATGCAATCTTGGTAATATCAGAATGAGGATGTCGGTTTGCTTTATATTCTCCGGTGAATTTCTCCAACCATTCTTTACTCACCTTGATGGGTTTGGCTAAGGCCAGCGTGTCAGGGTAATACCGATCCATGAACGCTTCAAATACATCCATGTATGCACCGCCCGCCTCATCGGTATTAAATGAAAGAAATATTCCTGTTTTTTGTTCGGGCAACAACGCCATAAGCGAATGAAACCAAAATGTATCTCCACCATGTCCGATTACTTCATAATTGTTCTGACTGATATCCATGAAGCCATAACGCATCGGATTAACGTCAGCGTGATGCCGGTGAGCAACGCCTTTCATCATTACCAATGTTAAACTATCGAGCATTTGAAATTCGTTGTATCTTCCATCTTGCAGGAAGGCCAGCATGAAATGCGTCATATCCAGTGCAGAGGCACTGGCCGCACCTACCGGATAAAGCGGTACAAATTCGAAATCTTTCTCAATGAATGAGTTTTTGAAGCTATACCCATTGGACATGCTGTTTTTCAAATTTCTGGGTAGTGGCTGACGGAAAGTTGTATGACCCATTTCTAGCGGTTGTAAAATGTTTTTTTCTACATAGTCATTAAATGACATACCACTTACTTGCTCTACGATGTAGGCCGCCATCCCTGTCCCATGATTGGAGTAGGAGGATTGTGTATAGGGTGGGCGAACGCGCTCTGGAAGTTCATTTTTGATGATTGTACCCAATGGAAGAAGTTTTGAACTATCTAAAGCAAACAAACCAATTACCTTATCTTCAAAACCCGGTGTGTGGGTCATCAGATGATTAAGGGTGATTGGTTGATCGAAAGCTTCCGGAATAGAAAAGTCTTTTAGGTAGGTATTTATATCTTCATTCAAGTCAAGTTTTCCCTTAGCTGCCAATTGCATTACTGCAGTCCATGTAAACATTTTTGAAATGGAACCGATGCGGAAGAGTGTAGAGGTCGGATCCACCTTGGTTTGATTTTCCACATTCGAGAATCCATACCCTTTGGTAAGTACGACTTTTCCATCATGCACCACTGCAAGTACTCCCCCTGCAATGTGGTTTTCTTTCATTTGCGTTTCGATAATGCCATCCATGAAAGAGACCAGGTCAACAGAATCCTTAATCGATTGCGAAAAAGAAAAAATGCTGAAAACAAAGAAGAGGAGGGATAAAAAATATTTTTTCATGGGAAATTGGATTGAGCCCTTGAATTTATGGAAAACGAATGATTTTCGGACTACAATTGTGCTTACGTATTATTAATTATTTTTATGATTAATTGATTTGATAAAAACTAAAACATGGAAAAGAGCAGAATGAGATTAACTACTTTATTTTTTCTGGTGTGTTGTGTCCGGCTCGTGACAGCCCAAAATTCCGATGACTACACCCGATATGAGTTACTCGATCTTTCTTCGCATAGTTTTCGAATTTTATATGAAGTTACAATTACAGCACCGGGCACAACATTTTACTATAACACGTTGCGAAAAGGCAGCCAACATAAAGTGGATGCGGTGGTGGATCTGGCATCGGGCAAGCCTTTATCATGGCTGGTTGTGAATGGTGTGAAGGCCAAAGAGCAAGGTCATTCCAGTGCTGATCCGGACACTGATTACCTTCAGGTCAGGTTGAACCATCCGGTGTCTGAGAACTCGGAGTATCGTATTCTGATTGACAAAACATACATGGATGCCGAAAGTTATTTTTCCATTGATGATAAAATAGTCTTTCATCGTTCGTTGGGAATAAAACGGAATTCGGTAATACTGCCGTTGGGATATGAAGTGGTGAGTTGTAACTATCCTGTTCAGGTGATGATGGAGAAGGATGGCCGGCTAAAGTTAAGTTTTGTAAATCGTGGCCCTGTTTCTATTCCGGTGCATATTGAAGGGAAAAAATTAGACCGTATAGTGAGGCCTTCCGAAGCATTAAAATCAGAAAATATACCTCCAGGGCAGGGCAGAGATAAATCAAAAGTCAGGATCGGTTTTGCATTTCCTGAACGCGCCCATCAAACCAGGGAAATTGTTTATTTTCTTCAGCAACCTGAAACAAATTCATTTCGGTTGTATCATGATTATACGGAAGTGCGTGAAGGTGTGCGCAATTATTTGAATGTGGTGCGTGCGGGTAGCAAAGCTTCTAATCCATCAGCGATTAATCTGGATACCGGGCTGCCGTTGAAAGTTGAGACGCTTCGGGGTAAAGCAATCATTGACAAAGGAATTGATATTGGAAATGAAGTAAATTCCGATACCGAGGTAATTGTAATCTGGTTTGAGCCGGTAAAGAAAGGAGAATCAACGCGCATTCGAATTGAAGAAACCTATACGGATCCCGCTCGATATATCAGGATCGGTGATGAACTTATCTGGGATCGTGCTTTAGGCAGAGTACATAATACCGTTGTTCTTCCTGAAGGGTGGTGGCTCACAGCCAATTCAATTCCTGCTACAATACAATTAAATGATCAAGGTCTCGTTCAATTATATTATTTAAATGATAGCCCGGATGATATCGATGTATATCTAAAAGGTCTAAAAAAATAAGAACGATTGAAAGATAATCTAGTTGTATTGAAGAATATAAAAATTTAATGACGTGGCAATAAGCAGCCATATCAAATAGGGCAACAACAATACTGCCTTGAATTTAAGTTCTGATATAAAACCAAGAAAAAAGATACTGACTACGACAGTAAGTAGACTAATTACGATCAGTGCAGTGAATACTTGCTGGTATTTAAAAAATATGGGATTCCATATAACGTTTAGGATAATCTGAACCAGGAACAATCCTATTAGTAATTTTT
>JAAUQD010000155.1 GCA_012032815.1 Flammeovirgaceae bacterium
CCTAAATCCCTTGGGATATGAATTGCTCACCAAACTAGGGAGCCATGATGGTCCTTACCATTATTATTATAATGTATTGCTATTCGCAATTACTCTAAATACAAAACTAATGCTTTTTAAAGCCTATTCAAGCCTATTTGTGTCGCAGGTTGAGTTTTTTAAACAGGGTACAATCTGTACCCCGGTTCGTTGGCTTAACTGTCGACAATGTGGAGACAGTTGAACATAGTTAAGGTTTGTAACCGACTCAGTTCTCTAATTCCTCCAACTCATTTACCTCAAAAGCCTGATGCAACAATGCTTTCAGTAATTGCTCGGTGGCTTGTTGGTTGGCAATGATGTGTTCTTTTTGGTTGCTTGGTTTTGCCTAATTGCTTTTCTATTTCGGCTACAATGCGTTTTTGTTCGGACAGTGGGGGAAGAGGGATAGCGAATGTTTCAAGATTATATTTTGTTAACCCTTCTCAACCTGCCGTTGTTGGTGGCTGTTTTCATCACCTAATTATCATAAAGATTATCATCAGTCCTGTCCAAAGACCTAACCAAATTGCTGTCACTTTATAAAACTTAGTCCAATAGTTAGGTTTTGCTTTAAAGTCATGAGGTAAAAGATTTTCAATTTCAAGGCGAAATGCTTTAAAGTCAGCTTGGTCAAAACTGTCAATGAATATTGTTTGTCCGTCTTTTTTGTTAAGTATGAGTTGGTCAAACGAGCCGAAGCCATTTCGAGCTTGTCTCATTGAATAGCATTGAATTTCTGCTAGGTCCGTTCGTATTTTAATTAGTCCAAAAATATTTTCTGTCAAAGCTATTCCGTCTGTAGAGAATGTCGCTATGGAAACAGGTCCTAGTCCCATGAAGAAAAAGCCCATAAATGAAAACATTAGCACGCTTACAAAAGCGAAACCTGTAGGCTCTTGAATTAATTTGATCGAAAAAAATTATCGCTGCAACTAATAATGATGTACTGACCAAATCCAATGAATAGGCGAAAGAATTGTTGGCAAGACTTTTATCCGTGTCTTTATTTGTTTAGATGTCATATCGTCTCAGAAAATTGCTGCTAACAATTCGCAATACGATTGCGTTTATATTTCTTATATCGTTTATTAAAGATGCTGCTTTTTAGCTTCGCTTTATAAATACTTGCTTAAAGAATTTTAGAACCGCTAAAAACAGAGACAGATGCCAGAAATGAAAAATCTGAACAAGTCTACAACACGGATTTTGGAACCAACCGCCTTGTCCAGACTTTAAATCTTTTCCACCAACCCGCTTCACCATCCGGATTGAATGACTTTGTTGTTTGCCAGGCATTTTCGGGTCGCATGTCCGCGTCCATTGCCTTAAATAAATTCCCGGCAATTTTTTTGTCATGGACTACCGCAATGCATTCCGTGTTGAGATTGGCGCTTCGCGGGTCAAGATTAAAGGTGCCGATAACCGCTATTTCTTCATCGACTACCATCGACTTGGCGTGTAAACCAAATGTAGGCACGTAATCAATGGTCTTTTGTAACGCCCCCGACATCACGTCAAAGCGAATGGCAGCATCAGGTTTGAATTCATATACGTCAATACCAATGTCAATAAGTTTTTGCCGGTCGCGCTGGTAGCCGCTGAAGGCTTCCAGATTATCAGTAGAAGACATACTGTTGGTCAGTATCTTCACCTCAACTCCACGTTGTATAGCCTCCGCAAAAAGCTGTTGACTCAGCGCTGTGGTGATGAGGTAGGGTGATTGAATGTGGATTGATTTTTTCGCATGGCGAATGAGGGATATCAGGTAGTCCGTGCTTTTTCCTCCACCATCCATTTTCTGGCTTTCATTTTTTCCGGGATCATCCGAAACAAACACCACACTGTCCACCCACACCAAATCACCGGAAAGATTGATTTGCTCAAGGGCAATTGGTACACCTTTTATTTCTTCGCGAACCTCCGGCCAGAAGTTTTCCGGATTGCAGGCGTACTGATGGACATAGTTGTATTTGGCGATGATAATGGAATCAGGATCGATGTCCTGAGAAATAGTTGAAATGGGCACACTTAAATCGCTGGCCCAAAACTGTTCAAACGAACGTTGAATATCTGTTGCCGTCTTGCCAATCAGCAACACATCGCGATCTCTGAAATTGTATTCATGATCGTAATCAAAATATTCATCGGCAATGTTTCTTCCGCCTGTTATCGCTGCTTTATTATCAACGATAAAGGTTTTGTTGTGCATGCGTTGATTGAATCCCTGAAAGTCAGAAGTCAGGCTATACAGTTTTTTTGGAAGGTTTTTTCCAATGTTGGCCGTTGGATTGTATATTTTGATGGACAAATTGGGATGGGCGTCCAACGCGATTAAATCTTCGGCATCGGCTTCCACCATAATATCATCAACAAGAAGACGAACACGTACGCCTCTGTCAGCAGCCCGAAGTAAATAATCGATAGCAATCAGTCCGATGTTGTCTGCAGAGAAAATAAAATACTGTATGTCGATGGTTTGTTCTGCAGCCTCCGTGAGCCAGGCCCGGAAGATCATGGATCGGTCGCCTTCCTCAAGGGTGTACACACCTGTTTTAGTTTGCGATGAATCGTATAAGGGCCTGAGGTGTTCGGAAAGGCTGGTGGTGCTATCGGGTTTTAATTGCCCGCAAAAATCCTCGGTGATGGCCGGGTAGCGTTCTTCAGTTGAACAGCTGATGGCTAAAATTGAAAGGAGCACGATGCACCCGTTGATAGCTGTCTTTGCTGACCATGCTTGACTTTTTTTATCAAAGGTTTTATTGAACATCTATTTTTTGGCGTTTTTGCCATACAATCGGTGGTAATACCAGGCTGCGATACTACCTATAAAAGAAAATAAAGCCAACATCCAAAATACATGTTGATGCCCTTTCACACCTGGCGAATTCTCCAGGAGATATCCCATCGCGGGTCCTGCGAATATATCTGGCGTGTAGCCTATCAGGGATATAAGGCCAACCGCAGTTCCTGTAAGAATCAAAGGTATTTGCCCTTTTTCCATCACAGCAAAGTATAGAGAGCGTACGGCATAAACCCCGGTAGCCACAATCAAGATAGAGACAAAGAACAAAACAGTTGCAAACGAGGTAATCATTCCCGTTGCAAATAATAATGATCCCAAGAATGAAACAATAAAACCAACGACCAACCAAAAAGTAGTTTGCGATCTATCGGCCAATACACCAATTGCTATACCTGCAATTGGACGGATAAATAATAAAAATGACCCAACTTGTGCTGACTGCACCTGGTTATATAACATCACGTCTTTTGCAAATAGTGAAAACACATCGGTAATCTTATAAGCTGTATAAGCACAAAGTATAATGATCATGAGCAACCACACAGAGGGCAATTTTAAGACTTCCATGACCTGTGCTGTTGTTATTTTTTCCAGAATAATCTCTTTTTCTGTTTGCTTATCCAATTTCATGAAGAACCAAACCAAAATGCCGACTAATGCCACTATTCCGGCAGATACAAGTATGACTTGTTTGAAAGCTGCTTTACTTTCGGAGATTGTTAACTCGGAAATTTCTGATGAAATAAATAATGAAAAACAAGCACACCCATAGTACCGAATAAAGCACCCACTAAACCTCGTCCACCATCCAAAAAGCCAAATGCCTTGCCTTGCGAATTAGATCCACCCCAAACCCGAGTGGCTTTAATCATCGGAGCCCAGAATAAAAAAATGGTCGTAAAACCCCAATAACCATAAAGTATTTTTAATATGGTATAGTTAGGAAATGTGGCGTAGACGATGCCGCCTAAAGCAGTCATCCATAGCGCTACTGCAATCAATTTTCCTGGAGGAAACTTATCTGCTAATGGACCTCCGAAGAAATAAGATAGCAAGGCTACAATGCCATATACCGAAAAGCACAGGCCTAGCTGAAGGTTGTCCAGACCAAATACCTCAAGCACCGTAGGCCTGAAGACTCTTGCAAGAACAAACGGAAGAATAAATACGGACTCTCCGGCCAAAATTAGTAATAGTAGAAAATGCCAGGGCGCTTTTTTCATTAGATCGTATTCTTCCTTTTAAATAGATTCAAATTTCTAGTATGACAGCTAAAAGATTCGCTGGCTTGGATAACACTAACCTGAACCCCTAGCGCAACAAAAATTAAATTAGCTTTTTACTCCCTCCTTATAAAAAACTCCGGATGCATTTCATCAAAATCTGTAGCCTGCTGAATGATATAAGCCGCCTCAAGGATCGGTCCTTCATCATACAGATTACCAATAAGCGTTATGGAGGTCGGATGTTTTAACGAATCAAAACCGTTGGGAATGCTGATGGCCGGATGGCCGGTGAGGTTGGTGGTGAGTGATTGATTCTTGCCATACGTGGGCGATACAATAAAATCATAACCGTTAATCACCTCGTTAAATTTTTCAATAAGCACTTTCCGATGGCGGTTGGCTTGCAAATATTCCACCGCGGTGATAAAGCGCGATTGCCGAAGGGAGTTTGCCCGCGAATTTTTTTGTTGCTCTACCATCGTACGGTCAGCATGGGTTCGCACCAGCTCATCGAAGAATGCTCCAGCCTCAGCACGGAGGATGATATCGAAGGCATCAAAGGGCATGGAGTCGGGCATTGTTACTTCAACAAGGGTTGCGCCCAGGTTTCGCAATGTTTCTAATGACGCATCATTGTTTGATCCTGTTTTGGTGGTGTCTGTGTCAAACAAATGTTTGAAGTATCCAATGTTGTATCCGCTGAGCGTGGCTGGAGGATTAAACGCAAACGGATAATCCACAACGGCACGGTCATTTTCGTTTTCACTTTTGCCTTTCAGTATTGTATACACTATGGCACAATCCTGAGCTGACCGGCAGATCGGCCCCACCTTATCCATCGACCACGATAAACTCATGCCTCCGTCACGGCTCACACCTCCATATGTGGGTCGCAACCCCGTAACTCCGCACCTGGTGGAGGGAGAAATAATGGAACCCAGCGTTTCGGTGCCGATTGAAAAACCAACCAGACCGGCAGATGTTGCCGATGCCGAACCAGCCGAAGATCCGCTGGCACCTTGTTTAAGATCCCACGGATTTTTTGTTTTGCCACCGAACCACACATCCCCCGCGTGCCAAGGCACCGGAAGTAAGTTTGGCTACAAGTACGGCTCCCGCATCTTCCAGTTTTTGTACAATGGCTGCCGTCTCTTCAAACTGCTGATCTTTATAAGGCATCGCGCCCCAGGTTGTTTTATAGCCGGGCACGGAAAACAAGTCTTTGATTCCATACGGGATACCATGAAGCAGTCCCTTGTAAATTCCCTGTTTGATTTCCTCATCGGCTTTGGCTGCCTGACGCAATGCCAACTCTTCCGTGATGGTGACTGCGGCTTGCAGCGTATCGTTATATTTCTTCAGGCGTTGCAGATAAATTTGTGTGAGTTCGGTAGAGGTTATTTTTTTTGACTTGATGAGGTGGGACAATTGTGCCACCGTCATGAAAGCCAGCTCGTCATCCGATTGAGGTCGCTCAACATTGATGTTTATTTTATAATCCGAAGTTCCGCTTCTTACTTTTGAAATGAATTGATCAGGTCGTGGATCAAAGTATAAGGCAGGAGCCACACTGTAATCCAGTTTGAACAGCCGCATGGTATCGTACCCGTCCCGGTTTTCTTCCAGGTAGCTGAGCAGGGTATCGATTTCCAATCGGGAGAACTCAACCCCGATTAAGTTTTGTGCGCCCCTCACATCG
>JAAUQD010000156.1 GCA_012032815.1 Flammeovirgaceae bacterium
TAGGAAACTACATCAACGGAAAAATTCAGGAGCCGCAGGCGGGTGCGTATTTGGATAATTACAATCCTGCCGAAGGTAGAATTTATAGCTTGGTTCCGGATTCAGATTCCAAAGATGTACAGGCTGCTGTTGATGCTGCGGCAAAAGCCTTTCCGGGGTGGTCTCAGATGTCTGCTAATAAACGGTCTTCTGTGTTATTGAAAATCGCTGACCTGATCGATCGTGATTTGGATGCACTGGCACTGGCAGAAAGTATAGATAACGGAAAGCCACTAAAACTGGCGAAGTCGGTGGACATACCCCGCGCGTCTGCCAACATGCGGTTTTTTGCTACAGCTATTCTTCACGCTTCTTCAGAATCACATTTAACGGATACCGAGGCAATTAATTATACCACACGAACTCCGATTGGTGTGGTGGGATGTATTTCACCGTGGAATTTACCGTTGTACTTGTTTACCTGGAAGATTGCTCCGGCACTGGCTTCGGGGTGCACCGTTATTGCCAAACCTTCCGAGCTCACTCCCATGACAGCCTTTTTATTTTCAAAACTTTGTATTGAAGCGGGATTACCGGAGGGCGTGCTCAGTGTTCTTCATGGTAGCGGAAGTAAATCCGGACAAGCGATCATCGATCATCCAGCCATTGTTGCTATTTCATTTACGGGAGGTACGGCCACCGGAAAGAGAATCGCTTCCACAGCAGCCCCCATGTTTAAGAAATTATCGCTTGAACTGGGCGGAAAAATCCCAACATCATTTTTGCCGATTGTGATTTGGAACAAACCATTAAAACTACGATTCATTCTTCTTTTTCGAATCAGGGTGAGATATGCCTGTGCGGAAGCCGCATATTGGTTGAGAAACCGATTTATAAAAAGTTTGTTGATGAGTTTGTAAAACAAACCAAAGCACTGACTGTCGGTGATCCCCTGGATGAAAAAACCAAAGTAGGTGCGTTGGTTTCGGAAGCACACATGAATAAAATCCTTTCCTATGTTGATCTTGCCAAAGAGGAGGGCGGAGAGATTGTAACCGGAGGAAAGAAAGTGGAGATGAAAGGGAGGTGCGAAAACGGATATTTTGTGGAGCCTACGATCATTACTGGATTGGATCAAAACTGCCGAACGAATCAGGAAGAAATTTTTGGGCCGGTGGTGACGATCATGCCGTTTGAGGATGAAGAAAAAGCGATTGAGTACGCGAACAATACACCGTACGGTTTGTCGGCCACCATCTGGACGGAGAATTTAACCCGTGCACACCGTGTAGCGCATCAGATTAAATCGGGAATCATCTGGATCAACTGCTGGTTGTTCCGCGACCTGCGCACACCGTTTGGCGGAATAAAACAAAGCGGAGTAGGACGAGAAGGTGGGTGGGAAGCGTTGAAATTTTTTACCGAGGCGAAAAACATCTGCATTAAGCTCAAATAACTTTCAATTGAGTTTCTTCGATATCGACAACATTTTTTTTGAGGTACTCGGCTACCCGATGAGCTACATCGAGTTCTTCGGAACGATAGCTGGCTTCATTGCCGTTTGGCTGGCCTCCAAAGCCAACATCTGGAGTTGGCCGATTGGCATCATCAATGTCACCCTTTTCTTTTTTCTTTTTTTTCAGGTCCAGCTTTATCCAGATATGTTTCTTCAGGCCTTTTTCTTTGTAACCAATCTAATAGGGTGGTGGAGATGGACCCATCCGAAAACTGGAGAGGAAGACCAAAAAAAAGAATTGAAAGTATCCTGGATGCCCCGAAAGCAATTGGTGATTGTTTTCCTTGGGGGGTTGGTCGGCACTTTATTGATGGGCTCCATGGCCAGCCGCCTGCACGAGTGGATACCCACCATCTTCAGCAAGCCAAGCGCCTTTCCCTACCTGGATTCATTTGTCACAGTGATGAGCATCATCACCACATTTCTGATGATCCAAAAGAAAATAGAGTGTTGGATACTTTGGATTTTAATCGATGTGGTGGCCACTTACATGTATTTTGCGAAGGGGATTAAATTCGTAGGCATAGAGTATTTGGTTTTCTGTTTTATTGCTGGGTACGGATTGTGGAACTGGATTAAAGAGCATCGAAGTTATTCGGTTACGACATGATGAATGATGTCTTATTGGTGTGTTTCAATGGTCCTGAAAGCACAGGTAAGTCGGAGATGGCTAAGCGAATGGCCAAAAAATACAATACGGAATTTGTTCCGGAGGTAGCACGCGAAATCATTACGTCCAACGAATTCAATGCAGATGATATCATCAAATCGGGAATGCGCAAACCGATCGGGTTTTACAAAAAGTTAAAACGGCCAATAAAATTCTCTTCTGTGATTCTGATTTAATTACCACCCAGATTTACGCACAACATTATCTGGGTGAAGTTCCTCCAGTACTTTATGAACTTGAGGAAAAGGTTACTTACGATTTATACTTTTTATTTGATATCGATGTGCCCTGGGAAGATGATGGGTTGCGGGATTTGGGAAGTGACAAAGATCGCCAGCGGATGTTTTCCGTTTTTAAGTCCGAATTGGAGCAACGGGGAATTGCGCATGTGTTGGTAAAGGGCGATTGGAAAGAACGCGAGCAAATTGTTGTTGAAGCAATAGACAAATTACTTACATAAATTCCTTGCAGGAATCCAACTTCTTTTTCAATAGATTTTTCTGGCTCCTGGAATTACATGTTCGCAATGCCTCCAGGTAATAATCCGTTGCGCGATTAAATTCTTTCGACATCAAATAGAAATCTCCAACTGCGGTTTGATAATAATAGTTGTCTTTCAGTTCTGAAATCTCAAGCAATGATCTTAATCCTTCCTCAATGGTCGCGGCATACCCCAAAGCATTGCTTGTTCATCTCAATAACGGGTGAAGGCTTGATCATGGATAGCTCACAGTATACATTATAAATATATTTCCAGTTCGTGGCATCAAAATCTTCAGCTAATGCATGACATGCCGCAATCGAAGCTTCCAGGTGGTATTCTGTTGCTCCTTGTTTCGATTGTGATTGCTTAAGGTATTCAATGCCCTTACCAATCAACTTCGAATTCCACTTTGACCGATCCTGGTCTTTCAATAAAATGATTTCTCCCTGATCGTCTAACCGGGCATCAAACCTGGAAGCTTGTAAACACATGAGCGAAAGGAGCGCAAAAGATTGAGGCTGCCCCGTGATTTCATTTTCCGTCAATAAAATGCACAAGCGCATCGCTTCGCTGCATAAATCTTCACGAATGATCTCGTTCGTACTGTTTGAATTATATCCTTCATTAAACAAGAGGTAAAGGGATTTGAGCACGGCATCCAATCGGGTTTCCAAATCGTTAACCGGAACCTCAAGTTGAATGTTTTCTGTTTTAAATTTTTCTTTCGCTCTGTAAATTCTCTTGGAAATGGTTTCTTCATTGGTCAGGAATCCGCTGGCAATTTCGCTGGTGCTTAATCCACAAAGTGTTTTAAGGGTTAAGGCAATTTGAGATTCATACGGGATGGACGGATGACAACAGGCAAAGATCATTCGCAACTGGCTGTCATCAATTTCGTTTTTCAGAAAGTGGTTTTTCACGGTTGGTACCAGGGTCCATTCGGTTTTTAGCAAGACAGAAATGTCATTTTCAATCTCGTGCCTTCTTTTTTGAGTTCGCAATAAATCAACAGTTTTGTTTTTAGCTACTGTGTAAAGCCACGCTTGCGGGTTTTCCGGAATTCCTTTGAACTTCCACGCTGACAATGCCTGAAGCAATGTGTCCTGAACAATATCTTCTGCCTGTTCAATGTTGTGGAGTCCAAAAATCCGTGTCAACACAGCGGCCATCTTTCCCGCTTCTTGGCGAAAAAGATGGCCGACCAGTTGATGTACATTACCCGGTTGGGTCATGCACTGAAGTTACTATTTTTTCGGAAAATTGGCATCGCTTTTCACTTCTTCAATTTGTTTCGTGTGACGTTCCGTATGACCTGACATGAACATAATGGTTTGATAGGCATCCACTAGACCAAAAGCAAATGTGCAGTAATGATCCCTTAAATCATCGTTCGTTTTTTCACATAGTCAATGTTGGAGGAACGCTTTGATTTGAATTCTTTAAGCGTACCTTCATACGAACCAAATGTATTCTTTGGCTCGAACGGTTCCTGTGTTTTGACTTTATTTGTGCGATCAGTAATCATCCCAACGATTTGGTCATCGGTCATTTTAATCTCTGCTCTTTTGGAAGGATCTGCTTCTTCACTCATCGCACCTTGCGCCATGCCAAAAATCATATTTTCTGCTATGGTGATGTGCTCAACGCACTCCGCAATTGACCAGGACTCAGGAGTTGCTTTAAAATTGAGTTGAGCAGTGCTTAATCCCTTCACGGCAGTCAAAAGTTTATCTTTTGTCATGTTTAAATGATCTGCAGCTGCTTTGCGTTCTGCATCCGTTAAGCCCGGGCCCGCTGTGAAATTCATCAGCAATAAGGCCGGCACAAAAATCAGTAGTTTTAGTGTTTTCATAATAATGTTAATTATTTAATAGGTTTAGTACTTTAACTTTTAGGACTATAATTCCATTTTTTGAATTTGGCGAACTTCTACTTTTCCATTATGCTCAAAAATCGGACAGCCTTTGGAAATTTCTACGGCTTCGTGGATGTCTTTTGCATTTACAATCAAATATCCACCTACGACTTCCTTTGCCTCTACAAAAGGTCCATCCGTTACGGTCTTACCTGAACCGTTCACTTGCATTCCTTCTTTATGTAAAGGTTCTCCGGCCACAAATTTTCCCCGGGCAGCGAGATCTCCCATCCAGGCACCCCATTTTTGCATATGCTCGTCAGTTTGGGCTTGTGTTTGGGTTGACATGCGGTCATCTTGACCGCGAAATAAGTACATAAATTTTTCCATGATGATCGTTTGCTTGTTAATAAGTTGTCGTTTAGAATTTTAGTTCCCGAACAAGTTTGTCGGAAATATTTTAGTATTTCTGTATCGGTCTTACAGCTACCGCTCCACCGCTTTCAAATATCGGGCAGTCTTTAGAAAGTTGTGTCGCTTCATTAATATCCTTGGCATTGACAATAAAGAAACCGGAAACCAGTTCTTTACTTTCGGTGAAGGGTCCATCCGTAACCGTTTTTGATTTTCCTTTTACAATTTTTCCTTCGGGAAGTAAGGGCTCCCCTGAAACGTAACGGTCATTCTTTTCAGTTGCTCTATCCATTCAAACCATTTTTTCATGTCGGCCTGCATTTCATCCGGTGACGCGTTACCAATTTTGGTTCCATCTTCAATAAAAAGGTACATGAATTTTTCCATACGAATTTTAGTTTATTTACCCTTATGACGATCAGGCATTCATGAATCGGACATGAATGAAAGAAATATTTAAGAAATTTTTATAAAACGGCTTTTTGTATTGGATTTAACCTTTTCCTGCCCGAAATCCCTTCACCGCATAATACCAGATAAACAAATAGCAGGGCACAATACAATAAAAGAAGGCGGATTGGAAGGAAATGATCTCGCTGAGATATCCGTAGATCTGGGGGATAATGGCGCCTCCCGCAATCCCCATAATCAATAGGGCTGAACCGATTTTTGTAAACCGACCAAGGCCATCAATAGCGAGTGGAAAATAGCAGGCCACATCAATGCATTTGACAATCCCAACAGCGCAATAAAAAGTATGCTGATAT
>JAAUQD010000157.1 GCA_012032815.1 Flammeovirgaceae bacterium
TTGCCTGAACGGCTACATCTTCATCCGATAAAAGTACATCCTCTACATGATCAATTCTTTTTACATCCTCCAGGACAGCCACATAATCATTGATGAAGAACTTTTCACCACGTTTAACACGAACTTCTTCGGTTTCTCCCCATTTAACTTCAGAATTGGGATCCATCGGGGCAGACACATGCGTATAAAGATCTTTGGATAAACCTCGTTTTATATCGGGCGATATCAGCAATCCACCCATGGCTGGATTAAACTGAACACGCGGAAAGAGCGTGGCCACAAGCCTTTCATTCCTTTTAAGTTCAATTTGATAAAATGTATTTTCTGGATTGATGCCAAATGTGTCGCCTGCGTCAAAAAGTTTTTTTCCATTAAAAATGATTTCCTTGTTGGCGACAACCCGATACGGATTGGATGTTAAGTCAATTTCATTTTTCTTCACATACCCCGATTTCTCTGATGGCTCAAGACGTTCGCCACGATACTCAATGTCATAGCCAGCCATGGAACGAGGTTCATTGATGAATAGCAGAAGATTATCTCTGTTAAATTCAGTAGTCATGTCTTTAGAAATGAGCATGCCTGTATTGTTGAGAGAAACAATTTTGGAATATCCCGATGAAAACAAGATACCAAGAAGCATAAGGCCAATTCCAATGTGGGCGACAGCACCACCCGATAGTTTGGGGTTTACTTTCAAAATGGAATAGAGGATGAAACTATTGGCAACGATGATATAGCTTCCGGCAAGTGTCAAAATAATATAGGAGGGTTCGGTAATCTTGCCGATCACGAGAAGCAGAGAAAACACCAGAAGGGATAATAGTATAGGCGTTGTAATCTCTTTCTTTAGCCGCTCCCTGTCAATTTTCTTCCACCAGAAAAACTGACCTGTACCGGACAGGAGTGCGACCACCACCGCGAACCACAATTGAAAGCGGGAATAAAATTCAACCTGGTTGGCAGGAGGTGCCATATTAGACACGCCACCAAAGAAGCCCACAATGCTATTCCAAACCGGAATGGATGTGGGGATGAGTACCTGAAAACCCATGAGACACAGGGTAGTAGCTCCAAGAAAAATCCAGAATTCACGGGAATAGGTTGAAACTTCTCTTTCTGATGTTGGGATGTGCTTCCATCGCGAAGTCACCAACCAAATGGAGAGCAGGGTAAAGAATAATAAATAAATGAGGAGTTGACCGGAAAGACCCAGGTCAGTGAAAGAGTGTACCGATGCATCGCCAAGTATGCCGCTCCTCGTAAGAAAAGTGGAGTACAGTATCAGGACAAAAACAGCGATCACTAATAGTATCGAAGTTTTTAGTGCGGTGCTGCTGTTTTTATAGGTAATCATCGTATGGATGCTGGCAATCATGATGATCCACGGTACGTAAACGGCATTTTCAACAGGATCCCAATTCCAATAACCACCGAAGCTTAATGTTTCATAGGCCCAGTATCCACCCATGAGAATACCCAATCCTAAAACGGCTGCACCAAAAATGGCCCACGGTAATGCGGGTTTAATCCACTCGGAGTATTTTTTTTCTATTAATCCTGAAATACAAAAAGCAAAAGGAACAAGTGTAAGAGCAAATCCCAAAAACAGAGTAGGGGGGTGAATCACCATCCAATAGTTTTGAAGCAATGGATTTAGTCCACTGCCGTCTTTCGGTATGAAATCCGGTTGCATCGTAAAGATGGGATCGTCCATGACATCCCGAAGAAGCATAAATGGAGAGCTCCCAATCTTAATGTTGACTAAGGGGATAACCACACCCAAAATCATGGATGCTAAAAACCCCTGAACAACAGAAAAGATGATCATTACGGAAGCTTCCCAGTCTTTACCGGTTTGGATTAGAATAATTCCCAGAATAGCCTGCCAGAACATCCATAATAAAAAACTTCCTTCCTGACCTTCCCAAAAACAGGAAACCATATAGTGCGTTGGAAGCTGTCTGGACGAATGGCTGTAGGCGTAATGATATTCAAAATAATGGCCGTAGATAATTACAAACAGGCTGATCACAACGCCCAGAACCGCAATAGAATGAATATAGAATGCAGCTCGTGCGTTTACTGTCCAGCTTCGTTTCTTATCAAGGTCTTGTTGCTGTTGAGACCGGATATAACTAAAGGCAGTAAAAAGAGCGGTCACAAATGACGTGATGGCAAACCAATGCCCTAAATCACCAATGAAATAATGTAGAGATGCTGATTCAGGCATTAGCGAAATTGAATATCAGAAGATGGTGCTTGCATTTAACTGTTGCTCCTGATATTTTGAAGGACACTTCAACAGAATTTTTTTGCAATGAAATTTTCACCTACAAAGCCTCCGATTACCACCACTTTTTCGGATCGAATAAAGTCGGTTGGCATCGGTTCATTATAAAATACTTTTTGCTCACGGTTGTTTTCATCAATCAATACAAATGAGAAGGAAAGATTATCCTCACTTTTTTCAATACCAACTATGTTGCCCCGGGTATCTTTTTTTAAATCACCCACTACATGAATGCTGGTCGTATTGCCTGAAGACGCCAATTTATACGCTTCCGTAAAGTCAACATATTGGCTGGCATCACCGGCAGTGCTTATGATCACCACAATGGCAACTGCGATAACGGCTATGGCCAGCATGTGTGATTTTTTCATAGTGAATAAAATTAATAGAGCTGCAAAGGTAACTCAAATTCAGAGATTTAAGTTTGAAAAATCCCTGAATTCTGAGTCAGAAAGGGTTATTTTGGTTTTACTTTATTTTGCAGGTCTTTGATTTTTCTATCCATTCGGAAAAGGAAAACAAACAGACCAATCAGAATCACCAAAACAATCGATACGACCACATAGATTTTTCCGCTGGAACGCATACCATCCGCCATCTCAACCTCCTGCTGGGCCATTGCGCAAAATGATACACATAGAAAAAGTAGGGACAGTAAAATTGAATTATTTGTTTTCATGTTCTACGCTTAGAATTTTCTCTTCCAGTTCGCGGATTTTAATCCGATTTGATGCAATCCAGATTCCTAAAAGAATCCAACCTATAACAGCCGGATAAAATACCATGCGCATCTTGCTGTCAAGATCATACATATTGAAGCCCGGATTTCCACCACTTCCCGGGTGCATGGAGCTGGTGAGTCGTGGGATAATAAAAATCAGAGGCACCATGGCTGCGAATGCAAAAATATTGTACACGGCACTTAAGCGGGCTTTGGTTTCTTCATTTTCTACCGAACCTCGTAAAATAAAATAGGCCAGGTAGACCAATAACGCGATGGCGGCTCCATTTTGTTTTGGATCACCATGCCAGGGAGAGCCCCAGGTATAATTCGCCCAAATCATTCCGGTAATGATGCCCAACACGCCAAACACCAGACCGGTAGTGGCATACTCAACCGATCGAATATCCCTTTCCATAGATGGGTTTCGAAGGTATTGAATGGCATTAATCATTGAAATCAAAAAGAGCACGACCATTCCAAACCACATGGGAACATGAAAATAAAGTGCACGAATGGTTTCGTTGACAATGTTTAGCCGGGGCACTTCAAACAGCATTCCACCCATCACGGTGTACCCCAGTAAAACTACAGTTAGTATTTTCCACCCGGTATTTTTCATCAGCCTTTAGCTGCGCCAAATATACGGGAACAGCAGGAAAGAGACAGCGGAGACAAGAGCGTTAATTGCAATCAATGTAACCAACTCATCAAAGGAAGCTGATCGTTCAAGACCATCAATGCAATTTTTGGTAATGCGAATGGATAAGAGTAATAGTGAAATAATAATTGGAAAGCTAAGGACAGCCATCAGGATATTGCTATTGTTCGCTTTTGCTGCGATTCCGGAAAGCATCGTGAGAGAAGCCGAAAACCCAAAAGCGGTGAGCGGTATGGTAGCTATAAATAATGAAAAATCAGCAAGAGGATTTTTAATAAAAAGGACAAAAAGAAGGACGCCCGTAAGCGCCAATAATGAGGACAGCAAAAAGTTATAGATGATTTTAGAAACAATGACGGTTTCGGGATGAACGATTGAAAACAGGTAAATGTCTTTTCCTTTTTTTTCACCGATAAAACTTTTGGCGATGGTGTTGATCGAAGTAAAAAGTACGGTGATCCAGAACAGAGCACTCCAAACCAAAGGCGTTATCTGGTTCAGCCCCATGCTGAACGTGAGATAGATAATAAAAACGATGCTCAGCAAATAGAGTCCTAACCCGGAGATGACGGATTTTCGTCTGAGTTCAAGGGTGATTTCTTTTTTTAATAATATTAAAATCACGCAATTTCTTTTGGTTTATATTCTTCTGCTACTCTAACCAGCTTACGCACAGACTTAAAGGCAATGTAAAATCCTATAAAAAAAAGTCCAAGTGTAGCCCCAGTAACCATTGAGATCGACTTTTTTGGAAATACAGGTTTGTTGAATTTCGTAAACCCTTCGATGACATGAACACTATTTACTAATTCAAGGCTATGTTCTGTATTGATCCTTTCCTTATTCAGTTCAATTATTTTTGAATTGACTACGGTGGGATCAAAAATCATGGTCGCATTATTATTTGTAAAAAATCACCTGAATAATCTTCGTTTTAAATTCTTCAAGGGACTTGATTTCGATGTCTATACGAGTTAGAACCTGTTTCAGGTAGTCTTTTCTTTGTTCTACCCTAATCGAGACAAATTCATTATTTTCTAAATAATGAATTATTCCCATTTGAAGTTTTGATAATAGGGCTTCATTTTCAACTTCTATCTTCACGAGAAAGTAATTATTGTCATCTTCTTCAGGCAAGGTTTTATCTTTTAGACTTTCAATCTCAATTTTTGAAAAGTCTTTTGCTTCGGAAGGGTCAATGGAGAGTTTTTTAGAGATTTCAATATAATTCTTTTCGTCAATCAGTGTTTCAATATTTTCCGATAATTTTGCGGCAAACGATTCGGTCAGAATATCAGAACTGATCAACATTTTACTTTCATAAGTTTTATCAGCCAGCATGGCATAAGCAAAACCGATTACTGTGCCCATTACAAAAAATAAGACAATTTGAAGGAGGTTTCGCTTGACGATTAAAACCGATTTGACCAACAATTCCATCAAATCTATTTCATCATTGCTTTGGGGGGTGCTCATTTTTTTAAATTTTAAGTTGCAAATTAGCTATTATTCTAAAATCAGCATAAAGCTTTACTTTTACAGCTTTCAATTATTCAAGAATGTCTTCAAAATCAATATTGGTTACAGGTGCAGCTGGGTTTATTGGCTTTCATCTAACAGAGAAACTTTGTGAACTTGGCTACCAGGTCGTAGGACTTGATAATTTGAACGACTATTATGATGTGACACTCAAGCAATCCCGATTGAACAAGCTGTATAAGAAGGGGAACTTTACGTTCGTTAAGCTAGATCTGAAGGAGAAAGATAAGGTTGACATTGTTTTTGATAAACATGAGTTTCATTATGTAATCAATCTGGCTGCTCAAGCGGGGGTGAGGTATTCATTGAGTAATCCCTATGCTTACCATGATAGCAATCTTACAGGTTTTCTTAACATTCTTGAGGCCTGCAGAAATCACAAGCCGAAAACATTTAATTTATGCTTCTTCCAGCTCTGTGTACGGGGCAAACCAATCTATGCCCTTTTCGGTCCACGA
>JAAUQD010000047.1 GCA_012032815.1 Flammeovirgaceae bacterium
AAGTCGGCATCACTATTCACTTCTATGTTTTGAACGGTTGCAGCGCCCGTGCAAGGATTGGTATCCGAATAGTTCGTTGGAATAATCAACCCGCCCGTCATTTCTGCTCTGGGTATCTCCGTATTTGCAATGTGGTACGCCATCACACCCTGAATAAGGGCATCGCTGATTTGATTTACATTCGATGGAAAACCGGGAGTTGCCAATAAATTTTTAAATGCCTTATTGCTAAAGGCAAACAATGTTTTATTGTCTTGTCCTAACAGCGTCTGTATAGCAGGATACTTATTCACATACTTGGCCATAGAGTCCAGCGCCTTGTCATCCGTTACTGTAGCACTTTCCTTAAACTGATCATCGGAAAGTAGCTCTAACAAAGTGCCACTGAATGGTGGAATGGTATCGTCATCGTCATCACAGCCGCTAATGGCCACAAAAAAGAACACAACACTTACCAGTGTCATGTATTTAAAAAATGAAAGGAATTTCTTAGTCATAATTAGGTTGATTTAATAATTAGAGTCCAAATTAATGAAAAAAAAGGCATATCTGGTAACCAGTTATAACTCATTGATATTTAGATTGTTATGAAATTCAAACGGCTCCCTAAAAAGCTGACTGGCAATCTTATAAATCGGATCCGATTTGCCCATCGAATAAAAGTGAAGCGATGGCACCCCAAATTTCATAAGTTCTTTCGATTGACTCACCGCCCATTCAATACCTACCTCCCGTGCTGATGCATTATCCTTACAGTTATCAATGGCATCGGTTAGTTCTTCCGGCATATCGATGTGAAAGATAGTGGGCAAGATGTTGGTTTGTGTTTTTGATGTAATCGGTTTAATACCCGGAATAATGGGCACATTAATTCCCATTTCACGGCAAAGCGCCACGAAAGAAAAATACTTTTGATTGTCAAAAAACATTTGCGTTACAATATAGTCTGCTCCCTGATCGACTTTTAATTTCAAGTATTTTAAATCAGCCTTCAGATTTGGGGCGGCAAAATGTTTTTCCGGATACCCGGCCACACCGATGCAAAAATCCGTGGGCATTGGATTTTGCAATTCATCGTCCATGTAAACACCTTTGTTCATACTCACCACCTGCCCCAGCAACTCCGAAGCAAACTTGTGGCCGTCCGGCTCAGGCACAAACCGACCTTCATTCTTAATACCATCCCCCTGAATCAACAACACATTATCAATACCCAGGAAATTCAAATCGATCAATGCGTTTTCCGTCTCTTCTTTAGAAAATCCCCCGCAAATTATGTGTGGTACCGTGTCAATTTTATAATGATTCTGAATGGCGGTACAAATTCCTACTGTTCCCGGTCTTTTCCTCACCGATCTTTTTTCCAACAACCCATTTTCCTGTTTTTTATAGACGTACTCCTCACGGTGGTAGGTTACATCAATAAAGGGAGGCTTAAACTCCATCAGTGGATCCATATGATCAAAGAGCGCTCTTATATTCTGTCCTTTCAATGGAGGTAGTACTTCGATTGAAAAAAGCGTTTTACCTTTTGCGTTTTTAATATGATCTGTAACTTTCATTCAATTAAATTTTAATACGATAAAATTGGGGCCAGCCATTTTTCAACAACTTCCAGCTTCTCCGCTTTCCGCACCGCGTAATCTGAGATCTGGTCTTTAGCTACTTTGCCTAGTCCAAAATATGATGCTTCAGGATGTGAAAAATAGAATCCGCTTACGGATGCGCCCGGATACATGGCGTACGATTCGGTAAGTTTGATTCCCAGTTTTTCGGCCTCCAATAATTCAAATAACAACTGCTTTTCGGTATGATCCGGGCATGCGGGATAGCCGGGCGCTGGTCGGATACCCACGTATTCTTCTTTTATCAATTGGTCATTCGACAAAACTTCTTCATTCGCATACCCCCAATATTCAGTACGAACTTTATGATGTAACGCCTCAGCAAAGGCTTCCGCAAGACGGTCGGCCAATGCTTTGGCCATGATCTCACTATAATCATCATGGTCCTTTTTGAAACGGTCACAAATTTCTTCCAGTCCCAGTCCTGCTGTAACGGCAAACAATCCAAGGTAATCTGCCTTACCAATTCCGGAAGGTACAATGAAATCGGACAAACAATAATTTGGTAAATTTTGTGCTTTGCGAACCTGCTGACGCAGGAAATGAAATGTCTCAGTTTGCTTATTCGCTTCATTGATAGTCACCACAACATCATCACCCACGCTTTGAGCGGAATAAAGTGCAAATACTCCGGAAGCCCTCAGCGATTTTTCTTCGCTAAATCTATCCAACATTCTGTTGGCATCATCAAATAGTTTCTTCGCCTCTCCTCCTACTTTAGCATCAGACAAAATACCAGGATAACGTCCATGCAACATCCAGGTCTGAAAAAATGGGGTCCAGTCAATGTAGGATCGAAGCTCTTCAATGGGGTAATTGACTAATTCCTTGCGGCCTGTCACGATTGGTTTATGTATTTGTGCATGCTCCCAATCTATCTGTACCTTGTTCTTTCTTGCTTCAGCAATAGGTATGAGATTCTTTAGTTGCTGCTTACTGGTATGATCCGTACGCAGTTTGTTATACTCACTCTTAACTTTTGATTTTAAGTTTGCTTTAGAATTCGGATTTATCAGTTCGCTGGCAACAGGAACGGAACGGGATGCATCCAACACGTGCACAACCGCACCATCATACTCAGGGTCAATCTTTACCGCGGTATGAATGCGCGAAGTCGTGGCACCACCAATTAATAAGGGTATATCCATCTTCCGATGTTTCATTTCTTTGGCTACATGAACCATCTCATCCAATGAAGGTGTGATCAAACCGCTTAATCCTATGATATCTACTTTTTCTTTAATAGCCATATCAAGGATTTCTCAGTTGGCACCATAACCCCAAGATCAACGATATCATAGTTATTGCAGGCCAGAACAACACCCACAATATTTTTCCCGATGTCATGGACATCGCCTTTTACGGTAGCCAGCAAAATTTTAGCCGCAGCCTTTTGTACACTTCCGTTTTTTCGCTTTTCTTCCTCAAGGTAAGGAGTCAGATAAGCCACGGATTTCTTCATTACCCTGGCACTTTTTACTACCTGGGGCAAAAACATCTTACCTGATCCAAATAAATCTCCAACTACATTCATCCCTTCCATAAGAGGGCCTTCAATTACCGTTAGCGGATTGCCATACTTAACTCGAGCTTCCTCCGTATCGGCATCAATGAAATCGATTATGCCTTTTACCAGAGCATGTGACAGTCGTTCTTCAACTGAAGTTTTTCTCCAACTGTCGTCCACCTCCTTCTTACGAACATCTCCTTTGAAATTCTCGGCAAATTCAAGCAATCTCTCCGTTGCATCGTCTCTCCGGTTGAGCAACACATCTTCAACCCGCTCCAATAAATCCTTTGGAATTTCATCATATACTTCCAGCATGGAAGGATTCACAATACCCATGTCCATACCATGATGAATCGCATGATACAGAAAGGCTGTATGCATCGCTTCCCGTACCGGTTGATTTCCTCTGAAGCTAAACGATACATTGCTTACACCACCACTGACATGAGCATGCGGAAGGTTCTCCCGAATCCATTTTGCTGCCTTAAAAAAATCTACGGCATAGTTTCGATGCTCTTCAATACCGGTAGCCACCGGGAAGATATTCGGGTCGAAAATGATGTCATGTGGATTGAAGCCAACGGTGTTTACCAAAATATCATAGGCTCTCTTGCAAATTTCAATTCTTCGGGTATACGTATCGGCCTGACCTGCTTCGTCAAAAGCCATCACCACGGTAGCGGCACCATAACGCTTTACCAGCCGAGCTTGCTTAATGAATTCCTCCTCTCCGGCCTTCATGCTGATGGAATTGACAATGCCCTTTCCCTGTAAACATTTTAAACCCGCTTCTATGACTTCCCATTTGGAGGAATCGATCATTACAGGTATCCTGGCAATTTCAGGTTCGGCAGCCATCAGGTTGAGAAAGCGAACCATTGCCGCTTTTGAATCCAGCATGCCTTCATCAAAATTTACATCAATGATCTGAGCACCTCCCCGTACCTGGTCTAATGCAATTTCAAGTGCTTCATCAAACTTGTCTTCTTTAATGAGTCTGAGAAATTTTGCCGAGCCGGTTACATTCGTACGTTCTCCAATGTTTATAAAATTGGATTGTGCGTTTATAACGATCGACTCCAGTCCGCTAAGTTGCAGGGTTTTATTCATGATGCTTCAACAACTTTTCTGGGTTTATATTTAGAGGCGAGCCGCACCAATTGTTTAATGTGTTCGGGGGTTGTTCCACAGCACCCTCCAATGATATTGACCAATCCTTCTTTGAGAAATTCTTCGACTTGCCCGGCCATTTCTTCAGGCCCTTGATCATACTGACCGAACTCATTAGGCAACCCTGCATTCGGATAAGCACTGACAAAAAACGGAGCATTTTCATTAAGTATTTGCAGGTAAGGACGAAGTTGAGCAGCACCTAACGCGCAATTCAACCCAATACTAAGCAACGGTGCATGGCTTACCGAAATTAAAAATGCTTCGGTGGTCTGACCGGAAAGTGTCCGCCCACTTGCATCCGTAATGGTTCCTGAAATCATTATTGGAACTTTTCGTTTTCTGGAATCTAAGATTTCCTGAATTGCAAAAAGTGCAGCTTTCGCATTCAGCGTGTCAAAAATGGTTTCTACCAAAAGAATATCAGCTCCGCCATCGATCAGGCCGTTCACTTGTTCGGCATAAGCATCTCGAAGTTGATCGAATGTAATTGCCCGGTAGCCGGGGTTGTTAACGTCCGGAGACAAGGATGCAGTTTTGTTTGTCGGTCCTAAAGCACCTGCCACAAATCTTGGTTTGGATGAACTTTTTCCATGAACTCCTCTACTGCTTCTTTAGCAATACGTGCCGATTCAAAATTTAACTCGTATGCAATCTCTTCCAGATGATAATCAGCCTGTGCAATTGATGTGGAGCTAAACGTGTTGGTTTCGATGATATCCGACCCAACTTCCAAATAGGCATGATGAATTTCTTTGATGATTTCCGGTTTCGTTAAAGAAAGCAAATCATTATTTCCCTTTAAAGGATAGGCATGATCCTTAAACCGATCACCTCTGAAATCCTCCTCTTCTAATGTATAGCGCTGAATCATAGTGCCCATGGCACCATCCAGAACAAGTATTTTCTCCTTCAGTAATTCACTAATAGCCACACGCTTAATCGTTTAATCTGTGCGTATTCAGAAAGAGCCTGTATGGTTGTAGCCGCTTATCTTCTCCTGTTTTATCAGGATAGGATTTAGCACAACGTCCTGACGGAATGCAGGACAGGTTGCTAAGACGTCATCGGGCCCAATCCCTCGGTCTTTCTGTATAAGCAGTGCAAAGAAAAGTAATTTGATGCTAACATTTAAGCACAGTATCTACTTAATTTGAAGAAATTAAATAATTCTAATTACAGATACTTTATTAAATCTTGAAACTTGCAGCGGTTGATATAGGTTCCAATGCCATCCGATTCCAGGTAACTACCGTTTTACAGCGGGCTCCAAAGGCAATCTTTAAGAAACTTGAATATGTGCGGTTTCCCCTTCGGCTTGGGCATGACGTTTTTACAACCAACCGGATAAGCGATTCCAGCAAAGCAAAATTCATTAAGCTCATGAGAACCTATAAACTTTTGATTGAGCTTTATGAGGTCAATGATTATATGTTTTGTGCCACCTCGGCAATGCGGGAGTCTGAAAACGGAGAAGAATTAGTCGAAGAAGTGTACCGGGAACTTGGAATTAAAATCAATATTATTGATGGCAAACGAGAAGCTGAATTCATAAACAAGGCCATCGTCTCCTATCTTGGCGTTGAAAACTATTTGCACATCGATGTAGGCGGTGGAAGTACTGAATTAAATCTTTATTCAGCCGGCAAGAAGATAAAGACACAATCGTTTAAAGTGGGGTCAGTGCGGGTGTTGGAACATCACGATTTGCCGGTTATGTGGGCTGATATGGAGGACTGGGTAAGAAAAAATGTACGGTCAAAATATAGTAATGTAATTTCTGTGGGTACAGGTGGAAACATCAGCAAAATTTTTGAATTGGCCAAACGTAAAGCCGGGCAGGTCATTTCATTAAAAAAAGTAAAAAACATCAAAGAGATGGTTAATGCATTGTCAATCGAGCAGCGAATTTTCGATTTACAAATGAACCCCGACCGCGCTGATGTGATCATTCCTGCCAGCAACATCTACATCAAAGTTATGGAATGGTCAAAATCTAAAAAGATTATGGTTCCTGAAGTTGGCTTAAAGGACGGTATTTTAATGCATCTTTTCGAGAAGAACCTTAAGCAAAAAAGAATTGAATTCTGAAAAAATCAGAAGAGTTTCACATCTTCTATCGCTTCCAAATCAACATGGTAAAATCCTTTATGAATATTGAACGAAGATTCTCCATTTGATTCCTTAAGGTGGTATGTTCCATCCTCATTCATTAGATAAGCATTTACATTATCATTTACATTAAACCGGAGTATGTTCATGACTTGCTTTTTCAACAGAGGCTGCTCTAACCTAAAGAGTGATTCAATCCTCCGATCAAAACTTCGAACCATGGCATCAGCGCTACCTATGTAAACTTTAGGATCGTTGGCATTGTGAAAATAATAAATACGCGAATGCTCCAGGTATTCACCAACGATAGAAATGACCTGAATGTTTTCAGAAATTCCTTTTCTTCCCGGCCTCAGACAACATATGCCACGGACTATCAATATAATTTTAACTCCAACGTTAGAAGCTTCGTACAATGCATCAATAAATTCCTGATCCTGCAATGAGTTTATTTTAACCATTATCCTGAAGGAATTCCCTGTCTTGAATTTTCAGCTTCTTTTTGAACCAGATTGATTAATTGAATTCGCATGTCTCTGGGAGACGTTATCAGGTTCCGGTACGTAGATGGTTGCGAATGTCCCGTGATAACATTAAAAAACTCTGAGACATCCTCGGCATATACTTCATTTGTACTCAACAATCCAATATCAGTATATAACCTTGATGTTACTTCATTGTAATTTCCGCTGGCCAAATGGACGTACCTGAAAACCCGGTCGTCATCTTCTTTGCGTACAATCAGGAGTAACTTGGTGTGTGTCTTTAAACTGCTGACTCCATAGATGACAAAGCATCCTGCCTTTTGAAGTCGTTGTGCTTCCCTTAAATTATTTTCTTCATCAAATCGTGCTTTTACCTCAAAGAGAACCGAAACATGCTTGCCATTTTCAGCCGCTTTTAATAACGCAGCAGTAACACGGCTTTCTTTTGAAACCCGGTAAATCGTGATCTTAATAGAAAGTACCTTAGGATCTTCCGCTCCTTTTCAAGTAATTCGATGACAGGATCCATTGAATTGTATGGATGATGAAGCAAAACATCCTTCTTTTTAAGAACTTCAAATAAATCTTCGTCACCCATTTCAGGAAGGGTAAGCGGCTTAACGGCCGGCTTTATGGGCGTACGCTTTTCTTTAAAATTTTTATGACCCAGAATTTGAAGGAGGCCTGTAAAATCCATCAGGCTTCCTTTTGGAATATGCATCAGGTTTCCTTCTTCGATATCCCACTGAATTTTAAGCAGTCGGATCATCCATGGATCAGGTTTTTCCTCAACCTCAAGGCGCACTACTCTACCCGTTCTCCTTGTTTGCAATTTACTCCTCAGCTCATCCAGAAAGTTTGACTCGATATCTTCACTTTCCTCCAGCGTGAAATCGCCATTGCGATTGATTCTGAATAAGTTTACACTCGAGACCTCCACATTTCTGAAAAGATGTTGAATGTTGTTTCGAATAATTTCTTCGATGGGTACAAATGCAATAAGGCCAGACTCATCTTCAACATCATAAAACCGGGGCAGGTTGCTCGGAATTTGTATGAAAGAAACTTTATTCAGATTCTGACTCTCTCCATTCGTTTTGGTTACCACACCAAAAAGAAGGCGATTATTTTTAATACCGGAAACGTATGGTAGCTGTCAAATACCATCGGTGTAAGCATCGGGAAGATTGTCTTTTGAAAATATTGATCTACTTTCTTTGTCTGATCTACCGTTAGTGATTTATAATCTCCGATGTAAAACCCATTGTCCTCAAATTGAGGCATTAATTCATCCTGAAATAACCGATGTTGTTCATGCGTGAACGAGGCTATCTCATCCAGCAATAATTTACGAAATGGCTCTTCGCGAAGACCGCTGTAGTCATAGCGTTCTTTTCCAAATCAAGGTAATTGTATAAACTACCTAATCGTATGGTACAAAACTCATCCAGATTCGATGAGGTTATTGATAAAAATTTAAGCCGGTCAAAAAGGTTTTTATCAGGATTAGCCACCTGATCCAGCACTCTGCGGTTGAACTGAATCCAACTTAAATCACGACTGATGTAATTACTTGCGTATACCTGATCCTGTACCGTTGTTGCTCTTTCCGTCTGTAAACCTCTGTCCATTTATCTAAACATCCACACGCGCATATTTGGCGTTCTTCTCTATAAATTCTCTTCGAGGTCCTACCTCATCACCCATCAACATTGAAAATAAATGGTCGGCTTCTGCAGCGGATTCAATGCTCACTTGTTTAAGTGTTCTTCGCTCCGGATCCATTGTCGTTGACCAAAGTTGCTCAGGATTCATCTCACCCAAACCCTTATAGCGTTGCATATTCACACTTTCAATCTTACCATCCTTGCTCATTTCCATAACGATGCGGTCTTTATCCTCTTCATTCCAGCAATACCGTTCATCTTTCCCTCTTTTCAACAAGTACAATGGAGGTAAAGCGATGTATACGTACCCTTTTTCAATGAGATCTCTCATATACCTGAAAAAGAATGTGAGTATTAGTGTTCGTATGTGACTTCCATCAACATCCGCATCGGTCATGATGATGACTTTGTGATACCTTAGTTTGGTCATGTTCAGCGCTTTGTCGTCTTCGTCCGTTCCAAAGCTTACTCCCAACGCAGTAATCATATTCTTGATTTCCTCATTGTCATAAATCTTATGTTCCTGGGCTTTTTCTACGTTCAGGATTTTTCCGCGCAAGGGAAGTATGGCCTGGAAACTTCGGTTTCTTCCTTGCTTGGCCGAGCCACCTGCAGAATCTCCCTCCACCAAATACAATTCACTGGCACTGGGGTCTGTACTTGCACAATCCGCCAACTTACCGGGCAGACCTGTTCCGGATAATACGTTTTTGCGCTGCACCATTTCTCGTGCTTTGCGTGCTGCATGGCGGGCTTGCGCAGCCAGGATAACTTTACTTACGATGAGTTTTGCCTCTCGTGGATGTTCTTCTAGATAATACTGAAGCGTTTCTCCTACTGCCTGATCCACAGCACCCATTACTTCAGAGTTACCCAGTTTCGTCTTTGTTTGACCTTCAAACTGAGGTTCCGCTACTTTAACAGAAATGACACCCGTCATTCCTTCCCGAAAGTCGTCTCCGCTAATATCAATCTTCACTTTATCCAGTAACCCCGACTTATCTGCATAGTTTTTAAGCGTACGGGTTAATGCCCTGCGAAACCCGGCTACGTGCGTACCTCCTTCGTGTGTGTTGATGTTATTTACGTAGGAAACCAGATTTTCATTAAACGAAGTGTTGTAGCTTAATGCAACCTGAACCGGAAACTCGCTCTTATCACTTTCAATGTAAATGGGTTGTGGAATCAACTTCTCACGGTTGGCATCCATGTATTCAACAAACTCGCGCAATCCACCCTCTGAGTAGAACTCATTCTTACGGGAATTTCCATCTTCATCCAATTCGCGAAGATCCTCTAGAAAAATTCTGATTTTAGGATTAAGAAAAGCCAATTCGCGTAAACGGGCGGCAACGGTCTCATAGTTGTACTCTAAAACAATAAATACTGATGTATCAGGCTTGAAGGTAACCGATGTTCCACTTTGATCAGAATCCCCGACAACCTTAACGGAATACTGAGGAACTCCCTTCTTATATTCCTGCTCAAAAATTTTACCCTCCCGGTAGACGGTAACTTTCAGATCTTCGGAAAGTGCATTAACACAGGAAACGCCAACACCGTGTAATCCACCGGAGACTTTGTACGTGTTTTTATCAAACTTTCCCCCGGCATGAAGCACGGTCATGACCACTTCAAGAGCTGACCTCTTTTCTTTCTCGTGTAAATCAGTGGGGATTCCTCTACCGTTGTCGATTACGGTGATCGAATTATTCGTATTGATGGTAACTTTAATCGTATCACAATGTCCTGCAAGGGCCTCATCAATGGAATTATCAACTACTTCCCAAACAAGATGATGGAGTCCTTTTACACCTACGTCACCGATGTACATGGCGGGCCTCTTTCTTACCGCCTCAAGGCCTTCTAAAACCTGAATATTACTTGCTGAATAACTTGCCTGACTCTTTACTTTCTCTGGACTCATAGGGGAATTTTACAAACCGACAAAAATAAGGTTTTTGTACCCAAAAACCTCGATTTTAGGAGTAAAATACGGGGAATAAAACAGCATTATTTACGCCCCAGCAGGGGTATTTCAGAATTAAATATTTCGATTGAATTATCTGCCTATTTTTGACCCAATTCCCGCTTGAATGAAGACTATTATTCTAAACTTTTTATTGGTCGGTTTTGCGGCTTATATGGCTTTGGGGCAGCGATTGGTCTATGTGGGACAAGGTAATTCCGTCCCGCTTTTCTCGTCCATCGAAGACTCTATCGCCTATCATTCAACCGAAGCCCGGTTAACAGAGATGCTCCAAAACCGCAATCCTGATAAACGAGAATTGGATAGTCTGATGCAAGCCAGAGAATTGACAAGGAATAAGATCATCGGTTACAGACGAACGTTTTCTCCAAGCAAAGGATTTGAAGTTTGGAAACCTGGCGAGCCAAACCCTGAAGTAACTCACCTGACCATAGAGGAAAAGAATCTGAGTAAGATTCCCAACGAAATTTATTCTTTACAAAACCTTGAAGGACTTGAATTAATCGGCACTAAACTCAAAAAGCTTCCGGGAAGATTGCGAAAGATTCCGGGCTTAAAGACTCTTCATGTGTTTAATAATCTATCCGGAAATCCTTTAAAACTGAGAAAGAACAAATCGATAAAAACACTTGTCATCCGTACGGATAACTATTCAATGCTACCCACAACCTATAAGTCTTTCAAAGGATTAGTAAAACTTGATTTGGCCGCCAACCAATTGAAGGATTTTCCATCCGGGATTTACAAAAACAAGAATCTCAATGATTTAATTCTGCACTCAAACGTAATGGATATAGCTAATACCAATTTTAAAAAACATCCTTCGTTAAGGAATTTAGAACTGCAGAAAAATCAAATAACGAGAGTCCCTGCATCCATTGGCAACCTGACTTCATTAACAAAACTTCTATTCAACCTAAACAAAATTGAGCAGGTGGATGAGGGTATTGGCAACCTAAAGAATCTGGAACAACTTTCTTTTTATAATAATAAATTGAATTCATTACCTACTTCCGTCTATGACTTGACAAAACTTAAGGTGTTGGATTTATATCACAATAACATAGAACGGATTGATAGCAGGATTAGTAATTGGACCGATTTATCTATTTTATACCTTTCGTATAACCGTCTCATATCCGTACCTGAGAGCATCGGTAATCTATCCAAACTGGAAGAACTGTATCTCCACCACAACAGATTGAGCGCATTGCCCGAGTCATTGGGACAATTAGATTCTTTAAAAATACTTAGGGTACAAAATAACTATCTGATAACGCTGCCTGCTTCAATCAAACAATTACAAAATATTGAGAATCTTAATGTCTCTTCGAATAAGCTGATGACCTTCCCTGATGAATTGTTCCACTTGAAACATTTGAAAATACTATCACTCGTAGATAATCCATGGGACAGCGAAACAAAAGTGGTCATTCAAAAAGAAACCACCCGCCTGACTAATTCAGACGTAGTGGTTCATGTTAACTCCTTTGAGGACAAAAACTGACTATCCCTTCACTTCAATCTTTTTGGCTTTACTTTTTCCGCTCTTAGCTTTAGCGCCTAAACCATTACCTCCTTTAGCCAAGTCAACATTTTTGAGTATTTTCATTTTATCTTCTTTCTTTTTCTTCTTCTTTTCCTTTTTCGGTCCACCGTTTTCGGCCATAAGTTTCAACTTTGCTTTTTGCAGTTCAGCTTTTTGACCTTCACTTACCGTAGGGTACTTTAGTTTCAATTTTTCGAACTGACGATAGATGATCGAAGCAATTGCCAAACGGGCAAACCACTTGTTGTCGGCAGGAATTACATGCCAGGGTGCATAATCGGTTGAAGTCTCTTCCATTGCCTCTTCATACGCTTTTTGGTAATCATCCCAGAATGCCCTTTCTTTCAAATCGGATAAAGAGAATTTCCAGTTTTTGGTTTGGTCATCAATTCTCTCCAAAAATCTTTTCTTTTGTTCTTTTTTAGAAACGTGCAAAAAGAACTTAAGAATAACCATTCCGTTTTCGGTCCTGTTTTTTTCAAACCTTCTAATTTGCTTGTACCGGCTTTTCCAGAAATTCTTGTTTATATCTTTTGTCGATCGAATGGAGGGAATATTTTCATTTAATATCCATTCGGGATGCACTTTGGTTACTAATACGTTTTCATAATGTGACCGATTGTGTATTGCAATTTCGCCTCTGGCCGGCATGGCAACTTCGTGTCTCCAGAAAAAATTATGATCAAGCTCATGTGTATTAGGAGCCTTAAAACTGTAAACTTTAACACCCAATGGATTGAAGCCTGACATAATATGCTTTACCGCCCCGTCTTTTCCCGCTGCATCCATAGCCTGAAAAATAATCAGTACGCTGTATTGATTATGGGCATACAATTTGTCTTGAATTTCGGCCAGATGTTTTCTGCCCAGTTCAAGATACGTTGTGGAATCTTCTTTCGTAAGATTTTTTCCTTTGTACTTAGTCTCAAACTTTTTAAGATTAACCTTACTTCCAGGCTTCACCCTTAAGTGATTGATCTGTATTATTTTTTCATCGGCTAACATAGTTTTATAATTTTAATGGTGAGGATCCTTTATTACCTTAAAGCTACCTTCATTTTCAAACCGATAATATGATATTGGTCACTTTTTGCTTAAATCCCATAAAGAGCAAAACCCCATAATAGAGTGCATTTGCGTTGTTTTTTGAGCTATCCTAGGCAATAGCCTGATTGGATATTAAAATTCACCGCTGCGCAGCATTACCAGTGTACACCCTTCAATAATTTCAATATTTGATTCTTCCGTCTTTTTATAAAACTCTTCATTTTCAGTGCCCGGATTAAAAATGATTCTCTTTGGTGCTAAGCTTAATAAATAATCATAGTATTCTGGCTGATGTTTCTTTCCAATGTACATCGTAATCGTATCAACATTCTCTATGGGCGGGGATTGCCGTATATTCAGAATTTTCTCTCCGAATAACTCTCCTTTTTTGATTCCAACCGGAATGATTTTATAACCATAACGCATGAGCATCTCTCCTGCCATAAACGCGTACCGATGCTGATTGGGTGTAGCCCCTACTATAACTACTCGTGAAATCATTTTGTAAAATACAAATTTGCAGCCGCATCGGCACACCGCTCACCATCCATTGCGGCAGAGACTATACCACCTGCATATCCTGCCCCTTCCCCGCAAGGAAAAAGTCTTTTAACCTTGATATGTTCCAACGTTCCTTTATCCCTTGGAATCCGTACGGGCGAAGATGTCCTGCTTTCCACACCCACTATCTGTGCATCGTTGGTGAGGTACCCTTTCATCTTTTTGCCGAATTGCACAAACCCATCGCGCAACACAGTTGTAATAAATGATGGCAATATCTCATCCATATCGGCAGATTCCAATCCGGGTTGATACGATGTTTCTAATAATTGTGAGGATACTTTATTATTCACAAAATCAAATAATCTGGTAGCAGGTGCCCGTTGCGTATTGCCAGCTATTTTACAAGCCAATTGCTCAACGGATGCCTGAAACAATACACCTGCCAGTGGACCAGCTTTTTCATATTGTTTGAAATCATCGGGCTGCACGGTAACAACAATCCCCGAATTAGCAAAGCGTGAATCTCGTCTTGATGGGCTCATTCCATTTACAACAACTTCACCGGGAGAAGTGGCCGAGGGAACTATAAATCCTCCTGGGCACATGCAGAACGAAAACACACCACGTTCAATTCCCTCACTTTTGGATTGATGAACGAGTGAATAGGAAGAGGCCGGAAGAAACTCACCGCGCTTTCCTTCACAGTGATACTGCAATTGATCAATCAGATCCTGATGATGCTCAACACGAACACCTAACGCAAAGGGTTTTGCTTCAATTTCAATCTTTTGAGAAGCCAGCATTTCAAAAATATCCCTTGCCGAATGTCCTGTTGCTAAAATTACTGAATCACCAACCCTACTGCTTCCATCTCCGGTTTTTATGCCAACAACTTCACCATTTATTATATTTAAAGCTGAACACCTTGTGTTGAAATGTATTTCTCCACCAGCATCCATAATGGTAGCCCTCATTTGCTGGATAATTCTGGGAAGTTTATTCGTACCGATGTGAGGATGCGCATCAACTAATACATCCTGACTGGCTCCATGCGAAACAAATGTTCGAAGAATCCTTTCAATATCTCCCCGCTTTGTACTTCGGGTATAAAGTTTACCATCGGAATAAGTACCCGCCCCTCCTTCACCAAAGCAATAGTTTGAATCCGGATTTACAATATGATGCTTGTTGATATTTGCGATATCTCTTCTTCTGCTTTGCACATCTTTTCCACGTTCAAGAATAATGGGTTTAATCCCAAGCTCGATTAATCGCAAGGCAGCAAATAACCCTGCCGGTCCTGCTCCAATAATCAGAGCTTGCCTGGCTTTTCGTACATCCGGGTAATGCCTTGGAAGTGGATCAATAACCTGGTCTTTGGGAACTACCTCAACCTGAACCCTGACCACAACTGACTTTCCCCTGGCATCAATTGATCTTCGAATGAGTCGAACAACAAGATCAGAGTTGGATTTTATGCCCAGCAATTTCCTGGACTTCTCCTGAAAAATATGCTCCGTAAACGCTTCTTCGGGACGAAGCTTTAACTCTACTATTTTAGACATAGAAAGGTAGTTATCCTTTAGTTTCTAAAAATTAATATCCTGAACCGTCAAAAGAAAAAGAATAGCCAAAACTCAAACCAAAACGCCAGCCGTACGAGAAAGGTTGAGTATCGATGGATTCAAACGCTGATTCAAACGTTGGATCGACATCAAAAATCCTGTAACCCAAAGCATAACCAAAATATCCATCTATAGTAAATCCTTCTCCCCGGTTGTTTTTCATTAAGCGCCCACCTAATAAAAGTCCATATTCAACCTTTTGTTCGGAGGCGCTTGCGGTAAATGAATTTCCCGGGGAACTGGGGAGCGTCATATTTACAAAATGTCCCAGGTTGGTAAATCGCACCTCATGAGCAAAGTACCACATTCCTGTTTTAAGCGGATTATAAAATTTTTGCCGTACCGCCATAGCATAACCACGAGAATACACCTCGCCTTCAGGCACATTGGCATCACTGGTGAAGAAAGGATCCCGCAAACCTTCGAACTCAAACTCATGACCAAGCCTCTCCTGATTATAAAACTCCATGGATATGGGAAAATTTCCAATAAACATTCCAAATGGATTCCCGGCTAAAATGACTCCGCGAAATTCAGGATTTTTGGGCACGAAATACGAAAACCCTCTCCTGGCTGAGCGCGATGTATAACTGCTCGTATAGGACTGGCGATTAATAATAGAGTTTATCTGATTTGAAATTTCCTTATCCTCATAAAAAGGTTTGTAATAACCTGACAACGTCCCATCCTGTTCATAAAGCTCCCAGGTTCCCACACGCATATTATTTTCAATCAGGCCTTTGGTCTGAAGAGTCCCATTCGGATAATACCCCATGTAGGTTCCTTTGCCATTTACAAATTCACAATCACCTTCAAGGTCACCATTTTCGAAATAATACTGCCACTTCCCGTTATTCTGCTCATCAACAATCTGACCTTTTACTTTCAGCTTTCCACTCTCATAATATTCCCTGTATTCTCCAGTACCGTTGGTAAACGTCACCTCGCTTTTAATACCACCTCCAGGACTTAAAGTACTCCAGTACCCGTTTTTCTTTCCTCCCACATACTCACCTGAAGATCGTGTAGTGCCATCCTCAAAATAATAAATCCAATTACCCGAAGGATTATCATTCTCATATTTTCCGCGGCAAGCTATAGCACCTGAACTGTAATACGATTTCCACTCTCCATTCTTCTTCCCTTCAATGTATTCACCTTCATCATGCAAGAATCCGTCTTCTTCGTAGAATCGCCAATGACCCACATTGCGCGTACCCTGACGTGGTCCTTCCCCATATACTTTGCCCGAATGATAATACTCGATATACCGGCCATGATCATCAACATATTCGATCTCTCCTTTTGTTGCCCCGTCTTCAAAGAATGTTCGCCACAATCCATTTCTCTTATTGGCAACATAGGTGCCTGTTTCTTTTAGCTCACCGCTTTCGTAATAGATTTTCCAATCTCCTTCCTTGAGGCGATCATTGATTGTGCCCTCCATACTCTTCACTCCATTTTCATAGTAGTACTCCCATAGACCATAGTTAGAATTCTGACGCAGTATTCCGCGCATTTTTAAATTTCCTGTTTCGTAAAAAAATTCCCATACACCCGAAGTTTCGTTATTCATGAAATACCCTTTGGACTCAGCGTTTCCGTTTAAGTAATACGAAATGTACCGTCCGGAAAGAATATTTGAAATGGTGTCTTTAACCTGATAAATCTCTTTCAGGTGTTCTTTTGCCGCATCATGATATGTAAGTTGGGTGAATCCTTGCCCAAAACTATGAATGGAAAACAGACAAATTGAAACCAACAGCCCTCCGTGCTTCATCCTTTTTGTCAGTTATTATGCAAACAAATTTAATCAAACATTCGGCCGATTCACCATGGCTTCTGCCAATATCTTAAGGACAGCCGCTTTTCCCCATTCCTCCTTTTCTTTTTCACTCCAGATTTTTGGAAAAAAGATCACCTTCTGAAACCGTGGTGGTAGGTATTTCTGCCAGTTGGTGCCACCGGTAGCTTTTATATCTTCAGGATCTTTGTGAAGATAACGACCTGCTGATTTCATGTGAGCTAATGGCCAAAATACATTGGCGAGCAAATCAAATTCCCGTAACCGCGAAACCAGTTCGCTTGAATCCGGGAATTTCTCATTAAATATTTTATACAGGTTTTTTGAAGCATAGTCTTTGGCGATGTTCAGGAAACTCTTGTTATACTTTGCTTCAAATTGCTGAAGGGTAAGTGTTTTTTTGCCCGACTTAAGTTCAGTAGCACCACTCCGCCAGTATAATTTCTCCAGCAATTCTTCAATGCTGCTTTTAGCAGAAACAGTCGATCGCTCATTTATAGAAATGAGATTTATCAGATTGGTTGAACAAATTTCGATAAGCCTGTATTGCGCTGACTGAAAGCCGCTGGCCGGTAACAGGGCCATTCTGAATTTCAGAAACTGCTCCTTCTCCATGCCTTCTACCATTATGGTAAAGGAATTCTCCAGATTTTTAAAATAGCAGTTTATACGATCAAGCCGTTCAATAAAAAATTTCTCTGTCAGGCTTTTATGATCGGCAATTTGTTCAATCTCAAACAACACCATTTTAAAGTACAACTCGGTGATCTGATGATACATGATAAACACCTGTTCATCCGGGAAATTGGTTTTTGGTGTTTGTAAACTTAATAGTGTATCCAGATGAATATAATCCCAATAGGTCAGGTACTCCGAATACAATAAGCCATCCAGATAGGATGAAAGATCCTGGCCCATGACGGCATACTTCTCTTCCAGTTTTTTAACCTGATTGATCAATTCAGGATTTAGCTCCTTTTTATCCATGAAAATTCATTAGCGTTGCTGTAAATTTGACCCATCGAGTTGAATAAACAAAATTGAATTTATGTCAGTAAAAGCCGCAACCACTTCCAGCAAGAAATCCATGAAACAGGATCGCTTTGATCATCCTGATTTCTATGCTATTGATGATCTGTTAACTGATGAACACAAACTCATTCGTCAATCGATTCGC
>JAAUQD010000048.1 GCA_012032815.1 Flammeovirgaceae bacterium
TGCAATGGTCAACCACCCTGATTACCCCACAGCCACCAAAAAATCCTGGGAACTACCCTTGCGGATAGACCTACGCAAGAAGACCTTACAAAACAAGGCGTTCAAAACAGAACCGGCTATACCATACGCCAGGCCACCAAGCACTGGTTTGTCAACGATCTCGAACATCCGTATTCTGAAAAAGAAGGAAAGCGTTTTGACTGGATGCGCGGTTATCATGTTGGCGGCCGTTCCATCATGTGGGGTCGGCAAAGCTACCGGTGGAGCCCAATGGATTTTGAAGCCAATGCCAAAGACGGTATTGCTATCGACTGGCCTGTGCGGTACAATGAAATAGCACCGTGGTATGATTATGTAGAAACGTTTGCCGGTATCAGCGGTCAGGTTGAAAATCTTCCCCAGCTTCCCGACAGTAAATTTCTCCCACCCATGGAACTCAACTGTGTGGAGAAAGTTTTGAAAGATTCCATGTTTGAGAAATTCAAAAGGACTTTAACGATTGGACGCGTTGCACATGTAACATCACCCATCGGAGATAGTCCTGATCGGGGCACCTGTCAGTACAGGAATTTATGTATTCGTGGCTGTCCGTACGGTGCGTACTTCAGTAGCAATGCGAGTACGTTGCCAGCGGCAGAACGCACGGGCAACATGACACTACGACCAAACTCTATTGTGTATGAACTGATCTATGATGATCAAAAGAAAAAAGCAACGGGAGTAAAAGTAATGGATGCAGAAACCGGTGAACAGATAGAATACTATGCTCGCGTAATTTTCTTATGCGCTTCAACAATGGGATCTACATTCATCATGATGAATTCAACATCCGATCGGTTCCCTAATGGCTTTGGAAACGACAGCGGTGAGTTAGGGTGCAATATCATGGATCATCACCTGGGCGTGGGGGCAAGCGGGCAGTATGATGGCTTTGAAGACAACTACTACTATGGTCGCAGGCCCAATGGATTTTACATTCCCCGTTATCGGAATCTTGGAAAAGAAAAGCGCGACTACCTGAGAGGTTTTGGATATCAGGGTGGTGGAAGCCGACAAAGCTGGAGCCGCATGATTGCTGAAATGAGTATTGGCGCAAGTCTGAAAGAAGAAGTTACCCAACCGGGACCGTGGCGCCTGGGTATGGGTGGATTTGGTGAAGTTTTACCCGCTCATGATAATCGTGTCACCCTTAATACAGAAAAGAAAGACAAGCATGGTCTTCCTACACTTACGTTTGATACTGAATTCAAAGCGAACGATTACAACATGCGCAAAGACATGGCCAGCGATGCGGCAGAGATGCTGGATGCAGCTGGCTTTAAAAATATTTCTACCTATGATGATCCGGGAGGACTTGGTTTAGGAATTCATGAAATGGGCACCGCCCGCATGGGAAAAGATCCAAAGACATCCGTACTCAACAAATGGAATCAGGTGCATGCCTGTAAAAATGTTTTTGTAACAGATGGTTCGTTCATGACCTCTGCGGCTTGTCAGAATCCTTCGCTGACGTACATGGCGTTTACTGCGCGTGCCGTTGACTATGCGGTAAGTGAAATTAAAAAACAAAATTTATGAAGACAGAAATTGTAATGAACAGGAGGGAAGCCATCAAAAAGACTGCCTTGTTAATGGGTGCGGCTGTTTCCTCTTCCGCAATACTTGGTGTGCTCAATGGGTGTACACCGAAACCCGGCATTGATTGGATTCCTACATTTTTCACGGAAGATCAAGCGATTCTGATTACGCAGGTTGCGGAAATAATTATTCCCAAAACTGAAACACCCGGTGCGACAGACGTGGGTGTCCCCGGCTTTATCGAGCAGATCATTAAAGAAACATACACCAAAGAAAAATCAGATTTGTTCCTGCAAGGATTGGGTGAATTTGATTTGACTGCCAATGAAAGAATGGGGAAGTCCTTCATTCAGCTTGATCCGGAAGATCAGCAGTCGTTTACCATAGAAATACACAACGCGGCAATAGCAGAAAAAGCTGATCAGCGTCCGTTCATTTTAGTGATGAAAGAACTGACCATGTTAGGCTTCTTCATTTCTGAAGTGGGGGCAACACAAGTGCTTCAGTACAAAGAAGTACCTGGTGAGTATAAAGGATGTATTTCATTGGAGGAAGCGGGGGGCCGACAGTGGGCTTGATTTTAATTAACCCAGCAGGTCTTTAATAATTTCTCTCGCTGGCCGAACAGAATGAATATGTTCGATGGTTGGGCCTGCACACCATACTGTTTTGTAAGTCGTACTTAGCGCGGCTTTCTCCACCATCTTCATGCCTCTAAAAGCCACCAGCATTTTCACGTATTTTTTGAGCGTTTTATTTTTCAATAAGATGCGCTCAAGAAAGCTTGCCTTGGTTCCGGTTTTTTGAACATAAGGCGTGTTGATTACCGTTAATGCTGAGCCGGAAAGTTTTGTGGTTTTTACAATGTCCTTGGCACCATACTGAATGAGTGCCTGTTTGTAGTCCTCCGAAACCGGGGCTTCTTTGGAGGCAATGAAGATCGTTCCAATTGAAAAGCCATCAGCACCAAGCGCTAGTTTTTTATCAATTTCTTTACGGGTAGCAACACCACCTGCAGATATGACGGGGATACTGCAATTGTTTTTTAATAGGGGAATGAGTTCTTCGGCAGATAAATTTCCGGCATGTCCTCCAGCCTCAGAATTAACTGCAATCAGCGCATCAGCACCCAGATCTTCAACTTTCTTAGCGTAGGTGAGATCAACGACATCACAGAATACTTTTATTCCTTTCGCTTTGCATTGCTCAATCGTCTCTTTGGGGTTTCCTAATGAGGTAATGATAAAATTCACATTCTGTTCAACACAAATCTTTAACTGTGGTTTATATCTCGGATTGGATTTGTTAACGATGAGATTGATACCAAATGGCTTGGAGCTTTTGCTCTTGATTTCAATAATAGCTTCCTTCAATTCTTTATCAGTACGGTAGTTCAATGCAGGTATAGCCGCTGTGATACCTGAGTCAAGTGCAGCCAACACCATCTCGGCATTGGATATCAAAAACATGGGTGCCATGATAATGGGATACTCAATACCGAGCATTTCGGTCAACTTAGTTTTAGGTAAAGACATTCTTAGACCGATTAGTGCTGGATAATTATTTTTTCTATTTGTTGGTTGATCTTCAATATGTACAAACCAGAGGGAAGTTCATCAACTGGAATTGCAAATGTCCCCATTCCTTTAACTGATTTTATTTTTTGACCTTGCGAAGAAATAAGTTCTACTTCAATTTCAGAACGATCTTTCGAATCAATTTTTATTTCGTGGTTTGTCGGATTGGGATAAAATTGAACAGTGTTAACTAATATCGGTTCAACAGCAGTAATTAAATCACAATCATCCCAGGGCCCACCTTCAATGGGTTCACCCGGTGTAAGGGTTTTTCCATCAAATGCAGGGTAATTCAATAGATACCGCCTTACTCTAAATATAGGATCGCTCACAAAATTGTTACTGGTCGGAAAATAATCCCTGCCTACGATTCCGTTTGCAGTAATCGGTACCTTATATTCCCAAACGATCTCATCATTAGCATTGACTTCAAAAAATCGACCTTGTAGGGAAGAACAGATTAGAATATTTCCGTTTGCCATCATTTCAGCTCCACCCATGATCCTGGAATAGAATGATTCCACGGGTGTTGACGAATAAATTCTGTCCGGATTGGCAGGTCCATATAAGTTGCCGGTCATTTGATAGGTTCCATTCGAAAGTAATGGAGGCGTAATAATTTCCACACTTGAATATTTTGGATCTGGCCGGTCCACACCATTATTGAAATACATAATTTTCCCTCATTAGGAAAGCCATCATCAATCCAATGCACCCAATGTTGACTGAGAAGTTTTTGGTCGGTGATGGTTCCCTGATTATATGCTGCAGGATTTCCCCAACGATAAAGGAGATCACCACCTTTACCCCGAAGGCCTCCCTGTCCCGTGGCTGCTTGTGCCGTAGTTGTACTGTGATCGATAATCCATAACTCTCAAAAAAGGGTGTACTTATAATGATCTGATCCAAATCAGGATTGTAGGAGAGCGAATTGGCATGAATCCAATCATTTTGTCCGCCATCCGGTGTGTAGTTCAGATTAATCCGATCAGGACGCAACGAAACGTCATCGTAATTGGGTTTTGAATTATCAAAATCCTGAACGAGGTGATCCCATGCGTTCCATTCCCAAACAATATCTCCGTTGCCGGGTGCTGTTGGTTTTATTTCAATGATTTGCTCCGACCATATAACTCCGTCAGTCAGCTTCGCTGGGTCTCTTCCTGCCGCTAAAGCTTCGTCTTGTGTTTTCAAATACCAGGAAAGTATTAAAATATTGCCATTGGGTAATGCGGTAACATCATGATGCATACGAACAACATCTGTATTGTATTCATAGAACCAAAGTAAATTAGAATCCCAATCAAAGAGTTCTACTCGTCCACCTCCACCTCCACCGGTGATCACTGTATTATCCAGTTTAGCGGTTCGGAGTAACTTTCCATCAGGTAGAAGATATAACGTGTGAATCGGTTTGTAATCACTTTCCCAGGTATGAACAACTCTTCCGCAATTGTCCATAAGGTATGTGATTTTGGAATTTACCGTACTAAATAGAGTATATCCATTCTGAGCTTCCGGGGTCCGAAGTAAAACTCCGGCAATTTTCTCTTGTCCAAAAAGTCGAGTTGAACAAAAAACAAGTAATAATATGTACAATCCTCTGGTCACAATCTTTCTTTAACTTCAAAACTACAAATGTTCATGATAATGTCCTTCTGTTGGTAGACTAGATCATATTAAATAATCCTTCTATTTTTGTACGTCATTAACGATTATGTCAAACACATTACTTGATTTTGAAAAACCAATTGCTGAATTGGAAACCAAGCTGGAAGATATGAAACATTTAGCCGGTGGAAGCGATGAATCAGTAAGCAAAGCCATTCAAGCATTGGAAAAAAAGATCGTGAGCTTAAAAAAGGAAACCTTTGAAAACCTTTCCGGCTGGCAGCGGGTGCAACTCTCTCGTCATCCGGACAGACCCTATACTTTGGATTATATCTATGAGATCACTAATGATTTTATAGAATTATTCGGAGACAGAGGAGTAGGTGACGACAAGGCAATGGTTGGCGGACTTGGCGATATTGATGGTCGCGGGTTTATGTTCATTGGTCAGCAGAAGGGAAGAAACACCAAGCAACGGCAAGAACGGAATTTTGGAATGGCGAACCCTGAAGGATACCGTAAAGCGTTGCGCTTAATGAAAATGGCTGAGAAATTTAACAGGCCCATTGTAACGTTCATTGATACACCCGGTGCGTTTCCAGGTCTTGAGGCAGAAGAACGCGGCCAGGGTGAAGCGATAGCTCGCAACTTAAAAGAAATGATGATGCTGAAAGTACCGGTAATTTGCATCATCATCGGAGAAGGTGCATCGGGAGGGGCTTTGGGAATTGCTATTGGTGATCGTGTATTGATGTTAGAAAATACATGGTACTCGGTCATATCACCCGAATCGTGCTCATCTATTTTATGGAGAAGTTGGGATTACAAAGAGCAGGCTGCAGACCTGTTGAATCTCACGGCAAAAGACATGCACCGGCTTAAACTTATTGATGGCATCATTAACGAACCCCTTGGTGGGGCGCATACCGATCCAACAGGGATGGCAAATGAAGTGAAAAGAGTTATTCTCTATGAAGTTAAGGCGTTGGATGCATTGTCTCCTGACGAGAGAATAAATCAGCGTATTGAGAAATTCTGCGCCATGGGTGTGGTAAAGGAGTAATCACATTTAAAATTGATGTACTATTAAACCGCACCTAAGTTGCGGTTTTTTTAGTTTTGGGTGATATGAAACTTCATGTAATTAATACAGGGTTCTTTAAGCTGGATGGTGGCGCTATGTTCGGAGTTGTGCCTAAAAAATTATGGACCAGAACTAATCCGGCTGATGAAAATAATCTGATCGATTTGGCGATGCGGTGTTTGCTCATTGAAGACGGGAACCAGCTTATTTTAATTGACAATGGTATCGGAGACAAACAGGATGAAAAGTTCTTAAGCCACTATTACCTATTCGGTGAAGATTCCCTGAACACTTCATTAAAACAAAAGGGGTTTGCCACGGCAGACATCACCGATATGTTTCTTTCCCACTTGCATTTCGATCATTGTGGTGGTAGCATAAGGCGGGTTGGTGAAAAACTGATTCCCACATTCGAGAACGCATCTTATTGGTCAAATAAAGATCATTGGACCTGGGCTACTCAGCCGAATGCCCGGGAGAAGGCGAGCTTTCTGACTGAAAATATTTTGCCGCTACAGGAGAGTGGCCAACTCAAGTTTGTGGAGGATGGAAAGAAATCACCGTTCAGGCAATTCGAAATTTTCTATGCGTCAGGTCATACAGACAAAATGATGATCCCAAAAATCAGTTATAAAAATCGCACGGTTTGTTTTATGGCTGATCTTTTACCCACATCCGGCCACATTCCATTACCGTATGTGATGGGCTATGATACTAGACCGCTATTGACTTTGGAAGAAAAGGAATTGTTTTTGGATGAAGCCGCAGCTAACTCGTATGTTCTTTTCTTTGAGCATGATCCGGTACACGAGTGCTGCACTGTGAAGAAAACAGAAAAGGGTGTACGACTTGACCAAACATTTAAACTGGAGGATTTATAATCATGACCACAGGCCTTGTTTTATCAGGTGGAGGAGCCCGGGGCTTTGCGCATTTGGGAGTTATCAAAGCGCTTGAAGAAGATGGTGTTTCCTTCGATGAATTATCAGGTACGAGTGCGGGAAGTATTGCGGGCGCTCTTTATGCGTATGGATACACACCCGATGAAATTTTAGAGATCATCAGCTCAACGGGATTTTTAAAATCAGTACGGCCGGCATGGACATGGATCGGATTGCTCAGCCTGGATGGCTTTAAGGAGATGATGCTGAAACATATTCCTGAAAATAATTTTGAAGCCCTGAAAAAAAAGCTAACGATTGCCGCAACGGAAATACGACTAGGCAAAGTAGTTTACTTCAACCAGGGAGAACTTATTCCTGCGATATTGGCTTCATCATCTATTCCCGCTTTGTTTAGCCCCATTCATCATCATGAAAATTTTTATGTCGATGGCGGACTTATGGACAATCTGCCAGTGAGGCCGTTGATCGGGAAATGTGATTTTATTATTGGAAGTCATTGCAATCCGGTCGAGCAAAGATTTGATCTTAAGAATGCAAAGGAAGTAGTTGAACGGAGTTTACTTCTGGCTATCAATGTTTCTACCAATTATAGCAAGACACACTGTAACCTGGTCATTGAACCACCAGCTCTTGGAAAGTTTACAACGTTTGATCTTTCAAAAGGAAAAGAAATTTTTGACATTGGTTATTCGTATACAAAGGATAATATGAAAACCTACCTGAATCAAATGGAGCAGCATGAAAAAGTGAAGACTCATGGAGTTTAAAGAAGCTGTTTTACAGGGAATACCCAATCAGTTACCACCATCCAAACCAATTGACAATTCGGTTAGCCATGCACCCAAGCGAAAGGACATCTTATCTCCCGATGAAAAGAAGCTGGCGGTGCGAAATGCACTCCGATATTTTGATAAAAAACATCACACCCTATTAGCGCCTGAATTTTACAAAGAGTTGATAGACTTCGGCCGGATATACATGTACCGTTTCCGTCCCGATTATAAAATATATGCCCGCCCAATAACTGAGTATCCGGCCCAGTCCGCACAGGCTGCGGCCATCATGCTGATGATTCAGAATAACCTTGATCCGGCTGTCGCACAGCATCCGCACGAATTAATAACCTATGGTGGCAATGGAGCGGTGTTTCAAAACTGGGCACAATACCTACTTACCATGAAATATCTGGCGACTATGACTGATGCTCAGACGTTGCACATGTACTCAGGCCATCCCATGGGTTTGTTTCCATCATCTAAGAACGCACCACGAGTGGTAGTAACAAATGGAATGATGATACCCAATTATTCGTCACAAGATGATTGGGAAAAATACAATGCACTTGGCGTAACACAGTACGGACAGATGACAGCAGGCTCGTATATGTACATTGGTCCGCAAGGAATTGTTCATGGCACGAATATCACGATCCTGAATGCGGGAAGAAAAATTTCCAAATCAGGAGAATCGATTCGGGGAAAACTTTTTCTAACCAGTGGATTGGGAGGAATGAGTGGAGCACAACCGAAGGCGGGAAATATTGCAGGGTGTATAACCGTAGTGGCGGAAGTAAATCCAAAAGCAACTCAAAAAAGATATGAGCAAGGATGGGTAGATGAAATCATTTCAGATTTGAATGAATTGGTGAAACGGATTGAACGGGCTAGAAAAGAGAAAGAGGTGGTTTCAATCGGCTATCAGGGCAATATCGTTGATGTCTGGGAAAAGTTTGATCAGAAAGGCGTGTATGTTGATTTAGGTTCTGATCAAACCTCATTGCACAATCCATGGGCCGGAGGGTACTATCCGGCAGGAATGAGTTATGAAGCAGCCAATGATTTGATGGTCAAAGATCCGCAGGGTTTTAAAATTGCGGTTCAAAAATCTTTGTGCCGGCAGGCAGATTCGATTAACAGGCATGCAGCTCGCGGTACCTATTTCTTTGACTATGGAAACGCATTTCTTCTTGAAGCATCCCGTGCTGGTGCCGATGTAATGGCGAGTGATGGAGTGAGTTTCAAATATCCTTCCTATGTACAGGATATCATGGGGCCCATGTGTTTTGATTTTGGGTTCGGTCCGTTTCGCTGGGTTTGTTTATCGGGGAAGCAGGATGATCTGGATCTTACTGACACGCTGGCTGCAGAAACGCTTGCCGAAATAAGTAAAAATGCACCTTCAGAAATTCAATCACAGTTGTCGGATAATATTCAATGGATCAAGGCGGCCCGGGATAACAAACTCGTGGTGGGCAGTAAAGCCAGAATCCTGTATGCCGATGAGCAGGGCCGGATTAAAATTGCAACAGCCTTTAACCAGGCTATAAAGAACGGAACGTTGGGACCTGTTGTATTAGGTCGCGATCATCATGATGTATCCGGAACAGACAGCCCATACAGGGAAACATCGAACATCTATGACGGATCAAAGTTTACGGCAGACATGGCGATACACAATGTGATCGGGGACTCCTTTCGTGGAGCCACCTGGGTTTCCATCCATAACGGTGGTGGAGTTGGGTGGGGTGAAGTAATCAACGGTGGTTTTGGGATGCTTTTGGATGGATCGGAAGATGCCGAAAATAATTTAAAGTCGATGCTTCAGTTTGATGTTAACAATGGTATTGCCCGAAGGGCCTGGGCAAGAAATCCGGAAGCGATTTTTGCAATAAATCAAGCTCAAACTAAAAATAAAGATCTTAAGGTTACCTTGCCAAATCTGGTTGATGATAGCCTGATCGATGACTTATGTTAAGACCGCTATATTTTTTGCTTTTGAAGATCATGGGTTGGAAGATCATCGGTCAGTTTCCCCCCGAACTAAAAAAGTATGTTGTAGCCGTAGCGCCTCATACCAGCAATTGGGATTTTCCGGTAGGTGTTATGGCAAGAAGTGTTTTGCGAATGCAAAAGGCAAAGTTTCTTGGAAAGAGTCAGTTGTTCAAGCCACCTTTTGGTTGGATATTCAGAGCGCTGGGAGGTTATCCCGTTGATCGCTCAAAAAGTCAGGACATCGTAAGTCAGGTCGTTGAGTATTTCAATAACAACGACCGATTTATACTGGCCGTTGCACCGGAAGGAACGCGCAAAAAAGTTAATGCTTTGAAAACCGGGTTTTATTATATCGCCAAGGGGGCGGGTGTTCCTATCATACCCACCGGATTTGATTTTGAAAAAAAGGAAATCAAAATCGGACAACCCTTTTATCCAACTGAGAATATTGACCATGATTTGGAAGTCCTCCTTGCGTTTTACCGAAAAATAAAAGGAAAAAATCCTGAATTAGGAATCATATAGCACCATTTGCTGTAACCTGACATTAATCATTTACTTCCAAATTTATATTTCGGTAAATTCAATGATTAAATAATTTTTCATCAAACCCAATTTATATGAAAAAGTTCATTGTAATTTTTGCAGGAGTATTTTTTTTGTCGCCCTTATTGCATGCACAGTTCATCAAGAAAGGAACTATTGTTGGCAGCGGATACTTTGAATTCAATAGCCACAAAGATGACAGTGACAACAAAAATTCCAGTTTCAGCTTGATGCCGTGGGCCGGGTACATGGCCATTGATAATTTAAGTGCCGGACTTGGATTTATGCTTTCCACTTCAAAATCTGAATCTGAGTTTAGCCCCGGAACAACGTACACTGATACGGGTACTGATATTCTATTCGGTCCTATTGTTCGCTACTATCTGGACAATGGTTTGTTTGTGCACGGTCAATATTTCTTTGGGTCATCAAAAAATGTGAGCAAGACTACAGGATTTCCGGACTCTGAATCAAAATTCAAGTAAAACTGATTTGCGTTTAGGTGCTGGCTATGCAGTAAGAATTACAGACACCGTTCTATTTGAACCTTTTCTAGGCTATTTAAATCAAGGTTCCAAGGATACGTCAAGCGGTTCTACAAGCAGCAAAGTTTCTGAAAATGGCTTTTTTATCATGGGGGGATTCACCATTTTTCTGCATTCGGTGGAATAAAATAGGTATTCTTAAAATCGGCCTTATTTTTGTAACCATCGATTGAAAACCATTTTTTATGAAAAAATAAATGTAGCAGTAGGAATGATTTGCATGATCTGCGTTTCATCCGTAGCGTATTCACAAGTTCAGTTTGCAGTGGGTTTAAAAGGTGGGTTAAATTTTGCGAACCTGGATGTGAGCAGTGCTCAGGCGGCATATGACAATAGAACTGGATTTCATGGAGGAGCGTTTGCTCTTTTTAAGTTCACTAAAATTGCGGTACAGCCTGAAATAATCTTTTCACAACAGGGATCAAAAGTTACTATCAATACAACCGACTACGATGCGAATTTCAGTTATATGAATATTCCAATCCTGTTGAAGCTATACACGGTGGCTGGAATTAATTTGCAGCTTGGTCCACAGTTTGGATTTTTAACTTCTGCGGAATCGGACTACAATCCGATTACTATGCAGCCTGAAAGTGGAGCCGATATTTCAGATGCTTATAAAAATTCAGATGTCAGTCTTGGGATGGGAGTGGGCTGGGATCTCCCTTTCGGATTAACGATTGATGCCCGGTATAATCTGGGGCTAACCGAAATTGATAACAGCGCAAACATTCAGGCTACAAAAAATCAGGTATGGCAGATTTCTGCAGGGTACAAACTGATTAAGCTTGGAGGCGGGAAAAAGAAATAACAAGTAATCATTTACAGGTTAAAAGCCACACTAAAATGTGTGGCTTTTTTTATTCATAAACAGCCACCTATTTTCGCAGTTGATGATCGAAAAAGGCTACCAGGAGACACTTTCATTTTTATATGATAACCTCCCTATGTTTCAACGAGTGGGTGCGATCGCTTATAAAAGGGATCTTTCCAATACTTTGCAACTGTGTGCTTCCCTTTCCAATCCTCAAAATAGTTTCAAGTCAATTCATGTAGCCGGAACTAATGGGAAAGGGAGTTCAAGTCATTTTATTGCATCTATACTTCAGCACGCGGGTTACAAAACCGGACTTTACACATCTCCCCACCTAAAAGATTTTACCGAACGGATTAAAATTAATGGCATTCATGTCAATAAGGGTTTTGTTGTTGATTTTGTAAATCGGATGCGATCAACGATTGATCAACTGAAACCATCATTTTTGAGATCACCGTAGCGATGGCATTTGACTATTTTGCTCAAGAAAAAGTAGATGTTGCCGTCATTGAAGTTGGCGTGGGAGGCCGCCTGGATTCAACCAATGTCATTCATCCTGTTGTTTCGTTAATCACCAACATCGGGTATGATCACAAGGATCTTCTTGGCAATACATTGGAAGAAATTGCATCTGAAAAAGCCGGGATTATTAAACCACGAACACCGGTGGTTATTAGTGAACGACAACCTGACATTGTAAACGTTTTCGTTAATAAAGCGGCAAGGGAAGCGGCTCCTGTTATTTTTGCCAGCGACAAAACTAAAGTGGTAAGAAAAGAAGACGGACATTGCGATATAATCATCAATGATGTTCCGTTCATCACCCATCTGAAACTTGATCTGCTGGGGAATTATCAATATAAAAACCTGGTGGGCGTATTATCGGTTGCTGATCAATTGAATGTTCATGGCTTTGGAATAACCAAAGAGCACATTGAACATGGATTATCCAACACGGCATCGGCAACAGGGCTTAAAGGTCGTTGGCAAATTTTAGGTCAACGTCCGCTAACCGTTGCGATACTGCACATAACATTGATGGTATTCGTGAAGTACTGGCTCAATTAAAGCAATACACGTATAATCAACTTCATATTGTTTGGGGAATGGTCAAAGATAAGGATCCGGATAGTATTTTGTCACTCCTTCCAAAAGATGCAACGTATTATTTTTGTCAGGCCGAAATCCCAAGGGCGCTCGATACAGCAATACTTTACGAGAAAGCATCGTCATTGGGTCTTATCGGAGAGGTTTGTAAAGATGTTAATGATGGAATTTATCGAAGCAGGGCAAAGGCATTACCGGATGATTTGATTTTTATTGGAGGCAGTACTTTTATTGTTGCCGAGATTAATGGTTTATGAAAAGTAAATTAGAACGCTTCAGAATTATTGCGGGTCGGGAGAATGTGTTGGAACCCGGAAAGGAATTATATCATTCCATCAAGGGCAACTGGAACCAAGACTATTTTAAAAGACCGGCACCGATAACGGTAGAACTGGCATGTGGCCGGGGAGAATATTCTGTGCAATTGGCAGAACGATTTCCTGAATTGAATTTTATTGGAGTTGATATAAAGGGAGATCGAATTTGGAAGGGAAGCACCTGGGCGGTAGAAAAAGAGCTGACCAATATTGGATTTCTTCGTACGAACATCCTGTTGATTGATAATTTTTTTGAAGAAAATGAAGTAGATGAAATATGGCTAACCTTTCCTGACCCGCGTCCTCGAAAAAGAGACATCAAAAGAAGACTTACAAGCCCGCGCTTTTTAGATCTGTACAAAGGAATTATTAAACCGGGAGGGTACTTTCGAATTAAAACCGATAATACACCGCTCTATGAATACAGTCTTGGCGTTATCCGTGAACGTAGCGATGTCAATCATCTTGTCTACACACCAAATGTTTATGAGTCTGATTTAAAAGAAGAGTGCCATGCTATAAACACTCGGTATGAAGACATGTTCTCCGCACAAGGTGAGAAAATTAAGTACATCCGGTTTTCATTTACTAACTAAGCTATACTTCTTCCAGTTGCTCAAGCACCTCTGCTAATTCATCATAGTTTTTAAGTCCTGGCTTAGACTCCTCACTACCAGACAGGATAAAACCAGCTGTGGGATAATCGGATAATAAGCCTGTAATGCTTTTCGTGTTTTTAGGAATAATGAAAATCCTGAATTGCTCAATAAAATCTGAAAATTGAGTAAGGTCATTTTCATGAACAATGAATGAGTCAATACGATCATCGGTTTTAATTTCGGATAGCGTTTCATTGCGGTCTTCAACTTGCAAACACAACATAACATTGCTTTTAATCTCGTTGCGGAAGGCATGAAATTCTTGCAGGTTCATTTCCAGGAAATCAGGATTGTACTGAGTTGCAATGTCATTAAGCTGATTCGGGGTTTTTATACCATACACTTCGGCTACTGTTTTCGGGCCGTTAATCCAGCCTTGAATATCTTGCCATTGGACAGGTGAAATGTAATTTGGACTTTCAGCAATAACATTTACACCAAGACGTTCAACTCCCATACCCGCGCAATATCGTGCGTCACTTAAGTTGGTAATCATTCCTACTTTTACATTGGTTACTAGCGACATGGTTCAAATATCTAAAAGAAGAGATAAATTTGTGCGATGGGATTCAAAAAACCGATTTGTGTTGCTGCGTTACTGTCGTTGTTGTTCTTTTCTTGCGATGAGGACGCACAGATACCCCCGTCATCTGACCTAGACTACTTCCCATTACAAACCGGGCTGTACTGGGTGTATGAGGTTGAAGAAACAACCAATCTGCAGGGTACTGAGAATAGCGAAGTCTATGAACTTGAATACAAAATAACCGATTCGATTCCTGGTTCTGATAAATTGGCTGTATTTATTATCACTCGTTCAATTAGAGGGAATCCTGCTGATGCCTGGACGATTCTGGACACCTGGTCATCAAGAGCAAATTCAATTGAAGGGATTATGCAGGAAGGAAATATTGATTTTGTGAAAATGTCATTTCCGCTAAGCAAAGGAAAATCATGGGACGGCAATGCATACAATACTTTTGGCGGTTCCGAATCATGCGGATCGGAAGAGTATGCATGCGACTTATATTCCATTACTGCTTATGCAACGCCATACACCGCCACAACATCATCGGGATCTGAAATATACACAGACGCCATAGTCATTGAACAAAGCAATATCACTGACCTGATCGTAGCTCAGGATATTCGTACTGAAGTATATGCCAGGAATGTGGGGTTGATCTATAAAGAATCTGTTCAGATTGAATATTGCACAGTAGGATCATGTCTGGGGCAGCAAGTAGTTGATAAGGGAAGTTGGTATTATCAGAGACTCATTGATTATGGTTGTTAGATATTTCTTCTTCCTGTTTTTTCTTTTTCCACTTCTATCTCTTGCGCAGGGAAACAGGTATATGGTGTTTTTTAAAGACAAAAATGGTACACCGTATAGTGTTTCAACGCCTGGAGAATTTCTTTCACAAGCTTCCATACTCAGGCGTACACAACAGAATATTTCAACTACTACTGAAGATTTGCCTCCAAATCCTGTTTATGTTTCGCAGGTTGAAGGAACGGGCGCTAAAACTTTCTACACTACCCGTTGGATGAATGGTGTACTCATTGAAGCGGATGCGGCACTTATTCCGGTCATAGAAGCATTGCCGGTAGTAGATCGCGTAGACCTGGTTGCTCCCGGAAAAAAATTAGCAGGAGGAAGAACAGGTACAACTAAAGGTATAACAAGCAGCACTGCTGAAGCAAGCGATAGTCAATTGCAGATGATTGGAATTGACGAGATGCACACGATGGGATATAGAGGCGAAGGTATTGACATTGCTGTTTTCGACAGTGGATTTATTGGTGTCAATACGGCATCACCCTTTGCTGATGTTTTCACAACCAACCGCGTTATCTCACAAAAAGATTTTGTTGGGAATACATCAAACATTTTCAGTACGACAATCACGGTACATCCGTGTTTTCAGTAATCGGAGCTTATTCTGAAGGAACATTTACGGGTGGCGCACATCAAGCCAATTTTCATTTGTATGTCACTGAAGATGTCACCAGCGAATATCATATCGAAGAATACAATTGGCTTTTTGCGGCTGAGAAAGCGGACAGCATTGGGGTACACATTATTAACTCTTCATTGGCGTACAATACGTTTGATGATTCATCCATGGACTACGCACCTTCACAAATGGATGGAAATACGGCCATCAGCACTAAAGCAGCTGTACTGGCTGCATCAAAAGGTATTATAGTTGTAAACAGTGTGGGAAACTCCGGTGGCACGCCATGGCAAATTGTAGCAGCACCGGCCGATGCAGACGGAATTCTGGCCGTTGGTTCTGTTACCAGCACCTTGCTCAGAAGTACGTTCAGTGGCGTAGGCCCCACAGCAGATGGGCGTGTTAAGCCAGATGTTATGGCTCAGGGTTCAGGAACTTCCAAGGTCAATTCCAACGGTACCATAAGTACATCCAGCGGCACATCGCTTTCCAGCCCCCTCATTGCCGCCCTGGCGGCAGGAGTTTGGCAGTCGTATCCAGACTTCTCATCAAATGAAATTATAGAAGCTATTGTGCAATCCGCTGACCGGGCTAATAATCCGGATAATTTATATGGATATGGAATTCCGAATTTTATGGCGGTGCATAATTACCTTCAAAATAAAAGCATTGAAGATGAACTGTTTGTTTATCCCAATCCTACGGTTGATTCAGTCAGCCTGATTATAAAAAATCCATCCGATCAACCGGTTGATATCATTGTATTTGATTCACAGGGAAGGCTGGTGCATGAATTCACTTCTGTAATTCAATGGAGTAATAACCCACAGGTTCTGGATTTTACTCAGCAGCCGGCAGGGCTATATATTATTCGCGTTATTTCCAACAACGGAACAAGCACTGTCCGCTTGATTAAAGACTAACCGTTTATATTTGCAACATGAAACATCTTGTTGCACCCTCGATTCTAGCTGCTGATTTCGCCAACCTTGAGCGTGAAGTCAAAATGATCAATGATAGCCAGGCCGATTGGATTCATATCGATATTATGGATGGTGTATTTGTACCCAATATTTCTATGGGCCTTCCGGTAGTCAAAGCTATTCAGCGTCATGCCAGGAAGCCTATGGATGTCCACCTGATGATCGTTCAGCCTGAGAAATATATAGATGAATTTAAAGCAGCAGGGGCAAGTTCTATTTCGGTGCACCTGGAAGCCTGTGATCATCTTCATCGCACCATTCAGCAAATTAAAGATTTGGGTTGTGCTGCTGGCGTAGCCATCAATCCACATACATCAGTTGATTTGCTTAACGATGTCATACAGGATATAGATCTGGTGTGTATGATGGCGGTAAACCCGGGGTTTGGGGGACAAAAGTTTTATTGAAAATACCTATCAAAAAGTTAAAGACCTGAAAGAGATTATCAGAAGCAAGCGTTCGAAAGCAAGGATTGAAATTGATGGGGGTGTGAATTTGGATAACGCCAAACCCCTTCTACAAGCCGGTGCTGATATCCTTGTAGCCGGAAATTTCGTATTCTCTTCTAAAGACCCTAAAAACATTATCGCTCAGTTAAAAGGGAATTAATTTTCGGCAAAGATTTTGATTTGAAGCAAGTATGACCAGACTCCTTCTTCTTTCCCTGATGCTTTTTTCTTCGTGCAACTATCGCTCGGTAAGCCGTATTTCACCCAATGACAGGGTAGACCTCAGTGGCCGATGGAACGATGCTGACTCTGATATGGTAGCCGAGAAGATGATCGAACAGCTGGTGACCAGCCAACAATTCTTAGATTACGCAAGAAAATCACAAGACAAACCTGTAATAATTACAGGAATGATTTATAACAAGACCAGCGAGCACATCGATGCCAATAATTTTGTGAAGAAGATTGAGTACGCCATCTTTCAATCGGGGGTTGCTGATTTAGTGGAGTCGGGCGAATTCAGAGACAAACTTCGCGTGGAGCGGGTAAATCAAAGTGATTTTTCCAGTGCTACCACTATTTCAAAGTGGGGTGATGAAACCGGGGCTGATCTGATGCTCTTCGGTGAGATGACTTCTGAAACCGATGTGTACAGAAAAGACCGGGTAGTGAATTATGTGACTACTTTGTTCCTCACAGACATGGAAACAAATACAAGGGTTTGGTACGGACAGCATGAAATCAAAAAATACATCCGCAATTAATCGGATCAACATGAGATGCGCACCTTCATATCTATTTGTAACCTTGCTTCTACTTTCCTCTTGTGCCACGCATTATCAAACGCATTATTCATTTAACAATAATTTTGAGAAGGGTGATCTGCAAACTGCCCTGGCTGCGCTACAATCCAATGATGGAGACAACTGGAATAAATCAACGTTTTTATACAATGTAAATAATGGATTGGTGCTTTCGATGATGGGACGCTATGCGGAGAGCAATGAATACTTTGAAAAGGCGTATCTCTTTGGTGAGGATTATAGAACAAAATACCTAAACGAAGCGGCTTCCTACCTCACCAATCCCATGTTCACCGACTATAAAGGCGAGGATCACGAACACCTGATGCTGCTGTACTACAAGGCCATTAACTACTTGAAGCTAAACAAAAGGGAAGAGGCCCTC
>JAAUQD010000049.1 GCA_012032815.1 Flammeovirgaceae bacterium
CCTTATATTTCGCCATCCAGGGAAAGAAGCACGACGCAAACACACCATGTGTGGAAGGGTGTTGCGGGCCCATGTTGATGAAGTACTCTTGCGATTCCAGTTCTTTAACCTCGAGCTCCATCAATACTCAATTATGTTTATGGGATCGTCATAATCTTTGCGCATGGGAAAACCTACCCAATCATCCTCCAGAAAAATTCTGCGCATGTCCGGATGGTTCTTGAAATTGATTCCATACAAGTCGAAGACCTCACGCTCATGAAATTCAGCTGTAGGCCATAAATCACACACGGTATCAATCTCAGGATTTTCGCGGGTTGAAATTTTTCCTTTTAATACGATGGAGTGTCCATGCTGGGTACTCTTCAAGTGATAGACTACTTCCATATGTTGCGGCCAATCAACACCGGTGAGGCAGAATAAATAATCGAATGAAGTAGTGGGGTCAGTTTTTAAAGAAGTGGCAAGGGCATGTAGTTTATCGGAAGATACGGTGACGAGGAGATACTGCGTACCCTGAACAATCTCTGCTTCCGGAGTTGCCCGTAGGATAAAATCTTTTAGTCCTTCATTTTCCATTCAACTCGTCTTAAATAAAATCCTTCATCGGATCGCGTGGATCAGAAATGGTTTCACCTTTTATTTTTTTCTGCAGCTGCATAATTCCGTAAAGCAATGCTTCCGGTCTTGGTGGACACCCGGGCACATACACATCTACAGGTATGATATGGTCAGCTCCTTTTACTACCGAATAGGTGTTGTAATAAAAAGGACCACCTGAAGTAGCACAAGCACCCATAGCAATCACATATTTTGGATCAGCCATCTGATCATACAATCTTTTCAGTACAGGTGCCATTTTATTGACAATCGTTCCGGCAATGACAATAAGATCGGATTGGCGTGGAGTAGCGCGAGCTACTTCTGTACCAAACCTTGACCAATCGTGACGACTCGCTCCCGTAGCCATCATTTCAATGGCACAACAGCTGGTACCAAACACCAATGGCCAAAGCGAATTTGACCGTGCCCAGTTGACAACCCCATCGATAGAAGTAACGACAATGTTACTACCGGGACCTTGTCTCACTTCGCCAGGGAAATCCCTAAGTAACTCGGCCTGTTTTGCAGGGTCTATAGTATTTTGATTTACTCCCATTTTAATGCTTTCTTTTTCCACGCATACAATAAACCCAATCCTAAGACCAGGAAGAAAATGACAATTTCAATAAAGGCAGGAAGCCCCATTTTTTTCATGACCACTGCCCAGGGAAAAATAAAGACCGTCTCAACATCGAAGATTAAAAATAGGATAGCGAACAAATAATAGCCTACCTTGAATTGAATCCACGAGGATCCTTGTGTAGGCACTCCACATTCATATGGTTCGTCTTTTTGATCGTTCGAGGATTTTGGTGCAAGCAATTCAGACGCTATCATCCCAACGCCTACCATCACCAAACCGCAAATAAAAAAAATAATTAGTGCCGAACTTCCCATTACTTTACTTCCCAGGTTTCTCCGCCATGCAACAACTCATCCATGGTATGATATTTTGCCCTTGTCTTGCTCATTTCAAATTCCTCTTCCATCATCTGGTAGTACGCCTTGGCTTTAACTTCTCTGATCACACCAAGGATCATCGGAAACTTAGGTGGTGTGAGTCGGGCGAGCATAAGATGAAGTGTCGGGTCTTCGGTATGTGCATCGTGTACAAGAATATCTTTTTCAGTAATCCCATTTTCACCAACAGTGACCACTTCCAATTTCAAACCATTCAGCTTAATGCCCTTGTTCTTGTCTTTTCCAAAGAGCATCGGTTTACCATGCTCTATGTGCAATTGAAAATCATCACGATTTTCTCTTGCTGTAATGGCTCCGTGTGTTTTATCATTGAAGATGACACAGTTCTGAAGAATCTCCACCATCGAAGTCCCTACATGCTTTGCAGCTTTTACAAAAATCTCCGTCATCAATTTAGGATTGGTATCAATGGTTCGGGCATAATATGTTCCTTGTGCGCCCATCACCAGTTCTGCGGCATGAAAGGGTCTTTCCACCGCGCCAAAAGGAGTTGACTTCGTTACTTTACCCATCTGGGAAGTCGGTGAATATTGCCCTTTTGTGAGACCATAGATCTCATTATTGAAGAGCAGAATGTTGATATCGATGTTTCTTCGCAACGCATGAATAAAATGGTTACCTCCAATAGCCAAGGCATCGCCATCACCCTGAACTTCCCAAACGCTAAGTTTTGGATTTGCCAGTTTAACTCCTGTAGCTACAGCCGGGCCTCTTCCATGTACGGTATGGAAGCCATAGGTATTCATGTAATACGGGAATCGTGCAGCACAACCGATTCCTGATACAAACACCACATCCTCTTTGGCAACATCCATTTGGGGTAATGCACTTTGCATTGCCGACAGGATGGAGTAATCTCCGCAACCCGGACACCACCGAACCAATTGATCGCTGGTATAATCCTGTTTTGTATATTTCTTCTTGGTCTCTACCGTTGTGCTCATAGTTATTTTTTAATTGTTCCAGGAACTGCTCTTTCAATTCGGTAACCGTGAATGGCTGTCCCTGAATTTTTGTATAGGACTCAATTTTTACCCCAGGAAACTTACTTCGCAGATGCGAAGCCAGTTGACCCATATTAAGTTCACAGACAAGTACTTTTTCATATTTTGAAAAGACATCCTTCGTATTTTTTGGAAGTGGGTTGATGTAGTTGAAATGAGCAAGGTCAACTTTCCGTCCACTTTGCTGCAATTCCTTCACGGATGTGAAAAGGCCGCCATAGGTACCTCCCCAGCCGACAACCAATAATTTTCCAACTCCCTCACCAATGATTTCTAATTCAGGAATGTAATTAGCTACACGCTCAACTTTTTCAGCTCTTACCCTCACCATGTTTTCATGGTTTAGCGGGTCGTAAGAAACGTTTCCGGTTTCTTCTTGTTTCTCCAGTCCACCAATGCGATGTTCCAATCCTATCGTTCCGGGAATGGCCCAATACCTTGACAATTTTTCTTTATCACGAACGTAAGGAAGGAAACCTGATCCATTCAAGTTTGGAGGATTGGGTATGACAATATCCGGCATGGAAGACATATTGGGTATTTTCCACGGTTCAGATCCATTAGCCAAATACCCGTCCGTTAGTAGTATAACCGGTGTCATGTGTTCAATCGACAACTTAACGGCCATGTAGGCAAATTCGAAGCAGTTACTCGGAGTGCTGGCTGCTATGACAATTGCAGGTGCTTCACTGTTTCTCCCATAGATAGCAATGTTAAGATCGGCCTGTTCGGTTTTGGTAGGAAGACCTGTTGATGGTCCGCCTCGTTGCACATCCACAATGACCAGCGGAAGTTCTGACATGATAGCCAAACCCAGTGCTTCACCTTTAAGCGCCAGTCCCGGTCCTGATGAGGCAGTGCAACCAATTTGCCCTGCATAACTTGCGCCAATGGCTGAGCAAATCGCAGCAATTTCATCCTCAGCCTGAAGCGTAATGACTCCAAAATTCTTATGTTTTGATAGTTCGTGAAGAATGTCAGAGGCGGGTGTAATTGGATACGAGCCGTAAAAGAGTCGCTTCCCTGATTTCTCGGAGGCCGCCATTAGTCCCCATGCAGTAGCTACATTGCCCGAAACGTGACGGTACTTACCTTTTTCGATAGATGCCGGAGGAACTTTATAAAAAGAAGGCAGGGCTTCAACTGTTTCCGCGTAGTGAAATCCTGCATATAAAGCTTTCTTATTGGCCTCGATTAACGCAGGCGTTTTCTTGAATTTAGCCTCCAGGTACCTAACTGTATCAGTAAGTGGTCTGTCGAAAAGCCAGTACATCATGCCCAGTGCGAACATATTTTTCGAGCGCATGATGCTCTTGTTATCCAACTCGATTGACTCCAGTGCTGTTTTAGTCAGGGACGAAATGGGTGCCTGTACAACGTTGTAATCATCCAGCGTATGGTCTTCCAGGGGGTTTGCACTGAATCCAGCTTTTTCAATGTTGCGCTTGTCAAAGGCATCCAGATCAACGATGATGTTTCCTCCTTTTTTGGCATGACCTAAATTTGATTTCAGGGCGGCAGGATTCATGGCTACTAATACATCGGCCTGATCGCCCGGGGTATAGATGTCAATTTTTCCAATTTGCACCTGGAAACCCGATACACCTTCGACTGTTCCCAGTGGAGCACGTATTTCAGCCGGGAAATCAGGAAAAGTGGCTAAATCATTTCCAAACATGGCTGAAGTAAAACTGAACTGGGATCCCGTCAGCTGCATACCATCACCGGAGTCCCCGGCAAAACGGACGACTACTTTTTCTACTTCTTCCGCTTTCTTCTTTACCGTGCTAATAGCGTCACTCATAGTTTCTTTTAGTTTTAAAGGCAGGTCTTATAAATTTAACGACCGCCCGTCACAATAACAATTATTGGTTCTGAAATTGACATTCCTTGCAATTATTATTTTTATTACTTTAGAAACTATGATCTTGGTCATTTAAACGATATGATTGTTATCAGTACTTTTAATAAAAATTAGATATGGCTTATATTATTTGTGAACCGTGCGTGAGTACCTGTGATACCGCTTGTGTGGATGTTTGTCCCGTTGATTGCATTCATGGACCGATCAACACCGAAGGAAGTGGACAAGAAGTGAAAGAAGAAGGATTTGATATTACTGGCAAGCAATTATACATCAATCCGGAAGTGTGTATTGACTGTGACGCCTGCGTACCCGCTTGCCCGGTCGATGCAATTTTTGAAGAAAGCCAGGTGCCCGAAGAGTGGAAAAAGTTTATTCCGCTGAACTACGAATTCTTCGGTCAGACACCTCCTGCCTGATTTATTTTTACAGTTCAGAAATTCTTTCTACTTGATGGATTAACTTTAAAATCCATGTTGAAAATTCTGACCACCTCCCAAATCAAAGAACTCGATGCCTATACCATAAAGCACGAGCCAATACCTTCCATTGATTTGATGGAACGGGCCTGCGTTGCATGCTGTAGTTGGATTACCAGTAAATTCAAGTCCTCAAAAAAAATTGGTGTTGTTTGCGGGCCAGGAAACAATGGTGGTGACGGACTGGGTATTGCCCGACTACTTTCTCAAAAAGGTTATCGTGTAACTGTCTGGATGGTCAACGAACGAGACAAAACTTCGGAGGATTTTAAAATCAATAAAAGCCGCCTACCAAAGCATATTGAACTCAATGAAGTTAAAAAATCCCACTCTCCCGATTTTAGTCAGGTTGACGTTTTAATTGATGCGCTTTTTGGATCGGGATTAACAAGACCGGTTGAAGGAATTTATGAGGTGGTTATAAAATCAATGAACAATGTCAGTGCTGCTCGTGTAGCTATTGATATCCCTTCCGGTTTAATGTCAGATTCGGTTTCAACCGGAGCAATTGTGTGTGCAGAACATACACTTACATTTCAATTACCAAAGCTTGCATTCATGATGAGTGATAACTCTGGCTTCATTGGGGAGTGGGTTAAATTGGATATTGGATTAAATAAGGAATATATAAAGTCGGCTGACACAAAGAATTTTCTTCTCACACTGCAAAGCGTAAGAAAGAAAATAAAATCGCGTGACAAGTTTTCACATAAAGGAGATTATGGAGCTGGGTTGCTGATAGCCGGGGCTACCGGAAAGATGGGAGCGTGTGTTCTATCTTCCCGTGCGGCTCTTCGCTCCGGTATTGGATTGCTTACGGTTCATGTTCCGGGAAATGGATACTCGATAATCCAATCATCAGTTCCTGAAGCCATGGCACTCATTGATCCGGACAAAAATCAGTTCTCAGCCTGTCCTGATGTTGCGAATTTTGATACTGTTGGGATAGGTCCGGGTATTGGCCAATCCGATATATCGGCAAAAGCATTGTTGCAAGTAATAGAAAAGTGTACGTCACCGATGGTTATCGATGCGGATGGATTGAACCTGCTTGCGGTTCATCGTGAGGGGTTGACGATATTGCCCGCAGGAACAATACTGACCCCTCATCCAAAAGAATTTGATCGGCTTGCCGGTGAGAGTAAAAATGATTTTGAGAGGCTGGAAAAAGCCAAAGCGCTTTCTACAAGCACAAAATGCGTCATTATTTTAAAAGGTGCTCATTCTGCCATCGTGCTTCCTACAGGAAAAATATATTTTAACAACACGGGCAACCCCGGTATGGCCTCGGGCGGATCGGGTGATGTATTAACGGGAATTTTAACAGCCTTATTAGCCCAGGGATATTCACCGGAGGATGCAGCTTTATTGGGAACATTCGTGCACGGCAGGGCAGGAGATCTGGCGGCTAATCAAAAAGGACCAATAGGAATGATTGCCTCAGACATCATTGAATGGCTTCCCGTTGGCCTTTAAGCTTTAATATCAACTTTTTTTCGTGTTATAATTAAACTTTTGGTGCACTTATTGCGTCAATAGGGTATATATAAATGAGTGTTTCTAGCTGAATACCTGACATTACGTGATAAAAGTTAAATTCATAATCGCTCTTTTTGTAAGCTTAATGCTTGGCGTAAGCCTATTGGGGTATTCGCAAAGCGATGAAGTTTCCTTTTTGGGCGAACGGGTTGAGCCAGTTAAAAAAGCTGCTGTATATCCAAGTCCTGCAACCGAATATCTCCATGTAAAATTTGAAACGCCTCACGCACGAAAAGTGAAACTTACCATGCATAGCATTATAGGAAGTATAGTTGAGGTGGAAACAGAAGTCATGGATGATTATGAACTTCGGCTCCGGGTTAAAGATTTTCCATCTGGGTACTACTTACTCGCTATCCGCGATCAGGAATCCAACTACCGCACTACCATCAAATTCCTTAAACGATAAGTACTAGAACGTAACGTTGAAAGACAAAATTTCACCGTTGCGTTTCACCTTCACTTCAGTCTGCTGACCTTTTTCGAATTTTGTGAGCGCATCCATATACTCCTGCATGCCTTTGATTTCAAAGTCACCCATTGAAATGATAATATCGCCACTCTGGATGCCGGCCAGTTGCGCGGGCTTGCCATCAGAGACACCATCAACTTTTAATCCAGCCGCATCAGAAGTATAACTAGGCATGATGCCCAGCGTAACTTTGAATGACCGAGGTGTCATTGATTTATTTTTTGTTGTGAGGAAGGCAAGCTTAGGCTCACCTTCAAGACCTTCAATAACTTTTACAATCAGGTTTAATACTTCAACTTCCCCTGAGTAATTTATTTTCTCAAAATCGTCTGATGGTTTGTGGTAATCAGTGTGGGAACCGGTGAAAAAGTGCAGTGCTGGAATGTTCTTTATATAAAATGAAGAGTGATCGGATGGACCCATTCCCGATGAATCTGTTTTGATTTGAAGTTTGTCTGTGGATAGTTTACTGAGCAAAGGTTCCCAAACCGGGCTGGTGCCTGTTCCGCTGACGGCCACAGAATTTGTAGTCGGATCAAGACGACCGATCATATCCATATTGATCATGTATGTCACCGCATTCAAATCAATAGTTGGATTCTCGGTGAAATATTTTGAACCGAATAAGCCAAGTTCCTCTCCGCTAAAGCAGATGAACAGAAAATTATTTTTTTCTTTCACTTTGTTGTTCTGAAAGTAACGGGCCAATTCAATAACACCTGCGGTGCCTGATGCATTATCATCAGCCCCATTATGAATTTTTCCCTGAGGGTTGGCGTCCAGTGAACTTCCGTCATTACCCAATCCAAGGTGATCGTAGTGCGCGCCTATTATTATGGTGTTTGCAGCCTTGTTATCAATAAAACCAATGATGTTATTGGCAGTGCCTTCCGCACCCGTGCCGTGCATTCCACTTTTGAAAGGAAATGATTGCAGATAGGATTTATTGTCGCCTTTAGCCACCAGCTTCATTTTTTTGAACTCACTTTGAATATATGAGGCAGCCATCTTTTCACCTTCAGATCCTGTGTTTCGTCCTTGCAAAGAGTCACTGGCAAGAATTTTTATGTGCTTTCGGATTTTGGTTTCATCAAGAGTTTGACCCGTACAATTCGCAAAGCCGATAAGAAAGGCAATAAACAAAATAGCATACTTCATGAGTGATAATTAATTTCGAGCGCGAATTTACAAATATCCCGTAACCATTGTATGAGGTTTGTTGTTCTATGATCCTAAACTTCTATTTTTGCTAAAATTTTTTATGCCAGCCCTGAAAATCTTATTGCTTACCGACTTTTCGAATCTTTCCAAAGTGGCTATTGATTTCGGACTGAAAATGGCCGAACAACTGGATGCTGAGATCACAATCCTGCACGGGGTGCGCATAGACGGAGTTCCTAAGTCTAATCTGCGATGGAAGAGAATTGAAAAAGAGGTGATCAAGATTGCACAGGAGGAGGGCGACAAATTGTTGAAATCACTGAAGGGTAAATCCAAACGGCCTTTAAAGTTTGTGGCAGCACCGGTGCATACCATGGCAGATGCGGTCACCAAATACACGCATAAAAATCTGACCAATCTGGTGATTATGGGCAGCCAAGGCGCAAGTAATCTTAAAATGGCACGAATGGGAGGCACCACCGTTTCTGTAATTGACAAAAGTTTAAGTCCGGTTCTGGCTATTCCTGAAAGCGCAACGTTTAAGGGTTTCAAGCATGCCGTTTATGCTTCCGATTTAAAAAACATTCAAAAAGAACTCGATACCATTCTCCCTTTTGCTAAAATCTTTGATTCGCATGTACATATGGTGCATGTAGCTAAACAGAAGGACGCTGAATTGGAAAAAGCGAAAGCTGCCGCTATTGAAAAAGTGGCGAAGATGCGGTATCCTAAAATTGATTTTCAGATTTTAGTTGATGATGATATCCCGTTGGCGATTGATCAATATATAAAGGACACCAAGTCAGAAGTATTGATCACGTTTACGCACGAACTTAATCTTTTTGAGAAATTATTTTCACTGAGTGTTACCCGCAAACTGGCGTACCGGGCCAGGACACCCTTGTTCGCGTTTAAGCGGAGGAAGTAAGAGTCATTATCATGAATTAAAACTCCGCATTTCCCGGAAACCTTGGGAAGGGAATGACATCACGGATATTGGTCATGCCGGTGACAAACTGTATCAGGCGTTCAAATCCAAGTCCAAAACCACTGTGCGGAGCCGATCCAAACTTGCGCAGTTCGAGGTACCACCACAGTTCTTTTTCCGGGAGATTCATTTCTTTAATTCTGGCCAGCAGGTTTTCATAACGTTCCTCACGTTGAGAGCCGCCAATAATTTCCCCGATACCCGGAAACAATACATCCATCGCGGCTACGGTTTTGCCATCCTCGTTTTGCCGCATGTAAAATGCCTTGATCTCTTTGGGATAGTTATATAGCGTAATCCGGTTTTTTGAAATGTTTCTCTACCAGATATCGTTCGTGTTCCGATTGCAAATCCATCCCCCAGTTTTCAACGAGGTATTGAAAATTTTTTCTTTTTTGTTGGGATTGCTGTTTTTTTAAAAATATCTATGGCTTCGGTATACGTCAGTCTCTGAAAATCATTTTCAGTAACGAACTTCAACCGGTCAATGAGTCCCAACTCACTTCGTTGCTCTTTGGGTTTTGTATTTTCTTCATCCTGTGCCCGTTTGTCCAAAAACTCAAGATCATCCTTACAGTTTTCCAGCGCATACTTCACCAGGTATTGTAAGAACTCTTGTGCGAGATTCATATTATCCTGAATGTCATAAAACGCCATCTCTGGTTCTATCATCCAGAACTCCGCCAGGTGCCGGGTCGTGTTGGAGTTTTCTGCACGGAAGGTTGGCCCGAATGTATAGGTTTCACTTAGCGCTAATGCGTATGTTTCCACCTCCAGTTGTCCTGAAACCGTCAGGTTGGTCTCTTTCCCAAAAAAATCTTCTTTATAATTTATATTTCCGCTTTCATCCTTCGGAGGATTTGAAGGATCAAGTGTCGAGACCCTGAACATCGCACCGGCACCTTCAGCATCCGAGCCTGTAATAATAGGTGTGTGGATATAATAGAATCCCCGCTCATTGAAGAACTGGTGCACAGCAAAAGCCATGGCGTGCCGAACCCGCATCACTGCACCAAACGTATTGGTACGCGAACGCAAGTGGGCAATATCCCGAAGAAATTCAAGCGAATGTTTTTTAGGTTGCAGCGGATATTTTTCAGCATCGCAATCACCTAGAATTTCAAGTTCGCTCACTTTAATCTCAACAGCCTGACCTCTAGCCGGAGAAGGAATAAGCTCACCGGTTATAGATACACAGGCCCCGGTTGTTAACCGTTTTAATGTGGTTTCATCAAATTGCTCAAGCGCAACTACGGCCTGAACATTTTGCAGTGTAGAACCATCGTTAATAGAAAGGAATTGGTTATTCCGGAAGGTACGTATCCAGCCCATGACGGTAACCTTTTCTCCAGTTGCCGCATGCCCGAGTAACGATTTTATTTTAGTGCGCTTCATACCTGTTCAGCCCTTATCGATCAAATAGTGCGCAAAAAACGTCATTTTGTTATTTCTATCAAAGGGATTGATTGAATAGTGAAAAGAAAGTCATGATCGTTAAAATACATACCAAATTATTGATTGGGTCTGTTGTTTCTTTCCTCATGAACAGTCAAATGGGTAAATTGCTGGCGAAAGGTTATGCAGAAATTACGATTAAGCCAAAGTCTCCAACAAAAACTGTCGCCTCAGCAGATTCAGTTCATAAAGCTGCTTCAGGTACCCACCGCGGAGCTGGAAAGCCGTGTTGAGGAGGAACTAGAAATAAATCCTGCCTTGGAAGAAGGAGAAGATGAAACTCCGGAAGATGAATATGAGGAAAATGAAAAAGGTGAAGAAGAGGAATCGAAGGAAGAACAGGAGGAGCTGGATATAACAGATTACCTGAAAGATGACGATCAGGCCAACTACAAAACCTATAACGATGGGGGAGATGATGAGGATGATCGGGAGATGCCCATACCCATGTCGACTTCCTTACATGAAAACCTAATGACCCAATTAGGATTTCTCGGACTAAGCGATCATCAGAAAATTATTGGCAAACAGTTGATTGGAAGTATTGAAGGAGATGGATACATCCGCAGGCCGCTGGAATCTATTGTTAATGACCTTGCCTTTGCGCAAGGAGTAGAGACATCACTGGATGAGGTGGAGGAAGTGTTATTCAAGATACAGGGATTTGATCCGGCCGGAATTGCCGCCCGCAATCTGCAAGAGTGTCTGTTACTCCAGCTTGAAAGGGAAGATGATGGCCAGGATGTAGATGTTATTGTTGGTAAGCGCATCATTAGTGAGTGCTACGAGGAGTTTACCAAAAAGCATTATCAAAAGATCCAGAAGAAGTTAGACCTGGATGATGAGGATTATATTAAGGATGCAATAGAGGTTATTGTAAAATTAAACCCAAAACCCGGTGGAGAAGTAAGTGGAGGTGGAGTAAAGAATCAATATGTTATTCCGGATTTCATCCTGTCCAACAACAACGGAAAACTGGAGCTATCACTTAATTCACGAAACGCTCCTGAGTTGCGCATAAGCCGGTCGTATTCAGAGATGTTTAAGGCGTATGACAAGAGCAATAAAAAAGATAAGAAACTAAAGGAGGCCGTTACTTTTGTTAAGCAGAAATTGGATGCCGCGAAGTGGTTTATTGATGCTATTCGTCAACGACAGCATACACTACTGCGAACCATGCGAGCCATTATTGATTTCCAATACGAGTATTTCCTGGATGGCGATGAGACAAAATTGAAGCCGATGATCTTAAAAGACATCGCCCAAATCATCGACATGGATATATCCACTGTGAGCAGGGTGGCCAGCAGCAAATCCATTCAAACCGATTTTGGAATTTATCCACTTAAGTATTTTTTCTCTGAAGGCATCAGCACTGATTCCGGTGAGGAAGTAAGCAGCCGGGAGGTAAAACAAATCATTAAAGAACTGATTGACAGCGAAGACAAGCAAAAGCCTTTTTCAGATGACAAGCTGGAGGGTCTGTTGAATAATAAAGGGTATAACATTGCAAGACGCACAGTAGCCAAATACCGTGAACAACTGAATATACCCGTTGCACGATTAAGGAAGGAATTTAAATAGTGAACACAGCAGCCCGGATTATTTCCATTGCGTTTCAGCCATTGCTCATGACCACCTACTTATTTGCGGTGGTGGGATATTTTCTGCCTTCATTTCTGCTACCCATACGGCCATCCATTTGGTTTCTCCTGCTGGTTTTTTTTAATGACTTTTTATTTTACCTCTTCTCAATTTTTATTTGGTTTCGAGTTTCAGGAACGATACAGGATTTTAACCTTGCCGATCGAAAGCAAAGAATCTTACCCTTCATTTTTATTTCCGTGTTATATGTTACGGTTACGGTGATGTTTTATTATAAATTCTCAGTACCTAATATCCTTAAATTACTCGTGATTATAAGTGCCATGGTGGTTATAGGAACGATAATTACTTTTTTTTCAAAATCAGTGTTCACAGTCTGGCGGCATGGGGCATCATCGGTATTTTTGTTCCGTTGAACACGACTTTGGAGGGAAATGTACTAGTGCCAGTTATTGCTGGTTCAATTGTTCTGGCAGGACTTATTATGTCCTCCCGATTGAAACTCGATGCGCACACGCCTCGTGAAGTAACCGTGGGCGCGATGGTTGGGTTTGGTATTTCTTTTTTTGGTATGTTATGGCTTTTCTAAAAGGAATGATATGAACTATGAATTTATAATTTATACAGTTGCAGATGGTGTTTGCACCATTAGGCTCAACCGGCCGGATGTTTATAATGCATTGAATGACGGCATTACCTATGAGCTTCAGGACGCTTTGAAGAATGCGAGCCGGGATGCGAATGTACGGGTCATAGTACTTACCGGAGAAGGAAAGGCTTTTTGCGCGGGACAGGATTTAAAGGCAGCATCCGGCCAGGAAAAGAGGTCGTTTCTAGAATCACTTCATAAACGATATAATCCAATCATTCGCGCTATGCAGGAAATGCCCAAGCCAATTTTGTGCAGATTGAATGGGGTAGCGGCAGGTGCAGGGTGTTCTATCGTGTTAGCATGTGATATGATTATAGCGTCCGAAGAAGCTACGCTTATTGAAGTGTTTATCAACATTGGATTAGTGCCTGATTCCGGTTCATCCTATTTCTTACCCAGAACAGTCGGTCGTGCAAAAGCTTTTGAGTTATGTTCTTTGGGTAGCCGGGTCAAGGCTACTGAAGCGCTTTCGTTGGGTTTAGTAAATAAAGTTGTAGCGGCAGATCAGCTCGATAACGCTGTAAAAGAGCTGACCGATTATTTCGCAAAAGCGCCAACCAAAGCGATTGGATTGATAAAGAAAATGCTCAACAAGTCGACCAGCTCAACACTTGATGAAATGTTGGATTATGAAGCCTATTGTCAGGAAATAGCCGGGACATCAGGTGATTACAAAGAAGGAGTAACTGCCTTTCTTGAAAAGCGTAAACCAAATTTTACGGGTAGCTAAGTTCTCAAAAACTGTTTAATGAAATACCAACTGTCCAGGTATTCACATTGTCCATTCCCGTTGGTCCTTTTCCTTCTTCAAAAAGCGGATTGAAATTGTAGAATCCAAAAATGTTGAAGCTGCCAATACCAATTCGGGTATACACGCCATAACGAAACTGACTCAGGCCGTAGCGTTGCTTGTCTTTTATTTTGTTTACTTCACCTCCGGGCTCGTACTTAATTTTGGTAAAATTGTCATACAGGTATCCTACACGACCGCCAATGGCTACGTTAAAACTGCGAGCAAGATCCTCCGGCTTTGTATCAAACCGGATATCAATAGGGATTTCAATAAAATTAGTTACAATCATTGATTTTTTTGTTCCCTGATATTTTAGTGCAGCCGGAGCAAGTTCATTGCGGCCGGCAATTGCGGTTGAATCATACAAGGTGTATCCATTGCGTAATTTAAAGCGCTCCAGGCTCAGGCCGATTCCGGGATTTAGGCTGAATTTAGATTCTGCTATACGAAGCGGCCACTGGTAGTACACATTTATAGTCCGCGATCCCCAGAAGCCAAGATCAAAATCATCAGGCTTCCCAATCGCCTGGTTTACACCCAGGTCAATCATAAGGGAGCCCGGAATGTCAGGTCGGCCTACTCGTTTTTCTTTTTCCTGAGCACTACCATATGTACTGGCTAACAAGAGCAGCACCAACACAAGAACACGATTCATACAGTTGATTTACGTAAAAGCCCCAAAAATAGGTTTTTCTATCCACGAGCCAAAAGCATCTTTGACATGTAGGGTATAATCTTTTACATTTGCGATCTTATTTTAGGTCTGAGCTATGCTTAACTGAATAGAGCACTTGACTACGGATCAAGAGGTTCGGGGTTTGAATCCCTGCAGGCCCACAACAAATGAACCCTGACGATAGAGTCGGGGTTTTTTATTTACGAAGGTCGGTGTTATCACAGACCCTCTGTTTCATCCCTTACCCAATCTTTGTAATTTACGAAAGGTCGGTGTTATCACCGACCTTCTATTTCTATTTCATTGATACTACTGGATTGAATTTCTGAATTAGCTATTTTAGAAGTATGCAAAATGGCATTAAGTTCTTCACGGCTACATGCCTGAACTGGCAGAATTTATTAGAGCCGGATGAACACAAGGAAATAATTGTAAATAGTCTGCGATTTTTAGTTGAGAATGGAAGGATATGGCTTTATGCTTTTGTGATCATGCCCAACCATATTCATCTGCTTTGGTGCAAGCAGGATGAATGGATTGAAAAAAATGTACAGCAGATGTTTCTGAAATACACCGCTCAACAAATCAAATTTAATCTCCTCGAATGGAATCCAAATGAATTAAAGAAATATGTTAGTACCCAAGATGACCGTGATTATCACTTTTGGGAACGAAGGGCTTTTTCCTCTACAATGTACAATCGAAAGGTGGCTAGCCAGAAGATCGATTATATTCATTATAATCCCGTTAAAAAAGGGTTATGTAGCGACCCGGTTGATTATAAATACTCATCTGCTAGGTTTTACGAATTGAATAATGATGAATGGGGGTCTATCACTCATTTTGCTGATCATTTATAGGTTAGGGTACTTCGTGTCATTTTGTTGTCGGTGATAACACCTACAACTTGCAAAATTAAACGAACCCTGACGATAGAGTTGGGGTTTTTTTATTTACGAAGGTCGGTGTTATCACAGACCCTCTGTTTCATCCCTCACCCAATCTTTGTAATTCCGTTTTGCAACACAATATTATTGGGTATCGTGGTCATGTTTCCCTGGCTGTCTTTAAGGTATAAATAAAATAGAGCGATGTCTTCAATTTCACCTTCAATAGGAAAATCCTTGCTTAATATTTTCACTTTGTCGCCAATGCGGTAAGGGAACGAAAAGAAAACAATAACACCGGCTGTAATGTTGCTCAGGATTGACCATTGCGCAAACAAAGCGATACCGATGATTGCAAATATGGATGAAGCAAAAACGAGAATTTCACGGTGGTCAATGCCCCAAATGACCGTGAGGGTGATGAGAAAAAATACAAAAAGAAAGATGTTGAATAATTTAACGATCACCCGGTTACGTCTTGATTTATAGAGAAACGATAAGCGGGCAAACCGGTTGATCACCTTCCTCAGGATGAGGCTAATAAGAAAGGTACCAACAATCAATATTGCGGTTTCTAAAATCTTGAATTCAAAATCGTTCATAGTGTTTATAGTCTTGGCTGAAAATTGAGAAAAAATTTTCCGGATACGGTCATGGTTTTGTTGAGTGCCTAAAGCAATGAAATACCCTCTTCACTGATGGTAATTCTGCGATCTTTATACAATGCGCCTACTGCTTTTTTAAACGCCTTCTTACTAATGCCGAACATTTCATAAATTTCTTCCGGGGTACTCTTGTCTGTCATTTTCAAAAAGCCCTTGTTGTTTGTTAGGGCATGATGAATGGCCACACAGTTTGGATCATTATAATTACTGTAACCGATAGGCGTAAGCGAAATGTCGAGTTTGTTCTCTTCTCCGATTTTCTTAACATACCCTTTAAGCTTGTCGCCAATATTGATTTTTTTGAAAATTTCGTTTTGAAAAATCAGTCCGTTGTGATGGTGATTCACAATAACGGCATAGCCCAAATCTGTTTTGCGATAAATTATTAAATCCACTTCATCACCTTCAGACACTGAAAGATCTTCGTTCTGTAAATATTTTTCCACCTTACTGGTACCAAATAATCGATCTGTTTTGGTATCGATGTCCAAATAGGTAATGTATGATTTACCCAACACCATTTTTTCGCGCTGTTTTTTGAAAGGTACGAATAGTTCTTTCTCGAGGCCCCAATCCATAAATGCCCCTACGGGTTCTACTGCGCTTACTTTAAGCAAAGCAAATTCATGCAGGTTGATTTTGGGAATAAGGTTCGTGGCAACTTTTCGCTCTTCAAAATCCCGGTAAACAAATACATTGAGAGAATCGCCAATCTCAAATTTTTCGGGACAATACTTATTGGGCAACAGAACATCTTCTCCGGCATCATCACCCAGAAACAGGCCAACGCTGGTTTTCTTAGAATTTTTAAATCCTGGTACTTTCCAATATCAATCACAGAAATCTGTTTTTGCAAAGCTAAGGAAGAATAGGGAGTTGATCTACTAAAGAAAAAGGTGGTCTGTATTCTCCTATCCTATTTTTTTTGCGTACACAATTTTGTATTTCCATAAATTCTCTTGAAGGGCTTTATATTGGTAGAACCCGGATTTATAATGCGACTTTGCAAACTTTGAGACATCCGGATTAAACAAATTGTAAAGTTCAGATGGGAGTGCTCCAAGGATTGAAGCGTAATACATACGTCTGGCGCTTTTCCGGATACGATCAGTAAAGTCAAATTCCTCAACGGAGCTGAATCCTTTATTTCTCAATTCATCGGTAAAATATGTTGAGGTCACAAAATTGGGGACACCCCAGGTTTGTTTCCATTTGTCAATCCAGCGATTTTTATCGTTTTGCTTTTCAGTTGGTAAGAAGAAATCGCTTAAAATGAGGCGCCCATCTTTTTTAAGCAAACGATAGCACTCATTTATAAATTCAGCTTTGTTTGATGCATGACACACACTTTCGCACGCCCATACTACATCGAATGATTGATCCTGAAATGTTGTTTTTGTAAAGTCCATTACAAGGAAGTTTATTCTATCTTCCTTTTGTTTTTCGATGGCCATTTCCTTCGCCAATTTTATTTGGTTCTCACTGATGGAAATCCCGGTAACCTGTGCATTGGTTCTTTCATTTATGAAAAAAGCTGCACCACCCACGCCACAACCAGCGTCCAGCACGTTATCCGACTCGGAGATGTTACAAAATTGTAAGAGAACTTTATTTGTATTCTCTAAAGATTCAGAGAATTCTTTTGTGTTTTCATTCCATATCCCATAATGGAGGGACAGAGAATCCTTTAGATTCCACCACCTTCGATAATGGTCTTGTGTGGTGTCGTAATATTCGGCTATGTCTTTTATGGTTATCATAAGTTTAGCACACACATAGCTCCTTTGAATATTGTCTCTCCCGATTTATTAAAGAAGTAAAAGAACGAATTGAATATTATTTAGCACTAAAATCAAATCTTTTGAATTCAGATTCATCAGGTGGGCCGGCTGCGATTTGAAGGTATGGTTTTTCAGAAAAGGTCATCACAACAGAGGCAAACGTGAACACGTAACTGTTTCGGTTATTCGTTCTGCATACCGGATTATTTTTATCATCCTTTGATCTTAACGTTTCTTTTATAAGTTGATCATCGATGTCGTTTGCGGATGCCAGTCTTTTCTCGACTGCATTTAGCCTCAGCTGACTGTTTGATTTTGCATCATCGCCCACTGCTTTAAACCAGGGCTTTACATCCTCATTGACGATCGGATGGTTTGTGTGATACACCTGTTCCATTTTTATCATCGGATTATACCTTACTACTTTATTGGCGGAAGCCTCAA
>JAAUQD010000158.1 GCA_012032815.1 Flammeovirgaceae bacterium
AGAACCGCCTGCCAATATGATACCTTTCATGAATTTAAAAATAAGTGAATAAAATGCCGTTTATTAATTTCTTAGGCTCTGTACTAAATGTATAGAATTTCTGGATTCCCCTAACCCAAATCCATTCTTGCTAATAATATTACGATAACTTATTGTATGCAAATCAGTAAAACCTTCACTAAACTCAATTTCTTCACCGTCCAATTTCAATGACCTATAGGTTCTCCTTCCCTGCTCCATTACTTTTTCTGGAAGTTCAGAATACTTCACGCTTAGTTTCCATTTTACATTTGCCCTCTTTAGAGCTAATGTTCCTTCAACCATATTTGGGTTTATATTTGAAATTTCACTTCTTTCAACTATTCCGAATACCCATATCAACATATCAAAAAATGAATGCCAATATTGGTAGCTATACCACCAGATTTTGAAACATCGCCCTTCCAACTATGATGATACCAGTTGCCGCGAGCAGTAATGTATGAAAGCTCAACCTCGTATACCTTGTCCTTTGGACCGTTCTTGATTTTCTCACGGAGAGCAATGATGCTGGGATGTAATCTTAATTGGAGAATGGTATATATTCTCTTTCCGGTTTCCTTTTCTATCTCAGCCAGTGCATCCACATTCCATGGGTTTAATACAAGGGGCTTCTCACAAATGGCATCAGCACCATGGCGCAAGGCAAACCGAATGTGAGAATCATGTAAGTAATTGGGCGAACATATACTTACATAATCTATCTTGATTCCCTTTCTCTTGAGCTTATCTAAGTGCCGGTCAAAGCGCTCGAATTCGGTAAAAAATCACACTCCGGAAAATACGAATCCAGAATTCCAACGCTGTCGTGTTTGTCCAGCGCAGCCACCAGATTATTGCCCGTTTCTTTTATGGCTTGCATATGCCGTGGTGCGATGTATCCTGCCGCTCCTATTAATGCGAAATTCTTCATGAAATTTTTCTTACCTTATCATTCTTCAACACATACCTCTCCTTACTTTCTTCACAAACTGCTTCAGCATTTGTGTCGAACGTAAGTTTATGCCCATACTCACTCATCCAGCCAATTTGTATTGCAGGATTTCCAACCACCAATGCATAGTCAGGAACTGTTTTTGTCACAACAGCACCGGCACCAATAAAAGCAAACCGTCCTATATCATGCCCGCAAACAATAGTTGCGTTGGCTCCGATTGAGGCACCCTTTTTCACCAGGGTATTTGCGTATTGTCCTCTGCGATTAATGGCACTTCTCGGATTCGTGATGTTGGTGAACACCATGGAGGGGCCCAGAAAAACATCATCCTCACAAATAACGCCCGTATAAATCGATACGTTGTTTTGAACTTTAACATTATCTCCCAGCACAACCTCTGGAGAGATCACCACATTTTGTCCAATATTACAGTTCTTTCCAATCTTGCAATTGGGCATGATATGACTAAAGTGCCAGATCTTAGTTCCCTCACCGATCTCACACCCTTCATCAATTACGGCAGTAGGATGAGCGGTATAATTTTCACTCATGCTACTATTTCTAAAAGGTTTCGGGTAATGTATGAAGTCTGGTCCTGTGTCATTTCAGTATGAATTGGGAGCGAAATTACACTTTTTGAAAGCATTTCTGTAACCGGAAAAGAACCCTCTCCATACTCCTTAATTCTATACGCTTTTTGTAAGTGAAGGGGTACCGGATAATATATCATGCTAGGAATTCCCTTTTCTTCAAGCTTCTTTTTTAATCCATCCCGTTCGATGCTGCTACATCTTAACGTGTATTGATGAAAAACATGGCTTGACCAAGCAGCCCTGACCGGTATGTGAATTTTCTTTTCATTTTTCAATTCCTGATCGTAGTATTCGGCCACCTTGTTTCTCCGTAGAGAATAATCATCCAGGTATTTGAGTTTAACATTTAGCACAGCAGCCTGTATCGTATCCAGCCGGCTATTCACTCCAATCACGTCATGATAGTATTTTTTCTGCTGACCGTGGTTAGCCGTCATCCTGATTTTTTTGGCCAGTTCATCCTCCGAAGTAAACAACGCTCCACCATCGCCAAAACATCCCAGATTTTTGGAGGGGAAAAAAGAAGTGCAGCCGATAATTCCCATGGTGCCGGATTTGCGAACCTCCCCATTTGAAAATTTGTAATCCGCCCCCAATGATTGAGCCGCATCTTCAATAACATGAAGCTTATGGCGCTTTGCAATCTCTAGTATGGGCTCCATGTCCGCACATTGCCCGTAGAGATGAACGGGAACTACGGCAACTGTTTTCCGGGTAATCTTTGACTCAAGCTGATCCACATCCAGTGTAAACGTACTCTCATTTACATCAATGAAACCGGTTTTAGTCCCAACAGTGCTACCACTTCGGCTGTGGCTACATACGTATGAACAGGAAGAATTATTTCATCACCTTGTTTAAACCCAACACCATCATCGCAATCTGTAAGGCATCCGTTCCGTTGGCGCAGCTGATCACATGGCATCCGCCCAAGTATTTTGAAAGGGATTCTTCAAAAGTCTTCACCTGTGCTCCCTGTATGAATGCGGCTGAATTTACAACTTCCTGAATGACAGTGTCAATCTCTTTTTTAATTCGAAGGTACTGTCCATTCAGATCGACCATCTTTATGTCAAGCTCACTCATAGTCCTCTTAATTTCTTTTCCCAGTTCCAGGCATGCAACAATGCCTCATCAATCGAATACTCTGTTTTCCATTTAAGTTCTCTGTACGACAAATCCGTATTAGCATAAATTTTTTCTACATCACCTTTTCTCCTTGGCCCAAAATCGTAAGCCAGATTTTGACCCGTTGCCTGCTCAAATCGTTTTATAATATCCAATACCGAAACACCTTTACCGGTACCTAAATTAAAAATCTTAAGTATTGATTCTTCGGGTTTTAAGCTCAAATATTCCAATGCCCTGACATGTGCCTTTGATAAATCCACCACATGGATGTAATCACGTACGCACGTACCATCTGGTGTCGTATAATCATTTCCAAAAACCACCAGTTTATTCCTGACTCCGGCTGCCGTCTGCGTAACAATGGAACGAGATTGTTCGGAGTGCCCAGGGGTATTTCTCCAATATTTCCTGAAGGATGCGCGCCTATCGGATTAAAATACCGCAAAGAAACCATCCGCAATTTATGCCTTGCTATGTACAAATCTTCGAGAATATGCTCGCATACCTGCTTGGTCGTTCCGTACGGGGACTCCGCTTTTTTGAAGAGCGCGGTTTCATCAACAGGAATCAGGTCAGGCTGACCATACACCGTACATGATGAAGAGTAAATCAAATCATGCACATCACATTCCTCCATGACTTGAATAAGGGAAACGAGCGAACCCACATTGTTTCGATAATAATCCAACGGTTTTTCCACCGATTCACCCACTGATTTAAATGCCGCAAAGTGCATTACACCCTGAATGGATTTCTCTTTTCTAAAAACGTCTTTCAGGAAATCGGTATCCGTGCAATCACCCTTATAAAAAACTGGGGCCGTATTAACTATTCTTTCAATGCCCCTTAATAAAGTGTTATCGGATTGAGAAAAATTATCAAGTATTACGGGGCTATATCCTGATTGAATTAATTCTACTACGGTATGAGCGCCAATATATCCGGCACCCCCGGTCACCAAAATTTTCTTAGCGTTCATTACAGTCTCGCGGTGATCAGGTCTCGATTCAGAAAACCTTTAATATCATACACCACTGTATTCTTTCTTTTCAGAATTGTCCAATCCAGGTTTTTAAATTCCGAATGCCCGACCGCCAGCACAACGGCATCATATTCGCCACTATAAGCCGGAGATAGTTTAATGCCATATTCATGAAATACTTCGCTTGCATCAGCATGAGGATCAAAAACATCAACATGAGCATGGTAACTTTCGAGTTCTCTCACCACATCCGCCACTTTGCTATTTCGAATATCCGGGCAGTTCTCCTTGAATGTGATGCCCAAAACGAGAATGCGGCTTTTATTTACAGCGATATCATGACGAGCCATAAGTTTAACAACGCTGTGAGCAACATGACTCGACATATTGTCATTAATCCGTCTTCCAGCCAGGATGACCTGAGGATGATGCCCTATACTTTCCGCCTTATGCGTCAAATAATAAGGATCCACTCCGATGCAATGTCCCCCAACTAATCCGGGCCGGAAGGGAAGAAAATTCCATTTAGTTCCTGCCGCCTCCAATACTTCATGCGTATCAATTCCTAACTTCTCAAAAATCAGAGCAAGCTCATTGACAAAAGCGATGTTAAGGTCCCGTTGAGCGTTTTCAATCACTTTCGCAGCCTCTGCCACTTTTATTGAGGAAGCTTTATGTGTCCCGGCCTTAATAATTTTTGAATACAATTCATCAACCTTATCAGCAACTTCTGGCGTGCTGCCACTTGTTATTTTTTTAATGGTGGTAACCCGGTGCTGCTTATCTCCAGGGTTAATTCGCTCCGGAGAATATCCACAATAAAAATCAACATTAAATTTCAATCCACTTTCCTTTTCCAGAATAGGAACACATACTTCTTCTGTACAGCCGGGATAAACCGTTGATTCGTAAATAACAAGATCTCCTTTCTTCAACACTTCCCCAACGAGACGGCTGGCACTTTCGAGCGGATTTAGATCAGGTTTTTTAAACTCATCAACCGGTGTTGGAACCGTGATAATAAAAACATTTACACTTTTTAGATCCTCAATTGATTCAGTAAATGAAAGCTTTGATGAGTCTTTTAATTCAGCGGAATCAACTTCGTGTGTGCGATCAATTCCTTTTCTTAGTTCATCGATTCGCTGACGATTAATATCAAATCCAACTGTATCAACTACTTTTCCAAATTCCACCGCCAGAGGCAATCCAACATATCCTAAACCAATTATTCCTATCTTATCCATTATTTTACGTTATAGTATTCTTTGTACCATTCCACAAACTTACCAATACCTTCTACGATAGGAGTTGACGGACGGAAATCAATTTCCTTTTGCAAGGCATCTATATCCGCGTACGTGGCTTCCACATCTCCCGGTTGAATGGCTAGTAAGTTCTTAGCCGCTTTTTTACCTAATTTCTCCTCCAGAATTTCGATAAACTTCAATAACTCAACAGGATTGTTATTACCAATATTATAGAGGCGATAAGGAGCAAAACTAGAGGCCGGATCGGGATGTTTCCCGTCCCAGTTATTGTCAGTGGTTGGGATTTTCGGAATCAACCGAATGATACCCTCAACAATATCATCGATGAAGGTAAAATCCCGTTTCATTTTTCCAAAGTTATATACATCAATGGGGGTGCCTTCCAAAATAGCTTTTGCAAAAATAAAGATGGCCATATCAGGCCTGCCGTATGGTCCATACACTGTAAAAAATCGTAAGCCAGTAGTTGGTAAACCATAAAGCGAAGAATAGGTATGGGCCATTAATTCATTTGATTTTTAGTTGCAGCGTATAATGAGATCGGATGATCGACATTGTCATGGACTGAAAATGGCAT
>JAAUQD010000006.1 GCA_012032815.1 Flammeovirgaceae bacterium
AAAACACTTTAATCTTCATTGACAGCACCTCGCCACTTTTTGTAATCCACAACAAACGTTTTGAATTTCTTGTTTTTACTGGTGATCAGAAAACTTCCAGATTGCGGTTCGTCCGGTTCAAAGCTCAATGTGATGTTCCAGAATTTCTTATCCTCCGAGAGCTCCATTTCCTCAACTTGAATCTTGGTGGCGTTTGGGTAAAAGAGCTGGAGGTACTCCGTTACTTTTACGGTTGCATCTTTGATGTCGATCATTTATTGAGCTTTTACTTTCATGTTCTTCGCATCGTTTACGGTTTTCAGCGCTGCAACATCAATCTTAAAAAGCTTGGCAGCGTTTTTCCAGTAAATCAATTCCTTCTTATCGGCAGGTAAATCCAATTGTTTCATAAACGACAAGTACGTTTTCATGGAAGAGATAGGCCAGTCGGTTCCATATAATAAATATTCGGGCTCTCCCGCATATAAGATCATCTCTTCCAGTTGATTTTTCATGTACCGCTCAAACTTGTCGGAGAAATCGCCCAATACAAGTCCGGAAAAATCAGCATACACATTTTTGTTTTTATAGACTACTTCCATGCAATCCCGTATCCATGGATTGCCGACATGGCAAATGACAATTTTCAGATCAGGAAAATCAACAGCCACATCATCAATGTGGAGAGGGTGAGCAAAGCGCACTTTTCCTTTGGGTGAATACGTATCACCAGAGTGAAACATAACCGGAACATCATATTCGACAGCCAGATCATAAACAACCTTTAAACGGTTGTCATGAGGATAGAACGGTTCATAGCCTGGGTAAAGTTTTAGTCCTTTTACGGCTCCCATTTTTAAATAGTCACTGATTTCGCGCAGATCCTTTTCCTTATAATTCAGGAAGCTGATGCCGGCAATTACCGATACGTTTTTTTAAATCTTTCGTGGCTTCCACAACCTGCTTAATACTCGGCCGGTGCTCATTTACTTTATAGGATGTCAGGATAAGGGAGTAATCAACTTTGTATTTCGCCATGGTCTCAAGCAGAAGGTCGACACTCTCCTGCAAGGGGCGAATCCGTTCTTCATGGTAGTTGTTGAGGTGGGTATGAACATCAATAATCATAAAATAATTTTTGGTTGAGGGATGCTTAATATACTGAACTTTTATGTAATGGGAATGATTTTAAGAGAACAAATTTTGCAATTGCAACAGATTATTATGCTTGCATTTTATGACCTCATTTAAGAACAATACTGTCATAAAAATATTCTGCTCTCAAAAATTGTTTGTTGCGTAAACTATCTACCCGCCAACTTTTACGGTGATGATTGAATTTTATTCCGCCTGATTCGGTGTAGGATAGATTTTCAATCAGAGCATAGGTACTCCCATGGCGCACCATATTGGCCACCAATAAGGAAGACTCCGCATCAAAGAAGTACCACCACTGATCGCTGTCTTCACCACCATAGCGAACATTCACCGCATCTACAATCTGATTGTCATTTAGCGTATCTCTGCCCTGATAAATTAGGGTTGTGCCTTCATCCAGCAACTTGAAAGGTTGGCATGCGACATAATGAGCCGACATAAAATCATTTTGAGCATTGATGTTTACTAAACTGTCTGAGCTCGGCTCACTGTTTATAAATTTAGTGGCGTTATCACCATCATATTCAATACGGAATTGATTACCGGAATCGCTCCATGATAACGTCCCTGACAAAGGTTGAAGGTTAAACTGTTGCCGTTGAATAATTTTGGATTCGGTGTTGCCGGTGGCATCAAAGAGTTCAGATGATTTTATAAAGCTCAGTTCGCGGGCTTCCAGCCATTTGTCCATTCCGCCATGGGCTTCAATGGACTTTTTAACAATGATTTCAGCAGGTGTTGATTGATCTGTTTGGCGATCAGATTGGCAGCCAAGTGTAAATGAAAGTACCAATAAAAGATAACGACTCATGCAGCCTTTATTCCCCTGTAGCATTATGTCTTTCTCTTCTTCTTACTGGCAGATGGAAACAACACATTATTCAGGATCAGTCTATAGCCTGGAGAATTTGGATACAGATTTAAATCGGTAGTACGGCTACCACCACGTCCACCACCTCGACTTCTTGATCCTTCCGGATCATGACCACTATAATAAGTCCAGTGACCTTTACCCAATTCACCATAAATATATCTGACTTCAGGTTTTGTTTTACTTTCGGCCAGCACCTGAACGGTTGGTTTTACCAAAGTTTTATTAAACGCAGTGGTGAGGCCGGTAAACTCACGAATGACATTTTCATGATTCTGAGTCAGGAGAGAAGGGATAATATCCCATTTAGCAGAGAAATCATATAAAGTAAAGTAACCATTATCACTGCCGCCCCATCCGCGACCAACGTTGATATCAGAAAAACTTCGATCGTCAGGAGAGAGTAAGTCAAAATTCTCGAACGCCAGGGATTTTTCAAAATCCAAAAAGATGCTGCCGCCATCATAAAAACTATCTTCAATATCTTTGCCTTCTACAGCCAGCGCAATATCAAATGTTTCAGCGCCTGAACACATGGCAAACAAATAGCCACCACCCGCCAGAAATGCTTCAATACGTTTCACCACGTCAAATTTCATCTGCGAAACTTTTTCGTATCCAAGATTTGTGGCCCGAATCTGATTCAATTTTGATTCAATAATGGCCGATTGCCGGTATACTCCTTTATTTATTTGTCCGGTAAAATCTTCGTGATGAAGATGAAGCCAATCGTATTTGACAAGCGCATCATTTATTATTTCTTCATCATAAATAATATCATATGGAATCTCCGCAAAATTCAGGACGAGGATTACAGCATCGGTTTCATCCTGAATTAAATCTCCCTTCGGGGAATAAACAGCTACCCGGGGAGCCTTTTCCATTCGGATGAGATTCATGTTTTGTGCCGGACTGGAAATGAGGTTGAGGATGCTGTTTACTTCGGCATCGTTTTTAAGTTCGTATGTAACACCTCTTATTTTACATTCACTTTCGATATCACGGGAGTAATCGATTAAAAAACTTCCGCTGCGATAGTTTAATAACCAATCCACAGCGACTTCTCTGGTTAAGGTATGATAGGCAATTCCATAGGCTTTGAGATGATTTTTTTGCGAATCATCCATCGGAATGAGAATGGAAGTTCCAAAAACCGAGCTAAAAAGAGCGATGAAAAATAGGGTCAGTACTGGTTTCATTTACGGCTCTTTAAAGCTAATGGGACTTTACATAGAATACAATGCCATTTATTTAGGGAGTTTTGGGCCTCATTTCAAAATTCCAAACAGGCTCAATTCCCAATAAATGCTCGACAAAATAGTTCCATCTTTTTTTTGTGAAATAGTCGTTGAATTTTCCCTGGTAGCCATGCCGCTGACTAGGGAAGATCAGCATATCAAACTCTTTATCAGCCCTAACCAAGGCTTCAGCTAATTTAAACGTTGCTGAGGGATTCACATTTTCATCGATGCCGCCATGCGTTATCAAAAGCTTGCCTTTTAAGTTTCCTGCCATGGTGATATTGGAAGTGAGGTGGTAGGTTGAGTCAACAGGCCAACCCATGTACATTTCAGGCCACCAGGCTTTTTCCATTCGAAAGTCATGATCGGCAGAACTGGCAACTGCGACTTTATAGAAATCAGGAAATTCAAGTACAGCATGGCCCGCATCAAATCCACCGGCAGAATGCCCAAAGATGCCAACCCGTGTAGTATCGATCCAGGAATATTTTCGACCCAACTCCTTAATCGCCAGCACATGATCGGTCAGATTTTTACCCATGTTTTTATACGAGTAGTTATGGAATTCTTTAGACCTTCCGCCCGAGCCTAATCCATCAATAGTCACTACTATAAATCCCAATTCCGCCAACGCTTGATTAGATCGGGTTAGTGATGTAATAAAATTTCTCGGAAACATGTTGGTATGTGGTCCGGTGTAGCTTTGATCAATAACCGGATATTTTTTTAAAGGATCAAAATTTGTTGGCTTCCACAATGCACCATATATAATTGTTTTTCCATCTCTGCCTGTCGCTGAAAACTCCTCAGCATTTTTCCAATTCATTGCGACTAATTCAGAAGTTTCTGCGGTGGTAATGGTCTTTAGAATATTTCCTGATTTGGTATCTCTTAGCAAAAGTTTTGTTGGCTGATTCAGGCTAGACATATTATCAGATAGGTACAAACCATCAGGAGAGACAGTGATATCATGATTGGCATCTTCCGGTGTAAGTAGTTTCAATCCCTTTCCATTCAAAAGAATTTTGTAGGCGTAGCATGGTAGGGATTTCGATTTGGCTCTTTACCCGCAGCTGAAAAAATAATTTCTCCCTTCTCTTTATTGATGTGATCTATGGAATGCACGTAGAAGTTTCCCTGAGTAAGACGCTGAAGTTCACTAGTTTTCAATGACAGTGAGTACAATAGTTTCCAGCCATCCTTTTCTGATGTGATCAAAATCAAATTCTTTTCTTCCACCAGCCAGTACCCAAAGTTGTCAATGTTAGTTTTACTTTCTTCGACATACAATTCTTTCTGTGTTTTGGTGTTAAGATCTAGTCGAATAAGATGTACTTTCTGAAATCCCCGTTCCGAATAGCTGGCATAGATTATTCCCGGAGTTTTTGACCATCTGAATGAAACTGAATTGATGTGCGTGTTGCGGGGCAGTGCCGGACGGTATTCTTCTCCTGTTTCAGTATTGAAGAAAGTGGGAATCATATAAACCATAGATGTGTCTCCGGGCGAACCCCTGTAGTAGGAGAGCAGTCGTGGACGGTAAAGCGTATCAACACTCCAATCCAGCAAATACATCTTTTGAGCTGACCTCAGGTCACAGATGTACGTTTGAATCCACTTCGAATCAGAAGACCAATTAACTTCAAAATGCTGGGGACGGTCACCGTTTTCACCCGCTATGATGTCTGCCCATCCATAATTGCTGCCATACTCATAATCTTTTTTTCCTTTTGTACTTAGTTGCTTCTGGTCACCCGATTGAGAAGACCTTATATACAGATTAAAATCCTTCGAGAAGGCAATCCAGTTTCCGTCAGGTGATTCTTCTTCATACGGAGTTCTCACGGGGTCCTTTAGTAACTGGATTTCATACCGATCTAAAGTCAATTGATAATTCTTCCCTTTAAATCGAAATTCTAAATGATTGGGATTTATGCATTTGATGGAATTTATCGGAAGATCGTTGACTTGAATACTTTCCTTGCTTGAATCTGAGAGTATCCCGGCCAACCGTTCGTGATCAAAAAGGGGAGTGATTTCGTTATCCTCAAAAGTTATTTTTCTGAATTCTTTCCCTTCTTTACTGTGCGTTAAAAACCAACCCCCACTCTTATCGGAAAACCAATTGAGATCTACATGAGCATTAAATACTTTCTGGTTATTCAGGTTCGACCATTGAAATTGAACAGCTCGGTTGTAGTCTTCAAGGGTCAGGGAGGTTTGTCCATGAAGAACAAACGGTGAGCAAAGCAAAAAGATAAACAGACTTCTCATGGGCAATAATTTTGATTGCAATTAAGATAGTCAATTATCCATACATGTCAATCAAAGTTCAAATTTGGAGAGTGCCTTTATATATTGAGCGCGCTCAAATCGGGTGGGGTGAGGAACGTTTTGTGCGCTCATACTTCCCTGCATTTGTTTTACAGATTCATACTCGTGCTCTTCCATCCATTTGACCATGGTCTTTTCAATATTGCGTATTTCAGAAATTCCTTTTTTAAGTAGTATGGAGTTAAGCATGGTAACATTTGCGCCTACCATCATCATTTTAATAACATCCCATCCGGTGTGAATTCCACTGGTAGCTGCGAGATCTGCTTTAATTTTTCCTTTGAGCAAGGCAATCCAACGCAACGGCAATCGCATATCGTATGATTTGCTCAATACAATGTTAGGTGTTACTTCCAGTTGCTCGAGGTCAATATCGGGTTGGTAGAATCGATTGAACAACACAAGGCCATCAGCCCCAGCATGATCAAGTCTCTTGGCAAAATGAGCCAGATTTGAAAAATAGGGACTCAGCTTCACAGCCACCTTTAGTTGCACACGCTCTTTAACTTGTTGTAATATATCAATGTAGTTTTGCTCCACCGGTCGCCCGGCATGTTCTGATCTGTTGGAATGTAATACACATTGAGCTCAAGGGCATCGGCTCCTGTTTCTCCGATCATCTTTGCAAAGTGTGTCCACCCACCGATGGAATATCCATTCAAGCTGGCGATCACAGGAATATTAACTGCCATCTTTGCTTTTAGCAGGAGGTCCAGATATTTGTCAGGCTCCGAACGGTATTCTTCATGATTCGGAAAATAGCTTAGCGATTCAGCAAAGCTCTCGGTTCCTTCTGTCGTGTGATGATGCAGCTCCCGATCGTCCTGCTCAAATTGTTCTTCAAAAAGTGAATACAAGACAACCGCAGAGGCGCCTTCATCTTCCATCTTTCGGATGTTATCCAGCTTTTCTGAAAGGGGAGATGCTGAAACTACAAGCGGTGATTTCAGCTCCATGCCCAGGTATTTTGTTGACAGGTTCATGACATTATTTTTTTGGTGGTTCTGCTTTTTCTGTTCCATTCACTTTACGACTGGCTAAAAACTGCAGCGATTCAAATCGCTCTTTGGCTGCTTCTTTTGCATGCTCATAATATTTCTTGGCATCATCCGGATGTGTTCTCCAAAGCATTTTAAATCGATTTTCCAGATTCATGTATTGTTCAACACTTACTTTTTTAGGCTGAGAATCTATGGTCAATGGATTTTTACCTTCATTAACCGCTTCCGGATTGTTTCTATAGAGCACCCATTGTCCTGAATCAACTAAAGCTTTTTGATGTTGAAGGGGAGCCTCCATGTTTATACCATGTGCAATGCAATGCGAGTATGCGATAATCAAAGATGGTCCATCATGCTGCTCGGCTTCAAGAAATGCTTTTAATGTTTGCAAATCTTTTGCACCCATGGCCACGCTGGCTACATATACATTGCCGTAGGTCATGGCCATCAATCCCAGGTCTTTTTTGCGCCCTGGTTTTCCCCCAGCGGCAAATTTTGCAATTGCACCCATAGGTGTTGCCTTAGACATTTGCCCTCCTGTGTTGGAATAAACTTCAGTATCGAAGGACTAATATGTTTACGTTCTTTCCGGATGCCACGCACATGGTCGAGACCTCCGTACCCAATGTCATACGCCCATCCATCACCACCTACAATCCATACACTTTTCTTGATCAGATAATCGGTCAAACTCAAAAGTTGTTTGGCATTACCATCCTTCATTTTGGATAGGATTGATTTCAGTTTATTGACATTTTCCCGCTGTTCATTTATGCTCTCTTCATCGATTTGCTTATTCGATATAATGTGATGAACCAGTGTTTCGCCAATTTCCGCAATCATTGATTTAAGCAATTCTACAGCCTGCCCTTGAAGCTGGTCTATCGCCAGTCTGAAGCCAAGTCCAAATTCGGCATTATCTTCAAAGAGTGAATTGGACCAGGCGGGTCCCCGGCCATCTCTATTCTTCGCCCACGGTGTAGTCGGTAAATTTCCTCCATAAATTGAAGAACAACCGGTTGCATTGGCGATGACAGTCCGGTCTCCATATAATTGAGATAGGAGTTTGACATATGGAGTTTCTCCGCAGCCGCTGCAGGCCCCCGAGAATTCAAAGAGTGGCCTCATGTTTTGCTGTTGGCCAATCGAAGTTATATTTATTTCACTGCGGTTGAGGTCGGGCAATTGATTGAAGTACTCAAAATTTTCATTTTCCTGTACCCGTATGGGTCCAATCGGTGCCATGTTGATTGCCTTGCGACTGATGTTGGTTTTATCTTTTACGGGGCATGCTTCAACACAAACACTGCAACCCGTGCAATCGTCTGCGGAAACCTGAAGTGCATATAGCATTCCCTTTTCTTTCCATTCATTATCGCGGCTGGCTACATATTTGAAAGTTTCTGGTGCTTTTTTCGTGTAACTTGAATCGAAGACATTTGAACGAATCACAGAGTGAGGACACACCATAACGCACTTGCCACATTGAATGCATAAGTCCTGATCCCATACTGGAATTTGTAAGCCAATGTTTCGTTTTTCATACTGAGCACTATCACTTGGGAATGTACCGTCAACAGGAAATGCACTCACCGGAAGATCATCACCTTGTCCTGCAATGATCCGGGACAATACCTGCTTCACAAAATCCGGGGACGATTCAGGAACTGGAGCAATCAAATTCAAATCAGAATCAGCCTTTTTGGGGACATTGACTTCATGAAGATTACTAAGTGTATTGTCCACTGCTTTCAAATTGGTTTCAACAATGACAAGACCTTTCTTGCCATATGTTTTGCGTATTGATTCCTTTATTTGTTCGATTGCTTGATCTTTTGGCAACACACCCGAAATAGCAAAGAAGCAAACTTGCATGATGGTATTAATTCTTCGCCCCATACCACATTCCCTGGCTACCCTCTGACCATCTATTGTATACACTTTGGCTTTCCGGCTAACAAGAATTTGTTGTATTTCTTTCGGCAGATGACTCCATACTTGTTCTGGTTTCCATGGTGCGTTAATAAGAAATGTTCCGCCATTTGCCAGTTGACTTACAACATTTATCTTTTCCATAAAGAAGGGCTGGTGGCAGGCAATGAAATTAGCTTTACTAATCAGGTAAGGCGATCGAATTGGATTTGGTCCAAACCGCAAGTGCGATATGGTCATGGCGCCAGACTTCTTTGAATCATAAACAAAATAGCCTTGGGCATGATTATTTGTATTTTCTCCTATGATCTTAATTGAGTTTTTGTTGGCACCCACTGTGCCATCTGCACCCAGTCCATAAAACATTGAACGAACAACTTTGCTGGATTCAATATCTAATTCGGGATCAAAATCAAGGCTCGTGTGTGTAACGTCATCATTAATTCCTATGGTAAATCGATTCTTTAGTTTCCCTTCTTTAAGATTATCAAAAACAGAAATAACCATGGCGGGTGTAAATTCTTTTGATGATAACCCATAACGCCCGCTGATCACTCGGGGAAGAGAAGAGAATTTGGCAGGATTTTCAGTTAACGAATTCATTATGGCAAGAGACACATCGAGGTAAAGTGGATCTCCCGAAGCTCCGGGTTCTTTAGTTCGGTCAAGTACGGCAATTGACTTTGTTGTTTTTGGGAGTTCATCAATAAGTCGTGCCATATCAAAAGGTCGGAACAATCGAACCTTAACAAGACCGGTTTTTTCTCCCTGACTATTTAAGTAGTCGACCGTTTCTTGAACGGTCTCTGTTGATGAAGCCATGCTAATGATAACACGGTCAGCATCAGGAGCTCCATAATAATCGAAGAGTTTGTAGGATCTGCCTGTAAGCTTTGAAAATTTGTCCATCTGATTCTGAACGATTTCAGGACACGCGTTGTAATAAGGATTACATGCTTCCCGATTTTGGAAGAAAACATCAGGGTTTTGTGCTGTCCCTCTGATGAATGGTCGCTCCGGAGAAAGGGCACGTTGACGATGCTGATCAACCAACCGGTTATCAATCATTTCTTTTAATACTTCGTCTTCAAGTATTTCAATCTTTGACATTTCATGTGAGGTTCGAAAACCATCAAAAAAATGCAGAAAGGGTATCCTTGATTCTAAAGTTGATGCCTGAGCAATCAGGGCCATATCCATGGCTTCCTGTACAGAATTTGAAGCTAATAAAGCAAAGCCCGTATTTCGCGCAGTCATTACATCACTATGGTCACCAAAAATGGATAAGGCATGAGTAGCAATAGTACGTGCTGACACATGAAACACACAAGGCGTTAGCTCGCCCGCAATCTTGAACATGTTGGGCAGCATAAGCAGCAGACCCTGTGAGGCAGTAAATGTTGTAGTAAGTGCTCCTAGCTGAAGCGATCCGTGAATGGCTCCTGCAGCGCCACCCTCGCTTTGCATTTCATAAACTGTAGGAATGCCTCCAAAGATATTTTTAATTTTTCTGGATGACCACTCATCGGCAAGCTCCGCCATCGATGACGATGGAGTGATAGGGTAGATGGCGCATACTTCATTCACTCTATACGCTACATAGGCACAGGCTTCGTTGCCATCTAATGTTACATGTTTTTTGTTTTTCATCTCTCACACATTTAGGGCAATGGAAATAATCAAAGAAATGTATTAAACATGGGGAAGTAAAAATATGACTATAGTCAGGAAGGGGTATGACTATAGTGTGGTTGCTGAGCGGCTATTGGCTATCCTTCAATAGAAAATATTAAATTTTGGCTTGTGTTTTTACCCTTCGTCATACGTTAAAAATGGTTACTTTTAGCCATATGCAGGATGCTATTCAAGAGAAGAAAAGTAAACCAGGTCGGGGAAGGGAAACCTTATTCAGAGCAACGTATCAGAATCAGGGCAATCTCATTCAAATGGCTGATAATAAGGCGAACATTATAATCAGTATCAATACGATGATTATTTCTTCCATTATTGCTTTAACAGGATATGGTGCCATTGCGGGACAAATCGATCGCTATGACTCGCAAGTAATGATTCCGATTGTTGTCATTATCCTATCTTGTCTTACATCAACGATTTTTGGTATTCAGGCGGCCCGTCCTAAGGTAATTGACAATGTAAGCGATGAAAATAATTCTAAGAAATCAAGCCTCTTATTTTTTGGAGTCATTTCCCGCTATACACAGGAAGGGTATTTACAAGAAATGAAAAAACTGCTGGAAACAGAAAACGCCCTATATGAACACATGACTATCGATTTGTATAATCAGGGATTGATACTCAAGCGAAAGTACAATTTACTAGGCTACGCCTACTATGTGTTTATGTTTGGATTTATTTTAAGTGTATTGGTATTCCTTGGATTTATTGCTTTTGGCAGTTAACCAATATCATTACCAAATCACCTTTCTATTTTATCATAACCCGTACTTCATCAAACCAGCCTTCTACACTGGCATCTAATGCAGCGGTTGTCTTTGCCCAGCTACCGGCACCATGAACGCTATCGAAGTCTTTTTGAAAATCAGGTGCCAGACCTATCTTGGTTTCAAATTCCATCCAGGATGTGAACGGATAGATCAGCATAATATCTTCTCCGGTTTTACTTCTAAATTCAGAAGTATAAACTCTTCTCGCGTATCGGACTTTTTAGCCTCCAATACATCTTTAATTTTTTTAATAGCTGCCATAGCCGCGTCCATATCACGCACACCATAAAACATTCGGGCCAATACATTTTCACCGACAATTTCATTCTCAGGGTTGTAGGTATGATCATCCGCTCTTTTCCAAAAACTTGTTTCAGAAATGTTTTTAGAATGGACAGTAACCTTCGATTCCCAATCCAGATCATGCTCTCGTGATAAACCCGCGTCTATTGATGCATACTTCAGTGGACCCTGTGCCCATATGTATTGCCCAGCTCTTGGCCCCGTAATTATGTTCCATACATACGCGATGTCCTCACCGCTGGCATGATACTTCTATTGTGTTCTTTTAAACCGTCCAACAGAGCAACCGATTTACCAGGAGCCGGATCAAGGTATAGCCCTAAAAACATAACATAACCTTCCTGAGCTTGTGAGATTTTTAGTGTAAAAGCACATAAAGCAAGAAATACAATTATTTTTTTCATAACGGGTTGGGTTTATGGGTTAGAATGACATACTCCTAATTTTGCCAGACTGTTACTCTCAAAGATCATTGTAAAAAAAGCCATAATTAGCTTTTCCACAATCAATGATTTTCAATCTTTAAGGTACAAATTTTTGAGAAGTATTACTAAGCTTAACCTAGCAGGTCTGCCCGATACGCTACTCTAATCAACTTCAATAAACCTTTAAAATTCAGGTGAAAAGTATTAACGTGACAATCCTGAATATTGCGATTACGTAGATAAGCCAGATTTTTTTACTAATTGCCGTTACGGCCAGCAGAACAATTACACCCAGGCGTGTTGGTAAATTATGAGTTGGTTCCAGTAAAAGATGCAATGCAACGAATACGATCAATCCACCAAAGATAATTCTCATGTTGTCTAAAAAATACTCCTTGATGTTAACGTTACTCGTATCCGGGGTAAATACCGAAACGATAACCAGGAAAGTAAGTGGCGGTAAAATGAATTTCCAATAGGTTAGATAGGAGGCGAAGGAACTTGTCTCCATCCAGCCATACATCTGAAAGAAGTTCCAAAAAGCTGTTTCAAGAAGTAAAACGGATGTTAATATGTAAGGATAATATCTACGTTCTGGCAAAAACAGATTTCGCCAGGAATTGATCAAATCAGCAATGGCTAATCCATAGAGGAGCAAGGGAAGAATCAAATAATATTCAGTTCTATCCATTTCAATGTCTAATAATCCCCAATGGTTTCCTCAAGCTGAGCCATTGCTGCATCGAGTTCTTCATCATTCGGTGCCACGCCATGCCATTTGTGAGAGCCCATCATATAATCTACTCCATAGCCCATTTCAGTTTTCATTAAATTGAGAACCGGTTTTCCTTTGCCAGTCAACGACTTAGCTACATTCATTGAATCAATAACTTCAGGTAAATTATTTCCATTAAATTCCCGGACTTCCCAGCCAAAAGCTTCCCACTTGGCTTTAAGATTTTTTAAATCCATTATCTCTTTGACCGGACCATCTATTTGTTGTCCGTTATAATCAATTGTCGCAATCAGATTATCTACTTTGTGATGAGCTGCATACATAGCAGCTTCCCAAACTTGTCCTTCCTGTTGTTCACCATCTCCCATCAAAACATAAACAAGGTTTGTGTCCTTGTTCAATTTTTTGGCTTGAGCAGCGCCAACAGCAACAGATAACCCTTGTCCTAGTGAGCCGGAAGCCACACGTACACCCGGCAGCCCTTCATGCGTGGCAGGGTGACCTTGTAATCTGGAGTTTAAATTTCTGAAGGTGGCTAATTCCTTAACATCAAAGTACCCTGAACGAGCTAACGTAGCATACCATACTGGTGAAATATGTCCATTTGAAAGAAAGAAGAGATCTTCGTCCCTTCCATTTTTATTGAATTCAGGGTTGTGCTTAAGTATTTGAAAATACATAGCAACAAAGAATTCAGTGCATCCCAATGATCCACCCGGATGACCACTTTGGCAGGCGTGAACCATCCGAACAATATCTCTGCGGATTTGGGTACAAAGTTTCTCCAGGTAAGGTAAATCGTGAGACATGAGCTTAGGTTATCCGCGCTAAGATCGAAGAAATTTTTGAAAGTGGTTTGAATGTTAGATAATTTCTATACGAAATTTAATCTATTCTATAATAAATTCAACATGCCCGTCTACGAGATGATAGATGGCTCCAACTATAGTAAGCTTTTTATCTGCCAGGCTGGATTTTATGATTTCGCTTTTGTGGACTTCATGAATACCATGTAGTACATTGGCCTTGATGGCCATGGGCAACAGAATTTCGTAACTCAAAGTATCCGGAAGACTTTTTTCTTCTTCTTCCTCCTTGATGTAATCAACAATTTCCTGGATGTTTCCATTTAGCTTCTTATCGCTGTTGGAAAGGTAAGCGCTTACCGCCCCACAATCTTCATGTCCCAAAACCACGATTAAGGATGAATGAAAATTTTCGATGGCATACTCAATACTTCCCATCTCGTATTCACCAATTATATTTCCTGCAGTACGAACTACAAATAAGGAACCAAGGTCCTCATGAAAAATCAATTCAGGTGAGACCCTCGAATCGGAACAGGCAACAACAACCGCATATGGAAACTGACCTTTTTTAAGATTCAATATTTGATCTTTGGATGTTGATTTCATGAAGTATTCATTACCCTGGCTAAGTCGATCCAACGGAGTTTGAATCTTTATCTCCCTTCCGGATGTGTAGCATGCAATAATTAAAACCAGAAATGAAACAAAGAGGAGAAATCTAAATACTAACGACATGAGTGGATAAAAAGTCACTCACAATTTGGGTCGTTAAAAAATCAAAAACCATGATTCACATCATGGAAATAGCTGTACTTAATCAGGCCAGGTCGTTAACCCGATCTTTTAGCAGAACTTTTGGTTTTAACTTCTTTACCTTTTTTTGGTACTAAACTCGTTGGCTGACCCAATATCTGATCGGAGTGATTTTTTGTATCTACCTTTTCAATGATATCATTAATTTTCCCTGTTCATCAATCACAAAAGTCATGCGTGCTGTGCCCATATATTTCCTGCCATACATGGACTTCTCTATCCATGTTCCATATTTAGTGTGCACAACTTTATCGGTATCAGCCAGTAATTGAAATGGTAAATCCTGCTTATCAATAAATTTTTTATGGGACTTCGCACTATCGGTACTTACTCCTAATATTTCATATCCCGCTTTTTTAAACTTCGCATAGTTATCGCGTAGGTTGCACGACTCAGCGGTACAGCCGGGCGTCATATCCCGTGGATAAAAATATAATACAACTTTCTTTCCTTTATAGTCCGAAAGTTTCACCACTTCATTATTCTGGTTTTCAACTTTAAAATCAGGTGCCTTACTTCCAATTTTTAATTTCATATTTAAATTTTTTGGGTAAAAATTGATTCATTTCCCGCACGGTCTACAATTTTTAGTATAAAGTCTCCGCTAAACGAATCGGTTTTGCTTAATCGTTCAGACCAAATGACATGAAATTTGGGATCATAGTTCATCAGGAGCCACTTACCATTTACATTGGCTTCGATGTAGGCTATGCCTGAGAGGTTATCACTAATTCTAAATCGAGCTGAGTAATTCGTAAGATGAATTTTTCGAATGGATGGAGGAATCGTATCCTGACGTATGGTAAAATCACCAAATTCACGGATGCGAAATTCAATTTTTCCATTCTTCCAATCTCCACCGATGTATTCGTAACGATTCCTGTTTATTTTATAAACACTGGACCGGCTTTCGTTATACGACTTTGCCGGACTGAGCAAAACCTTTACTGAACTATTAGCGGGTGTCTCATCGGTACCGATAGAAAAAACTTCATGATCATCATACTCCATTCGATCAAGTTGCAAATACATGGTATCGTACAATGATCGTGATTGGAAAGACAATTCAGTCCAATCTCCATAGTAAGTATACGTAGCAGGGGGTATGCGGTCTTTGTAATGAAAGACTTTCGACCCGTTGCAAGTTAGGGCTGAGTCGGGAAGAACTTTACGTAAATCGATAAGATAAACTTCTCGTTTTGAATTAGCATAAGATACTGAAGGCGCTAATAGCTGACCCTTGGAATAAATGGACAGTGGGTTCTCACATGGAATTCGTTGAATTACCAGTGTATTATCCACCAAATCATAAACAATTGGATGGAGGAGTGAGAGTAGATTCTTTGCTTCAAGGGTGGGAAGATCGGGCCGTAACGAAAACTTTACGGTACTTGTGTTATCCGCTAAATCTTTTAATTGTACACGCAGCGGGACATCTTCATTGATGACACTAATGATTCCTTTGTTGACTACCGTATAAAATTCTGAAAGCCTGTTACCATCATCAATAAAAAGTTTGTTAAACCGGTCACCTTCGCGTACCAAAGTCTTATAGTCCATCACCGTAAAAATATCTCTTGTTTTACCAAAATCCACGGCTTCAACTTTTTGAGAAAAAACACGGTCTTCACCTTTAAACATTTCGATGTAATTGATTCCGCAGCGAGAATTACTATTATCTAATTTATCATATGCCAATATCTCCACGCCAATTTTTCCATAGGCCAGAATCGGGTAGGGAAGGATGTAATCGCTACCCGACTTGCTCAGATAAAATTCAAACCGACCGAACTGTCCGTTTATTCTTGAATTAATGTCTAATGTTTTTAAAGCCACCTTTTGTGCATGAGGCGGGATGTTATCGATGACCTCAGTAAAACCAAACTGAAGAGGATTTAATGCGCGACCATCCTTGCCGCGTATGTCATAATGTAAATGAGGTCCGTTGGATGAACCTGAATTTCCGGAAAGCGCAATGGTATCACCCCGCTTCACGTTGAATTGCCCTGCCTTGAAGAAAAGCTCTACGTCAAAAGATTTTTTCCGGTATTGCTCGTTCAGCATGTGTTTGCCCAGCGCGCCATTGATTTTGTCAAGGTGGCCATACACAGTCATTTGACCATTGCGATGTGTTACATAAAGAGCCGTACCGAATCCACCCGGTCCAATGATTGCACGCGATATCCATCCATCTTGCGAAGCCAGTACTGGCAGCCCGATCTGCCCTCCGGTACGAACATCAATACCGGAATGAAAATGGTTGCTTCTTAACTCACCAAATGTTCCCGCCAGCGTATTTTCTTTGCCTGGATTTATGGGAAATAGATAGTCCAGTTCAGTATAAGTGCGATCAGCAATAAACCCATCGGGCTCACTAAACTGACCGTAGGCAACCGAATAAAAAAAGATTAAAAGAAAAATTCCAACTCTACTTGACTTCAAACTCCAACAATTTTTCATTTTCAATAAAGGCTGATAATTTATTTCCAACGTGTACGGGCCCCACACCTTTTGGCGTCCCGGTAAAAATCAAATCTCCGGTTCGCAGGGTAAAAAATTTCGATAAATAAGAAATAATATATTCAAAACTAAATAGCATCAGGCTGGTATTGCCTTGCTGTTTCACAACTCCATCAACTTCCAACTTGAAATTTATATTCTTTGTTTCAGGGAATTGACTTAGAGGGTAAAAAATAGTTCCGATGGGAGCAGACCCATTAAATCCTTTTGCAATATCCCAGGGCAGTCCTTTTTCCTTTGCTTTTTGCTGTAAATCACGAGCTGTAAAATCAATTCCTATTCCGATCGAATCGCAATATTTTGATGCAAATTTCTCATCAATGTTTTTACCCTCCTTGCAAATACGCAGCACTAATTCTACTTCATGATGAATATCTTTAGAAAATGCAGGATAGTAGAACGGGGCATTGTTTTGTAGTAAGGCAGTATCTGGTTTGGTAAAGATTACCGGCTCATCAGGTCGCTCGTTATTGAGTTCCTCGATATGTTCGACATAATTCCTACCGATGGCAAATATTCTCATTGTAATTAATTGATTTGACAAAACTAACCACAAATGAGCCCGAATCCTCAATTCTAGCTTTAAAATTGAATTATTTTTAGGCTAACCGGGGAGATGTTGAATTATCGGGTGATGAATAAAGTGACTATCTATTTTTTAAACTTGGCATAAAAACCAAACCCATCCGGTAGTCAATATAATTGGTAACCGATTGATATATTCCATCGTCCAGGTTATTGATTTGAGAACCTTCTTCCATATAGCGATACTGTGACGATGAACCGCTATGCAGTGCTACACCAAGATCAATGTGCAAGCTTCCTGCTTTCTTTTTAAACAAGGCACCTGCGTTGATGAGTGTACCTGCTCCAAGCCCAACATTTAATGCCGTGCCGTGAACTTCAGAATTTCCATCAAATTCCGGTGTAACAATTGATGGTGTTTGATCACTAAAAAAAGTTGTTACCCCAAATCTTGCCTGTGTATAGGCTTTTAATATTGCCGTTTGATAAAAAAGTATCTGAGGTCAGCGTGTGCAGTCCAAAAACAATCTTCCTCATAGATATCGATTAATTCTCCGGAAGAAAGTTCGTATTTATATTGATTGCTTGCGTACATGGCTACACCAATTCACCGCCAACACTGAATTTATTATTAACCAGGTAGAGGTAATTTATACTCATACCGGCAGGAACTGCTTGTACGTTTTTATTGAAATCTCCCTTGGTCTGATAGATTTTTGCGTTGATACCAACCATGCTTTGTGAATAGGCTACAACCGCCCAAAACACAAGAACCATTGCTAAACCAGATACTTTCATACACTTGTTTATTTTATCAAATTTAACGAATGAATACGAATTCGTTTAAATTCATTAACCTCAATTATCTTATTTTTGACACTAATTTCTTTCAAAACCAACTACTTTATGTACATGCGATCGTTACTTATTCTTTGGTTTCTTCTGCTCGTCCACGGTTGTGCGACAGTTCCCGTTACTGGCAGAAAACAATTGAGTCTGATTTCTAATGCTGAAATGATTCAAATGGCTACTGATCAGTATAATGAAGTGCTTAGTGAATCGAAGCTGTCCTCCAATCAAAATGAATCAGCGATGATAAAAAGAGTTGGGGCTAGAATTCAGGATGCGGTTGAAAAATATATGGCAGACAAGGGAATCAGTGCTGAGCTTAACGGATTTAAGTGGGAGTTTAACCTTCTGGATGACCCAACAGTAAATGCCTGGTGTATGCCGGGAGGTAAGGTGGCCTTTTATACCGGAATACTTCCTATTTGCAAAGATGAGGATGGAGTGGCTGTGGTCATGGGTCATGAAGTGGCCCACGCTATAGCTAATCATGGCCGGGAACGAATGAGTCAACAATTGATGGCCAGCTGGGATTAAGTACAATATCAGGTGCTATGGGGCAGAACCCTACACTAACCAAAGAAATTTTTATGCAGGCTATGGGTGTAGGTACACAAATTGGCATGCTTAAATTTTCCCGCCAGCATGAATCGGAAGCCGACCATATTGGTTTGATTTTTATGGCTATGGCTGGATATGATCCAAATCAAGCTCCACTTTTTTGGGAACGAATGGCAACGATGAGCGGAGGACAACAGCCTCCTGAATGGCTGTCAACACATCCATCTAATCAAACTCGAATTACAGATTTGAAAGCCTGGATTCCGGAAGCCATGGAATATTATAAGAAGTAACTAGCTCAAGCGCTGTGATAATTTGATTTCTGTCAAACGTCTTTTCGTATCCAATGGAAAGTCTCCCTTCATGATCCAATCATAATATGAGGGTTCTTCCTGAAGTACTTTCATCACTTCTTTGTTTTTGTGTTTACCAAAATTAAAAATGGGAATTCCTTCACCATTGGTCACCATTCTTCCTGCCAGGTCGATCTGATTCGAAGAAGATAGTTTTCCCAAATCCTCCATGTTATCTGTAATTCTTGCAAACGGATTTCCAAAACCATCCGTTACTTCCTGATTTTTATAATGCTCAATTTGTGCGTGCAAAACTTCCATTGTTGCTTTTGCATCAGCCATGGCGGAGTGAGCTTCAAAAAGATCTTTACTACAATAAAATTTATAAGCAGCCATTAGATTTCTTTTTTCCATCATGTGAAAGATTCGTTGTGAATCAATGATTTTCTTCTTGCGATACTCAAAGTCCACATCTGCCCTGATGAATTCTTCCACCAACATCGGTACATCAAATTTCAGAATATTGAAACCGGCCAGGTCAGCCCCCTCCAAAAATCGCGCATACTCCTTAGCTACCTCTTTAAAGGTAGGCCGATCCTGAACATCCTTGTCATAAATACCATGAACAACAGATGATTCGATTGGAATGGGAATGGTAGGATTAATTTTCGAAGATTTTTCGGTGACTTCACCATTGGGAGCAACCTTTATTATCGCAATCTCTACAATCCGATCCTGAGAAATATTGGTTCCGGTTGTTTCGAGATCAAAAAAGCAAAGGGGAACCTTAAGTTTAAAATTCATTGGAAGAAAAGAAGTTTAAGCCAATTTTTGTTTTGGCGCATAAGTTGTCAAAGCATCATAGAAGTTGTCGGAGGTTACACCTAATTTCCTGACAAGCTCTTTAGCGGCATTGATGTAAAGCATGTTGCGGCTACCTGTCAGAGCAACCGTAACTTGTTTGTGACTGTCATTTTTAATGACGGCAACTCCATTTTTGTATTCATATTTCGGTGTAACAAATGGAATTTGGAGGACATCGGTTCGCTTATCATGAAAAAAACTCTTTACGATTGGATCCAACTCATTATAAAGGAGAACACCGCCCTTGGGTGTGGCGTCTGCAAAATTTTTGAAAAGATTTCCATAATCAGATTCACGTATTTGAAGTGCTGACTTCTTTATATCGATACCACTTAAAACACCCGTGTGATGCTGATATGACATGAATTCTGGTTTGTGGCTAACCGGATCAGTAACTTCACTTCCCTGGATAAGAATATAAGGCGCATTAGTTAATTTAATCTCTGGCAGAACCTCGTTGTTTTTATATGATATCGAATAATCGAATTCACGATTATACTGGCTTAAGATATGGATAACCAGAGCTATTATTTTACGAAGGCCATGACTTCCTGCAACAACGATTCGCTGTTTATCAGCGCAAAGGTGGCCAACAAACTGAGCAAAGGAATAGATTGGCACTTCAAGCGCGTTGGACTTCTTCAGTTCGGGGTTATCATCAGATATTCCAGTGGACCGGATTACTCCAACAAGATCTTTATTGATCAATTTCTCGTTCCAATTTCCATCAACAGAGGTCGTTACATTCCATCCCAATTCAACCAACGCCTTACTCAACTGAGCACAACGAGGATCCTGCGAGCCAATTATATGAAGCGGTTTTGTCGGCATGATCTTATTAATTAAAGCTAAATTATAAAAAGTGACACAAATACAATGGAAATCAGTTAGATGTATGCAGCTGCCTTCAACATAAGTTTAAATATGGTCAAACTTATTTTCGAAACAAGTCAGGTTTATACTCATAGTTGCTGCAACTTTATACACAATATTTGTTGTTTATTACTTGTTGATAAGATGTTGAAGAGAGAAAGAAGGTCGCGCGTTGCTTTGGATAGGTTTGCACCCATTAAAGGAAAACGCGTACAACAACCACGTGAATGGAAGAAAGATCAACGTCATTGAGGGTAAGTTCCGCTGCAGGCGCAACGGGCAGGTCACATAAATTATTAGCGAAAGATATCGCTGAGAGTTTAGGTAAGTTGCCACCTCAGGCGCTTGATCTGGAAGAATCGGTGTTAGGTGCACTGATGCTTGAAAAAAATGCCCTAACCGCGGTTATCGATTTTCTGCGACCTGAGCATTTTTATTCAGAACAGCATAAGGAAATATACCAATCGATTACTGATCTTTTTAAGTCTTCCGATCCGGTAGACATGAGAACTGTTGTGGCCCAACTTCGCAAGAATGGTAAGCTGGAACTTGTGGGTGGTGCCTACTATATCGCAGAACTCACTTCAAAGGTTAGTTCCGCTGCTAACATCGAATACCATTCCCGCATCGTCATTGAGATGGCGATCAAACGAAACCTGATTCAGATAGCATCGCAAGTTCATCACGATGCTTATGAAGATACTACCGATGTATTTGAACTGCTGGACAAGACCGAGCAATCCATCTTTGCCATTTCCGATTCGAACCTTCGCAAGAATTATGATACCATGAAGTCGTTGATGTTCAGGGCTATCAAAGAACTTCAGGATAAAAAGGATCATAAAGATGGACTAACAGGAATCCCAAGCGGCTTTTCCAGACTAGACCGGATTACTTCCGGATGGCAGCGTTCGGACCTGATCATTATTGCTGCTCGACCCGGTATGGGAAAGACAGCTTTTGTGGTTTCGGCTCTTCGAAACGCCTCGGTTGATTTTAATTATCCCGTGGCGATTTTCTCACTTGAGATGGCATCACTGCAATTAGTGAATCGTCTGATTTCAGCTGAAGCCGAATTAGAATCGGACAAAATAAAAAGGGGAAGTTTGGCTGAGTTTGAGTGGCAGCAGTTAGTGCATAAAACAACACGACTCTCCTCAGCACCTATTTTTATTGATGATACACCCGCACTTTCAATATTGGAATTACGGGCCAAATGCAGAAGACTGAAAGCGGAGCACAATGTTCAACTTATCGTTATTGATTACCTCCAATTGATGAAGGGTGAAGCAGGTGGTAATCGTGAGCAGGAGATCGCATCCATCTCAAGAGCCCTCAAGGGAATTGCAAAGAATTGGATGTTCCTGTTATTGCTCTGTCTCAGTTGAGTCGTGGTGTTGAAACACGGGGAGGCGATAAGCGGCCACAGCTTTCCGACTTACGCGAATCAGGATCTATCGAGCAGGATGCTGATATAGTTATGTTTCTCTACCGGCCTGAGTATTATAGGATTACCGTTGATGAAGAGGGTATGCCCACACAAGGCTTGGCCGAAGTCATTGTAGCCAAACATCGAAACGGATCTCTGGATAATCTGAAACTTAAGTTTATTGGTAAGTACACAAAATTTACCGATTATGACGGACCCATTTCCAGCAGTCCGTTTGCCAATGTAGTAACCAAAGAAAGTCGCATTAACCCAACATTAGATAGTCCGCCACCATCTACGGGTGAGGATGAACCACCGTTCTAATTTTACTTTCGATCTCGATCTATTTTAATCCTCTTTACTTTATTGGTAATTTGGGCTGATTGTTACTTTCATGATTCGTCTATTTCTATTTCTGATACTGTTTGTTAACGCAGGGCTATTTGCGCAAGATGACTCTTCGAAAAAAATTCAATCCCAAATTGATGCTGCCGTTGAATTGATTGATGTTGATCCGGAAAAGGCCAAAACGAATTTACAAATGGCGCTTCGCATTGGCCGGCAAAACGACCTCAGCCAATACTACGGACAAATTTATCTTCATTTAGGAATCATCCATATCAAAAATAATTCGCTTGACAGCGCTAAAATAAATCTGGAGAATGCAATTGATCATCTTGAACCCAATGATCCCATTATGGGAGAGGCCTATCAGGTGTTAGGTCAGATTATGTTGATAAGGGATGACTTCTTACAGGCGGAAAACGCCTTTAATCAGGCACTTGAAAGTTTCAAAGTAGTAAATAACAAAAAACGTCAGATAGAAATACTGAACCGCCTGGGGCAGGTTTCGGACCTGCAACATCAATTCTCAAAATCCATAGATTATTTTGAAGAAGGGTATTCGATATCGGAGAGTCTTGCAGATAGTGTTCAAATGGGGGAGCAGTTGCACAATCTGGGGAAGGCATATACAAAACTTGGAAATCCTTCCAGGGCACTCAATGTCATGCAACAGGCAATAGTTATAAAAAAGAACATTCATGACGAAAAGGAACTGGGCTCATTATACCATGAGGTGGGCAGTGTGCTTTTGGTTATCGAAGAATATGTTCAGGCCATTGATTATTTCAGATTGTCATTGGCAACAGATGGTGATCATAATATTACCATCAGAAATTATGAGAATTTTGATTTGATCGCGCAGGCTTACCTTCGCAACGAAAAAGTAAATCGCGCAAAGGAAGTATCAGACACTTTGCTGCAATTAGCAAATGATTCAGGTGAATTGATTCCATTAATTGGAGCGTATAAAACACGGTCAGCTATTTTTGAAAAGCAAGGTGATTTTCAAAGAGCATTACAGGCCACACGACTTTACCTTCGGTATGAAGATTCTTTACATCAGATTTCTAAAGATGAACGAATTGCATCGTTAACTGCTTTGCTCGACAATGAAAGAAGAGACAGGTTAGACGAAAAATCAAGATTGGAAAATCGGGTAATTGATCTTGAGGGATTCAGATCAGGTTTGGTTAAATACTCCAGTATCACGTTTACGGGGCTGGTTGGAATACTTATCCTGATCTTTTACTTTAAAGTAAAATCCGATCAGCGAGTTAATAAGAAATTAAAAGATAGTGAGAAGGAGCTTAACGCACTACGTGGGTTTAAGGATAGAGTTTTTACGGTGATATCACATGATCTTAAGAATCCATTATCGGCATTTCATAACTTATCAAAAAGCCTTGAGGATAATCTGGAGACTTTTTCAAAGGAGGACGTAAAAGAGTATTTGAAAAACCTAAGCCGATCGTCTGTAGAACTTAAGAGAATGCTAACCAATGTAATGGAATGGGCCGTGTCGCAAACTGGCCATATGCCGTACCGACCGGAGTATATCAATTGCAAACAACTTGCAGATGATTTGCGTGATCAGTTCTTGCCTATGGCAACAGACAAAAAGCAAAATATTATTGTATTCATTCAGGATTCACAAAAGGCATTTGCTGACAAGGGTATGATTTTGATGGTACTATCAAATCTTCTGGCGAATGCAATAAACTTTACTCCTGAAAAAGGAATCATTACCATCTTTGGAGGTACACGCGATGATCTGGTGACTATGGGTGTAAAGGATACGGGCATTGGCATAAGTCAGGAGGATCAAAAGAAACTTTTTACGGTTAATGAAAGTGTTCAATCGATTGGAACCTCAAATCAAAAGGGGACTGGTATTGGCTTATTATTATGTAAGGAATTGGTTGAATTGAACAGAGGCGTAATGTATGTTGAAAGCGTTGTGGGTCAGGGTAGTTCATTTTACTTCAGCTTACCCGATTCTCCACTTTAAAATTTAGGATGACAAGGTATTTTGTTAAATCCTTTTTGTTTTTTTTGTAATCAACAGAAAATTATAAGGCATCTACCATGAAAGCACTAATACTTGCAGGCGCAGGAAAGATTGAGTTGAGGGATGTACCGATTCCAGAAGTAAAACCAGGATGTGCTTTGGTTAAAATTAAAGCAATTGCCCTTAACCGCAGAGACGAATGGATTCGCGAAGGGAAGTATCCTAAAATAAAATTAGGCGCAATCATGGGTTCTGATGGAGCAGGTGTTGTAGAAAAAGTTCATGATGAAGACCACCAACCCTGGGTGGGCCAAGAAGTAATTATCAACCCAAACATTGATTGGGGTGATAATCCCAACATTCAGTCTCGTCATTATACCATTCTGGGCATGCCGGTAGATGGTACTTTTGCCGAATACATTTCCATTCCAGTAGATCGTCTGCACCACAAACCATTTCATCTCGATTTATTGCAAGCAGCAGCGTTTCCAATGGGGGGACTTACTGCGTATCGTGCATTGTTTAAATGGGGAAAATTGAAAGCTAAGAAGAATGTCCTTATTTCAGGATTTGGTGGAGGCGTTGCCCAGTTTGCTTTTTTGTTTGCAAAAGCCGCTGAAGCCAATGTCTATATAACTTCAGGAAGTGATTCAAAACTCGAACGGGCAAGAAAGCTGGGGGCGATGGGTGGATTTAACTACAAACGTCAATCTACATTGGAAGACCTTTGGAGAACCAAAGGGGGCTTTGATCTTGTCATTGACAGTGCCGGAGGTGATCAGCTTAATAACTTCATTAAAATGATGAAGCCTCAGGGAAAGATTGTTTTTTACGGGGCGACTAATGGATTACCATCTAAAGTGGATTTATACAGAATGTTTTGGAATCAAATTACTTTGCAGGGCTCTACGATGGGCAATGATGATGAGTTTAGTGAAATGCTGGCATTCGTTGGTAAAAATCAGATCAAACCTTTGATTGATTCTATCCGGCCGTTCTCAAAAATTATTGAGGCTTTTGATGATGTAGTAAGTGCGGAGAAAGTAGGAAAAATCGTATTCCAGGTTTAGATCATTCATCCAATAGCAGCTTGATTTCAGCATACGTTTTTGTATCATTTTGTTGTTGACAAACAGAAAGGCCATTTTGAAGTATGCCAAATGCCTTGTCACGTTGCTGTTTATTTAAATACCATAGCCCGGCCTGGTAATAGGTTGGTATGTAATCAGGAAATTCTCTGAGCAGCTGATCAAAAAGAGAGGAAGCCTCTTCTTTGTTCTGCTTTACATATTCCAGAGCAGTGCGTAAAACAAAAAAGGGTCTTTCGACTCCTCCTCTATAAGTTTTATTAAATACTCAATCCGTGACATGGAAGTTATAGATTTGAAACAAAATTTAGTTTTTGAGTAGAAACTTTTAACTTACCAGGCATATTTTTTATTGTTGCAGGCAAATTCACCGTTCTCTTATCTAAACATAAAATGAAAATTCTAGTTTGTATATCACATGTTCCCGATACAACCTCTAAAATCAGTTTTACTGACAATAATACAAAGTTCAATGCAGCAGGTGTACAATTCATAATAGGTCCGTATGATGATTATGCTTTAGCACGGGCAATTGAATTGAAAGAATCGAACAAAGCAACGGTTACTGTATTAAATGTTGGGTTAGATGAAACGGAGCCAACCATTCGAAAAGCTTTAGCCATTGGCGCGGATGATGCAATTCGTGTAAATGCTGAACCAACAGATTCATTTTTTGTTGCTAGTCAGATTGCAGAGCATGCCAAAGGGTTTGACTTGGTGTTGATGGGGAGAGAGTCAATTGATTTTAACAGCGGAGTAGTACATAGTATGGTGGGAGAGATGATAGGTGTTCCCAGTCTTTCACCGGTAATGAAGTTGGATATAGAAGGTACTACCGTAAAAATGGCCAGAGAAATAGAAGGAGGAAAAGAATATGTTGAAGCCTCTTTGCCATTAATTGCCGGTTGTCAGGAACCCATAGCCGAATGGAAAATTCCAAACATGCGTGGCATTATGTCAGCTCGAACTAAACCACTGAAAGTGGTTGAGCCAAAAAGCATCAATGCGGCAGTTTCTTTGAAAAATTTTGAATTACCTCCTGAAAAAGGTGCTGTTAAAATGATTGATCCTGAAAATGTTGGAGAATTAGTAACCTTGTTAAAGACAGAAGCAAAAGTATTATAACACAATTATGAAAGCACTGGTATTTGTAGAAAGTTCTGAAGGAAAAATAAGAAAAACTTCACAGGAGGCTGTAGGTTATGCAGCAGCCATAGGAGCAGAAGTTACAGCGATTGCACTGGGTAGTCAGGACAATGCGGAGTTGGCAAATCTTGGAAAATTCGGAGCCAAAAAAGTTTTACATGTTAACGATGAGCGGTTAAATCAGGGTGTCATAAAAGCTTACGCCACCGTCCTTGAAAAAGCCATGGGCAATACTGCTGCGGATGTTCTTGTGATGGCGAACTCCTCTTTGGCAACCCCGGTCGCGGCAAAGGTTGCTGTTAAGCTTGGCGCTGCGCTCGCAACCAATGTAACTCAACTACCGGATGTTTCATCTGGCTTCGTAATTTCCCAAAGCATTTACACTGGAAAAGCGTTTGCAAAAGTGGAGATGAAAACTGACAAGAAAGTAATCGTCATTAAGAAAAATGCAATTGAATTAAAAGGATCGGGAGGCGATGTGGCAGTTGAAGATTTCAAAGTTGACCTTTCAGAGAGTGAGTTTGGAGTAAAAATCACAAAAACAGAAAAGGCAACTGGTGAAATCCTTTTGCCTGAAGCTGAAATCGTTGTGTCTGGCGGCAGAGGAATGAAAGGTCCGGAGCATTGGGGTATGTTGGAAGAATTGGCTAAGACATTGCATGCAGCAACGGGCTGCAGCAAACCTGTTTCGGACATGGGATGGAGACCGCATCATGAGCATGTTGGACAAACGGGTGTTAAAGTTGCGCCCCAACTTTATATCGCAGTAGGTATTTCCGGGGCCATTCAACATTTGGCGGGGGTCAACTCCTCTAAATGTATTGTGGTCATAAATAAAGATGCGGAAGCACCATTTTTAAAGCCGCTGACTATGGTATAGTTGGAGATGCTTTTGATGTGATTCCAAAGCTTACGGAGGCGATTAAAGCAGCGAAATAGGAAGATTAATCTGTAAAATTTATACATTGAGGCGTTGATCATACAGGGTTGAAAAAGATTAAGCTTGAAATTTTAGGACTGTCTTCCAGTCAATCACAAACAGGATCCTTTGCATTGGTTTTGGGTGAGTCCGAAGGAAACCGGAGGTTGCCTATTATAATTGGCATGTTCGAAGCGCAGGCCATTGCTATTGAAATTGAAAAGATTATTCCCAATCGCCCCATGTCACATGATCTTTTTAAAGCATTTGCTAATTCATTCCATTTTACGGTAGAAGAAATAGTTATTTCCGATTTGAAAGAGGGGGTATTTTTGCAAAAATTGTTTGTTCTGATGGTTTGAAAAAATCCGAAATTGATGCACGTCCTTCGGATGCAATTGCTATTGGATTGCGATTTGATTCACCGATATTCACGTACGAAAATATTTTGGCAGAAGCGGGCATTGTTCTTACGGATGAAGAAGAGGAAGAAAAAGAAAAAGATACGCCTGCTAAAGAACCTAAGGTGAGAGTAAAAAAAGAATCCTCTAAAAAGCCGGAAGACGTAAAGAACCTGAGTTCAGAAAAGTTAAAGGAGCTGCTTAAAGATGCGATTGATAAAGAGGACTATGAGCGGGCAGCGAAAATCCGTGATGAATTAAGTAAGCGAAACTAACATAGGTCAAATCATCATGGAGTACCTTCGGGGCCTTGCAGGATTACTGTTTATTATAGGTGTTGCTTATCTGTTATCCGGCAAGCGAAAAGCAATCAGCTGGCGTCTGGTTATCATTGGATTGCTCATTCAAATTTCTTTTGGTTTATTAATTGGCAAAGTTGAGTTTGCTCAACAAGCTTTTGTCTATTTAAGTGAAAAGTTTGTCACGTTTCTAAGTTTTGCTCAAAAGGGTGCTGAATTTTTATATGGAGATTTGGCACGCAATAGTGTGGGAAATCCTGAAGTAAAACATAGCCTTGGATTTCTATTTGCCTTTCAGGCACTACCAACTGTTATTTTCTTTTCTGCTGTCACTGCCGGATTGTATTACCTGGGACTGCTTCAAAAAATTGTTTACGGTTTTGCCTGGCTTATGGCGCGTACCATGCGTCTCTCAGGGTCTGAGAGTTTGTCGGCTGCAGCAAATGTATTTATGGGACAAACCGAAGCACCACTTCTTGTAAGACCATTCATTGGCAAGATGACCAAGTCTGAACTCAATTGTTTAATGGTTGGCGGAATGGCCACTATAGCAGGCAGTGTACTTGGTGCCTATGTTTCTTTTTTGGGAGGCGGTGATCCGGTTGCTCAGGCAAAGTTTGCAACATATCTGTTAAGCGCTTCAATAATGAATGCTCCGGCAGCCATCGTGCTGGCCAAAATATTTAGCCCCGAAGAAGAGCCTGAAAAGTCGATCGGTCTTTAAAAGTTAATAAAGACCAGATTGGTGTTAATTTTATTGATGCGCTGGCAACCGGAGCTGCTGATGGATTGAAACTTGCACTCAATATTGGAGCTATGCTCCTCGCTTTCATTGCCGTAATCTATGCCATCAATTGGATACTTGTGGATTTTGTGGGTGCCATGACCGGCCTCAATGAATTTGTTGTACGAACGACCAATGGAACGTTCAATGGATTTTCATTACAATATATTTTGGGTCAGGTATTTCGTGTATTTGCCTTTGCCATGGGAGTGGATTGGAATGAGACATTACAAGTTGGTAGTCTGCTAGGGCAAAAATGGTGATCAATGAATTCGTTGCCTACCTCGACTTGGCTGCTATGACTGAGTCAGGAATTCTGAGCGAAAAGTCCATCCGTATTTCTACTTATGCCCTTTGTGGTTTTGCCAATTTCAGCTCAATTGCTATTCAAATCGGAGGTATCGGTGGAATGGCCCCAACACGACAGGGTGATCTTTCAAAACTGGGACTAAAAGCGATGATAGCCGCTTCGTTAGCTACCATGATGACCGCAACCATTGCCGGAGCTTTTTTTTTAGAAAAGATTAATTTTACACAATTAATTATACCAGTATGGGCAAAAATTCATCTCATTGGATTTATGATAACATCATTTTCTGCTTTGGCTCAAAAGATTTTCAAAAAGAAATTCTATGCGGGAAATAGGAGGGGAGCAATTATATAGGGAAGGAATTGCACTGCTTGAAGATGGGATAACAAATATGAATTGATGCGGATATTTAAATTCATGTTAGCCGTTTGGTTTATGGTACTGGCTTTCCATAGCCTTACTAACACTTTGCCTTTTTTATGGATTACAGTGTATGGAGCACTTTCAATACTTTGTGTCCTGGCTGTTTTTGAATTTTATAGAAAAACAGCGCTGGTGATTGTTGGTCTAATGGTATTGGTACTTATGATAAACCAGTTGGACGGGTTTGTGTATTGGTTCAATGCTGAAAATAAATGGAGTTTACTGATATCCATCGAAGACCCTCAGAACCACTTGCAGTTTCAGGCAAGGAATTTCTTTCGATTGTTATTTGGATTTATGACGATACTACTGTTGTGGATATTTCAATTTACCCACCGACAACCTTCTTGAGTTTATCAATCAGGCTTTCCCAAAGGTCGCTAAGCTCTTCAAGGTCATCAAAGTCAGAGTAATCTTCAACTTTTAAAAAGACGGTTTGGGTAAAATCATTAGGTTCGAGACGTAATTCGAAATAGGAGGGATCTTTTTCATCTTCCTCATTTTCAGGTATAAATTCAAAACGCGCAAAATGATTAGTCCGGTGTCCTGTTAAAACAGCATCATGGTGTTCATTGTCATAGTAGAATGTGAATACCTTTTCGGGATTTATCGTCACATTATCAGCAAACCATTCAGAAAGACCACTTGCCGAGTGAATGTAGGGATATAGCATTTTAACTGATGCATGAATTTCATAATCTCCTGTAAAAAGCTGTTTTGACATAACTGGTTTCATTGCATCAATTGAGAATTTAAGTTAACCGATTTTTACCATCTGCCCAAGTATTAAAATAAAAATCAACGGATTTAGAAAAGTTTGTAAGTTTGCGGCTCAAAAATGAAATGGCGCGGTAGCTCAGGTGGTTAGAGCGTTGGATTCATAACCCAAAGGTCGGGGGTTCAACTCCCCCCCGCGCTACTTTCTCAAAAATCAAACCAACCTGCTGTTTTAACCAACCTTATATATCTTCTGGCTCTGTTTTTGAGTGCTATCTTTGCACATCCTCATGAAGAAAATTGACAAGCTGATTCTTTCTTCTTTTCTGGGCCCCATGATACTCACTTTCATGGTTGTGGTTTTTATTCTGCTCATGCAGAATATGCTCAAATATTTTGATGATATCATTGGCAAAAATCTCGGATGGGATGTTATTGCAACATTGATGTTTTACATGGCCGTGGTGATGACACCAATTGCTCTGCCATTAGCCATACTACTTTCATCGCTTATTACTTTTGGTAATCTAGGCGAACATTTTGAACTGACTGCAGTTAAAAGTCTGGGGATTTCATTGGTTAGAAGTCTGGCACCTATTTCTTCCTTGGTGATCATTCTTACATTTTGCGCCTACTTATCTAATAATTTCCTGGTGCCTAAGGCGGCCCTCGAAGCGTACAGTTTGCTGTATGATATAAAGCAAAAAAAGCCAGCTCTTGATTTGCGGGAAGGGGAGTTCAATAGTTCTATTCCAAACATGAGTATTAAAGTGGATAAGCGATTCCCGGATGGAAAAACCATCAGTAAAATTGTGATTTATGATCACCGGAGCGGGCTGGGCAATCGGGAGGTTACGGTAGCGGACTCCGGACAGATGTTTACGATTTTGAATGACCGGTATCTGAAACTTGAATTGTTTAATGGATATCATTATTCTGAAGGTGGCGAGCAGCAACGTCAGGTAACGGGTGGTGCTCCTTCTGGTGAAGCTTTAACAAAAACAAAATTTGATAAATCGCAGGTCGTATTTGATTTGTCTTCATTTGAACTTAACCGCACCGATAAAAGATGGTTTCAAAGTAATCGCATCATGCGAAATATGGAAGAACTGGAAATGGATATGGATTCTGTTTCCGGGTCTTTGGTAGATCAGCAATTGTCAGCCTATTCGCTAAATAAAGCGCTGTTCTCTTACCATAAGAAAGACGATTCGCTAAGCTTGCCAAGCCATGTGGCGCGGGTAAAGCGCAGAAGAGATTCGTTGATTCTCGCAAAGAACCCTGAATTCAAACCAGTTTCATTTGAACCCGGCTACAAAGAGAAATTGAGCAGCGTAGAATACGAAAAAGCTAAAATTGTGTCGGACAGTTTGTTTACGGCTGCTCCTACATTGAGTGAATTAACAACGGCAGTTAACAATGCCAGATCTCTAAAAGGACAGTTCATCAATCTGAACAGCATGACACAAAATCATATCGAGAATTTCAAGGTTTTTCAAATTCAATGGCACAAGATTCTTTCAAATTCGATTGCCTGTTTTGTGATGTTTCTGATTGGAGCTCCTCTCGGAGCTATTATAAAGAAAGGTGGAATAGGTGTTCCGGTGTTGGCTTCCATCTTGTTTTTTATCGTTTTCTACGTGCTTAACATGATGGGCGAGAAATGGGCAAAACAAGGCTTCATTTCTGTAGAGATTGGGGTATGGATGGCCAATTTTATTTTGGCAGGATTTGGGGTTCTTTTTTTACGACAAGCTCGTGCCGATGCCCGGCTATTTGAAGCGGACTTCTACAATGTGATCTGGGATAAGTTTAAAACCTTGCTTAGGAGCAAAAAATTAATGCCACAGGAGGCTGCTTAATATTTGGTTTTAAGACGTATTTCTTTAGTTTTGCCGATTAATTAAAAGAAAAAAAGAATTTTTTAGACGATGTATCTGAATTCAGAAAAAAACAGGAATTATTTACCAAACACGGATTTGCAAAATCAAAGACGGACACAGGTTCAGCAGAATCTCAAATTGCGCTGTTTACCAATCGAATTAACCACCTTACTGATCATTTGAAAAGCAACAAAAAAGACTTTTCAACGCAGCAGGGACTGTTAAAATTAGTGGGTAAGCGTAAGAAACTACTGAACTATCTTCAAGCTACTGATATCGAAAGATACAGGAGCATCCTTGCAGATCTGGAACTAAGAAAGTAAAAACAATAGGGAACATTAACGGTTCCCTTTTTCGCTTATAATCATTGAGGGTGATCTCTGATTACCTTATATCTATTTATTATTTATTATGAAAACCAATATTGTTACTAAAACCTGCAAGCTTCCTGATGGACGCGAGATTACCATTGAGACCGGGCGCCTTGCACGCCAGGCAGACGGTTCTGTTGTTGTGAAAATGGGCAATACAATGCTCCTGGCCACGGCTGTAGCCAGTCAAAACGCTAAAGAGGGAGCCGATTTTTTACCCCTTTCTGTAGATTATCAGGAGAAATTTGCCTCAATGGGCAAAATCCCTGGTGGATTCCTTCGTAGAGAAGGGCGCCTATCGGATTATGAAATTCTGATTAGCCGATTGATCGATCGCGCTATTCGTCCTCTATTTCCTGATGATTACCATGCCGAGACCCAGTTAAGCATTCAATTGCTTTCAGGAGACCTGAACGCTTTACCTGATTCCCTCGCTGCTTTTGCAGCTTCTGCAGCCTTATCTGTATCAGATATTCCCTTTCAAGGGCCAATTTCAGAGGTACGAGTTTGTCGTGTTGATGGTCAATTGGTTATAAACCCAACATTAGAGCAAAAAGAAAAGTCAGATATTGATTTAATCGTGGCCGCTTCGATCGACAATATTTTGATGGTTGAGGGAGAAATGAAAGAAGTTTCAGAAGCAGATATGCTGGAGGCCTTGAAAATGGCACATGAAACAATAAAAGACCAGTGCAGATTACAAATTGAGCTGACAAAAGAGGTAGGTAAGACTGAAAAGCGTACTTACGATCATGAGGTAAAGGATGATAACCTTAAAAAGGAGCTACATGGATTATTTTATGATAAAGTTTATGAAGTAGCCCAACTGCAACTCGCTGATAAGAAGTTGAGATCGGAAAAGTTTTCTGTCATTTTCACCGATTATATTGATGGTCTTCCGGAAGATACTGAAGTCAACAAAGATTTTGTTAAGAAATGTTATAAAGAAATTCAGAAGGAAGCTTGCCGAAACCTTGTGCTCAATGAAAAAGTAAGGCTTGACGGACGGAAGACAAATGAAGTGAGGGCAATATCAAGTGAAGTTAATTACCTTCCTTCAGCCCATGGTTCTGCAATTTTTACACGCGGTGAAACCCAGTCATTAAGTACAGTTACACTGGGAACGAAGCTTGATGAACAATTGATCGATGGTGCAATGTTCTCCGGAACAAACAAGTTTTTATTGCACTACAATTTTCCAGGATTCTCCACGGGTGAAGTAAAACCCAATCGAGGACCGGGGAGACGTGAAGTAGGTCATGGTAATCTTGCCATGAGAGCCATTAAGCAAGTACTTCCTGCTCAGGAATCTAATCCCTACACCATCCGTATAGTTTCTGACATTCTTGAGTCAAACGGATCGTCATCAATGGCCACGGTGTGTGCAGGTTCACTGGCTTTGATGGATGCCGGTATCCCAATTTCAGGTGCTGTATCGGGTATAGCCATGGGAATGATTTCGGATGCAAAGACTGGCAAATACGCCATCCTTTCTGACATACTTGGCGATGAAGATCATCTTGGTGACATGGATTTTAAAGTAACAGGTACTGAAAAAGGAATTACAGCTTGTCAAATGGATTTGAAAGTTGAGGGCCTTACTTATGAAGTATTATCGGAAGCTTTGAATCAGGCAAAAGAGGGAAGGTTGCATATTTTGAATGAAATGAAGAAAACGCTGGCCACTCCGAATTCAGATTTGAAACCTCATACACCAAGGGCTGTAACCATAAAGATCGATAAAGATATGATTGGAGCCGTAATTGGACCTGGTGGTAAAGTAGTGCAGGATATCCAAAAAACAACGGGAGCAACCGTTGTTATTGAGGAGGTAGAAAATAACGGTGTGGTAAATATTTTCGCAACGGATGAGAAGATGATGTCGGCAGCAGTTGCCCGCGTAAAAGCGATTGTGGCAATGCCTGAAGTCGGAGAAGTATATGATGGAATTGTCAAATCGATTATGCCATTCGGTGCGTTTGTAGAATTTATGCCGGGCAAAGATGGTTTGCTTCACATTTCTGAAATCAAATGGGAACGGGTGGAGAAAATGGACGGTATCATGGAAGTTGGTGAAGAAGTAAAAGTCAAACTCGTTGAAGTAGATAAAAAAACGGGCAAATTCAGGCTGTCCCGAAAGGTTTTATTACCCAAGCCACCTAAGAAAGAAGAAACCACGCAAGCATAGCGTGGTTCTTTTTTTTGGAACTTATTTCTGACGTTAGGGTGTTTTGAAATAGGCAATTATTTATAATTGCTTTATCTATTTCATAGAATGAGACAGCTAAAGATCAGTAAACAAATCACGAATCGTGAAAGTCAGTCGCTGGATAAGTATCTGCAAGAAATAGGTAAAGTTGATTTGCTTACACCGGACGAAGAAGTTGAATTAGCAAAGCGAATTAAAGCAGGCGATCAGGTAGCCTTGGAAAAACTGACCAAAGCCAACCTTAGATTTGTGGTGTCGGTTGCCAAGCAATATCAAAACCAGGGACTTTCATTAGGTGATTTAATAAATGAGGGAAATCTGGGGCTCATCAAAGCGGCCCAACGTTTTGACGAAACCCGGGGGTTTAAATTTATTTCGTATGCGGTTTGGTGGATTCGCCAGTCGATTCTACAGGCGCTGGCAGAGCAATCCCGCATTGTGAGATTGCCGTTAAATCGAGTGGGCAGTCTGAATAAGATTTCGAAAACATTTTCAGAATTAGAACAGAAGTATGAGCGAGAGCCATCACCCGAAGAACTTGCGGAGGTGCTCGAAGTGACAGCCGCAGAAGTGGTCGATACGATGAAGATTTCAGGTCGCCATGTGTCCATGGATGCCCCTTTTGTTTCTGGTGAAGAGAACAGTTTGTTGGATGTACTTGAAAATGATGCTGAGGAGACACCGGATTCAGGTCTGATGACCGATTCACTGAGGCGTGAAGTTCAACGGGCGCTATCCACTTTAACACAGCGTGAATCTGATGTGATAACTTTATATTTTGGATTAAATGGAGAACAAGCCATGACACTGGAGGAAATAGGAGAGAAATTCAGCCTGACACGGGAGCGGGTACGGCAAATTAAAGAGAAGGCTATCCGAAGGTTAAGACATACTTCTCGCAGTAAAGCTTTAAAACCTTACTTAGGTTAATAATAGTTGAATTAGATTAATATTCAATGCATTGGTCTCACACAACTAAGGGGCCTTTTTATCAATTAAACACAAGAGGATGGAGAAAGAACATGTACAGGTATTAATTATTGGGTCAGGTCCTGCAGGATATACTGCGGCCATCTATGCAGCACGAGCAGGCCTAAACCCGGTCCTATATACAGGGGGCCAGCCGGGAGGACAATTAACGATCACCGGTGATGTCGAAAATTTTCCGGGATACCCTAAAGGAATTAATGGTCCTGATATGATGGTAGATTTGCAACAGCAAGCTGAGCGATTTGGAACTCAGGTGAAATATGGATTGGTAACGGATGTGGATTTCTCCTCGTATCCTTTCAAAATAACGGTGGATGAGAAGGATGAAGTTATTGCTGACTCCGTTATTGTTGCCACAGGTGCCAGTGCAAAATATTTGGGGTTGCCATCGGAAACAAAATTTGCGAATAAAGGAGTTTCAGCGTGCGCAGTGTGCGATGGATTTTTCTTCAAAGGAATGGATGTTGCCGTTGTTGGCGCGGGTGATGCGGCTGCTGAAGAAGCTACGTATTTATCGAAGCTTTGTCCCAAGGTATATCTGATTGTCAGGAGAGATGAGATGCGGGCTTCGAAAATTATGCAACAGCGCGTTCTTAACAATCCAAAGATTGAGATCTTGTGGAATACCGAAACAGTAGAAATATTAGGTGGTGAAGAAGTAACTGGTGTACGCGTGATCAACAACAAGACTAACGAGACCAGGGATATACCCCTAAAAGGATTTTTTCTTGCCATAGGCCATGAACCCAATACAGGGATATTCAAAGGAAAACTGACCATGGACGATAGTGGATACATTAAAGTAAAACCTGGTTCTACCAAAACGAATGTTGAAGGAGTATTTGCAGTGGGAGACGCAGCGGATAAAGTTTATCGTCAGGCTGTAACAGCAGCCGGAACAGGCTGTATGGGCGCGTTAGATGCAGAGAAGTTTCTGGCCGCTAAAGAAATGGAGGTTACCAATACAGCACATGGTTAAGCTGGATATATTGGTGATCGCTTCACATCCTGATGATGCAGAACTTGGATGCGGAGGTACGATTGCAAAACAAATCTCACTAGGAAATAAGGTGGGAATCTTGGATTTGACTCAGGGAGAATTGGGCACACGGGGCACTCCCGAAATCCGGGCTCAGGAAGCTGCAGAATCAACAAAAATCCTAAATTTAACTATCCGTGAAAATCTGGGGCTACCCGATGGTTTTTTTAAAAACGATCGGGAGCATCAGATCCCAATCATTCAGACTATACGAAAATACAGGCCTGAAATTATTCTGGCAAATGCAGTGACTGATCGGCATCCTGATCATGGCAAGGGAGCCCAACTGGCGTATGATGCATCCTTTCTGGCGGGTTTGACAAAGGTAAAAACCTCTTATGAAGATAAGAATCAGGATGAATGGAGGCCTAAATCATTTTATCATTATATCCAGAGCCAATGGCTCAAACCCGACTTCATTGTTGATGTGTCAGATTTTTGGGAAGTAAAAATGCGGTCGATAAATGCTTATAAATCGCAGGTATTTACTTCCGAAAAAAGGGATGAACCTGAAACGTACATTTCATCCAAAGCATTTATTGAAATGGTGGAAGGTAGAGCAAAAGATCTTGGACATGCCATTGGTGCACAATACGGTGAAGGGTTTATAGCCCGGAAATTTTTAGGAATTAGCAACCTGTTCGATTTGCGCTAGGGAGCCAGTCGATCCATCCTCCAGGTATTTTCAATCTTAGTATAGATTATCCGGTCATGCAGGCGGTTAGATCTACCTTGCCAGATTTCTATTTCAAAGGGGTCTACCGCAAAACCTCCCCACTGCTTAGGTCTGGGCAAAACATCCATTCCTAGAAATTGCTTCTCCATTTTGATCACCCGTTCTTCAATAATAGAGCGATCGGTGATCACCGCACTTTGGGGAGAAGCCCATGCACCAATCTGACTCTCTCGGGGTCTGCTTTGAAAGTAAGCATCTGAAATATCCGCTTTTATCCGGTTGGCCTTACCTTCGATACACACCTGTCGTTCCAGTTCAGGCCAGAAGAACGTTAATGAGCAATATGGATTTTTGTCCAGTTCACGCCCCTTATGACTTTGATAGTTCGTGTAGAACACAAAATTATTTTCTTCAACACCTTTTAATAAAACAATACGTGCGGAGGGCCGTCCGTTTTCAGAGCAGGTAGAAAGTGTCATGGCATTTGGATCAAGGACTTCCGATTTTACAGCATCATTGAACCATTTTTTGAATTGGATGATAGGATTTGGATCCACCAATGAAGTATCCAATTTTAATTTGCGATATTCTCTTCGAATACTTGCGATATCAGTCATGTTTTCCTTTTTTTTGAAAGAATTAATAATCGGATGAATTTGCAACTTTTAATGTTAATAATTCAATTATCCGAAAGGGATGTAACCTTGAAAACAGAGTAAGTGTTTAACAAGAACAATTAAAGATGGATTTTTTCAAGTTTAAGAATCGAATTGAACCAGCTAAGGGCAAATTACTCATATCAGAGCCGTTTCTTCCTGACCCTAATTTTGAACGAACCATTGTGTTGCTATGCGACCACAATTCAGAGGGCTCTTTTGGCTTTATATTGAACAAGCCGTCCATTGCAAATATCGGGGAGGTTATGGAAGATTTTAAAAAAATTGATTCTCCTGTTTTTATTGGCGGGCCCGTCCAGCAGGATACCTTGCATTTTCTTCATCAGATCAAGGACCTTGAAAAGGCGGTTGAGGTGGTTCCGGGAATTTATTGGGGAGGTGATTTTGACCAGCTTTTTTCTCTTTTTGATACCGGCCAGTTAGCTATCGATGAGATCAGGTTTTTTCTTGGATATAGTGGTTGGTCCGAAGGGCAATTGTTAGAGGAAATAAAAGAAGATTCCTGGATCGTGAGTGAAGGAGTAACACATGATTTGGTATTTCAAACCAAGCCTGAAGACATGTGGCAGAAAACATTGAAAGAAATGGGAGGAAGATTTTCCATTTATTCCAATTATCCAGTTGATCCACGCTTGAATTGAAGGATTTTAGTAATTTTACCGTTATTGCAGGGATAGGAATCATGGCGAAAGATTTGAAAATTGAGGGGACGAACGAAGAGGAATTAACACACGTGCAGCACAGACTAGAAGAAGAATCAAACCCAAAAGCCGGTCTTCATACGGAGGAAGATCTTCAGGAGCATTCTCAGGAAAATCAGGAAGAAACTCTGCCGGAATCAAGCTCCGAAGTTGACTACACTTCTTTTTCAAAAGCGGATTTCGTATCGCTGATAAAAGATTTGAGCAGGAGCGAAGATTTTAAAAAGACAGATCGAACACTTAATATCATTAAGCCTTTGTTTAACGCGATCAGAAGCAAAGAAAGAAAAGATGCCCTGGCTGCGTTTATAAAAGATGGAGGAACAAAAGAGTCCTTTGATTTTCGTAAGGATGAATTGGATTTGGAGTTTGATGCAAACCTCAAATTAATCAGGGATAGGAAGACTAAGTATTTCAAGGAACAGGAAGCGCAACGAGGTGAGAATCTGCAAAAGAAGTTAGAGCTCCTTGAGAAGCTCAGAACGCTTTTGGATGAAGAGGATTCCGAGCACAGTTTCAAGGCATTTAAGGATATCCAAAATGCATGGAAGAACGTGGGGCCTGTAGCTGCAGGCCAGGCCAGAAGTCTCTGGGCAAACTATAATGCGCTGGTAGATCGTTTTTATGATCACCGCAGTATTTACTTCGAACTCAAGGAGCTTGACCGTAAAAAGAACCTGGAGTACAAGCTCGAACTGTGCCATAAAGCAGAAAGCCTTGCTGACCTCAAAAAAATTAATGATGCAATTCGACAATTGAATGAGTTACATCATGAGTTTAAACACATTGGACCTGTACCTCTTGAAGACAAGGATAAACTATGGGAGCGTTTTAAGACAGCCTCCGATGCGGTGTATGCCCGGAGAGATGTTTATGTTAAAGCGATTCTCGAAGAGCAAAATAAACACCTCGAATTAAAGAGAAGTTTAATTGATGAAATAAAAACCATAACTGAGTTTAGTTCAGATCGGATTAAACTGTGGAATGAAAAAACAAAAGAAATTCTGGAGCTTCAAAAAAGATGGGAAGCCATAGGTGGAGTACCCAGAAATAAATCCAAAGTTATTAATAAGGAGTTTTGGAAAGCGTTTAAATCCTTTTTTGCCAATAAGAGTCAATTTTTCAAAAAACTGGATGATGAGCGAAGTGCCAATCTGAAATTAAAGAACGAATTAATAGAGCAGGTAAATAAACTTAAGGAAAGTCAGGAGTGGGAGAGCACCTCAAATGAACTGATTCAGATTCAAAAGAAATGGAAGGAGATCGGCCCATTGCCGGGCAAACTCCGCGAAAAAAAATATAAAGAATTCAAATTAGCGTGTGATTATTTTTTCGAGCAACGAAGAAGCTATCAGGAACAGGAGGGAAATAATCAAGCAGAAAATCTAATTCAGAAAAGGCTGGTATGTACTGAATTGCTTGAAATGGCAAAACAAAAGAATAGTAGTCTGGAAGCTTTGAGGGAGTATCAGACTAAGTTCAATGCCATCGGGTTTGTACCCAGAGAGGAAATGGGTAAAATAAAGTCTGAATACCAGCAAGCGGCTGGCAAATACATTTCATCAATTGAGAATCTTGATCCCGCGGAGCGAGATCGGCTCCAAATGGAATTACAATTAGAAGAATTACGCCAGAGGCCCGGAGGAGACAAGAAGATTGTTCAAAAAGAATATGATATCCGAAAGAAGATTACCAGGATTGAGCATGACATAGCGTTGCTAAGAAATAACCTTGAATTTTTCGGTCGCTCCAAAAATGCGGAGAAATACAAGATGGAGTTTAAGCATAAAATCACCCAAGCTGATGACCACCTGAAGCAATTGCGAACACAGTTGAAAATTATTAATACAGTTTCATAATTGGTTTGCAATAATCCATTGATACTTTAGCTTTGCACCTCTGTTTTTTTAAATCAACAGGTAAAACCAGGCATCCATTGGCCTCCTTAGCTCAGCTGGAGAGCAACTGACTTGTAATCAGTAGGTCGCTGGTTCGATTCCGGCAGGGGGCTCTTGATTATCAGGGAGTTATCATAAAAATGATAGCTCCTTTTTTATTTTTTGTAAACTACTCCGCGTCCGGTTTATTAAGCAAAATTGGTATTGAAATTGAGTAACTTTAAACGTATTCAAACCAAATGCAATTTTTGTTGATCATATGTCTGGCTTTTTTACAGGATATCCCATTTAAAAGTGATGCGGATTTCGTGATCGAAATAGATTATAAGTTAAAGCCCAGAAATAAGGAACAAAATACTGTGATTTTATTTGAACTTGAGGACAGGACATCAAACCGTGCATTATCATCAACTACTGAACTACCATATCTTGTAGTAAACCTTATCATTAAGAACCACTCCGAAGATGAAGTAAGAGTCCGAACTTCAAATAATATGGAGGGTATTCTCTTTACAAAGAAAGTAGAATTGAATAAAAAATATCGGATTGATTTTGGGTTTACAGACGATGTAAAGGACAATGTAACTTCCAACGAATTACACAATCAACCTTTCTGAATGCTGAAAAGAAGGCAGTCAGTAAAATTGAGATGCTAATTACAAGTGACGGTATTTTTTATATTAATGATGTCGTCAAAGGAAAATTCTAGATATGAAAGTTGGATTTATTTTGATTTTTAATTCTCAGTTTATTTCAAGACATACCCTTTAAGGATGATTCAGAATTTAGCGTTGATATTGATTATCAGTTAAAAAAACGTCCTGCAGATAAAAGTACGGTACAAGTAACCTATAACCAGCAGTATAATTATAATCGGTCATCAGATGGTGAGCCTATACCTTTTCTTTCTCTTTACTTTATGGTTAAGAATGCAAACCAGGATGAGGTAAAATTGAAAATCTATAACAATGACTCCTTTACGATGCACAATAGGAAAATTGTTGAGGGTTCAAAGATCAAATTTGATTTGGGTTATATTGAAGATATTAAGTCAGGAAAAAAAGCAAATGAATTTTTTGCTGACTTTTTGATCAAAAAAAAACCGTGGTTAGTCGCGTCCACATGATTATCCTTGAAGACGGTACCTTCTTAGTAAATGACGTGGTTCGGGGTAAGTTTTAGTTATGACCATTCATATAATTGAGTCTGTTGTTTCAACTATTCATACCTACTTTTAGCACTATTTTTCAAATCGAAATCACCGGCCATGAGAATATTACTCTTCGCATTATGTCTTTTATCTCCATCGCTTTTTGCACAAAGTCCAACGCAGGCAAGTTCAGGAGAAATTAAGCTGAAGTTAAAAAAGCTCAGTGTTCTGGGCTCAGTCCTCTATGTAGCCGCTCACCCGGATGATGAGAATACTCGTGCCATTGCCTATCTGGCCAGTGAAAGAATGGTCAATACCGCGTATTTGTCAATGACCCGCGGGGATGGTGGTCAGAATCTGATTGGCCCGGAAATCCGGGATTTACTGGGTCTGATACGCACGCAAGAATTGTTATCCGCCCGCAGAATTGATGGAGGAGAACAATTTTTTACCAGGGCAAATGATTTTGGATTTTCGAAGAGCAGCGATGAGACATTGGAAATGTGGAATAGGGATGTCATTCTATCTGATGTAGTACGGGTTATCCGAAAATTTAAACCTGATGTCATCATCACACGATTCCCACCCGATGACCGAGCTGGGCATGGACACCACACCTCGTCTGCCATGCTGGCTCAGGAAGCGTTTGATATTTCAGGAGATCCTTCCATGTATCCCGAGCAGGTAAAAGAATTCGGAGTTTGGAAAGCCAGGCGTCTATTTACTAACACAGGACGATGGTGGAATCAGACGATTGATCAAAATACACCCGGCATCGTATCGGTGGACGTTGGTACCTACAATCAATTGTTGGGAAAATCTTATTCTGAAATTGCAGCAGAAAGCCGCACACAGCACAAAAGCCAGGGATTTGGGTCAGCAGGAAGACGCGGGGAAGCTTTCGAGTTCTTTGAACTGGCAAAAGGTGAAAAAGCAGATCATGACATCCTCGAATCGGTAAACACAACCTGGACAAGAATTAGCAATGGTGAAAAAGTAAAGACATTGGTTGATAAGGCTATCGCAAATTTTGATTCCGAAAAGCCTGCGGCAAGTATTCCGGCTCTGATTGAAGTGAGAAACGCTATAAAGAACCTGGAAGACAGTCATTGGAAAGTTCGGAAGCTCAAAGACGTGGATGAAATTGTAAAAGATTGCCTCGGCTTATATCTGGAACTCACAGCCAATCATTATTGGGGAGCACCTGGTCAACCGGTTGGTGTATCTTTTGAATTGGTGAATCGCTCTGATCTGAATGTAAAAGTAGATCGGATAAAATTCCGGGATTGAACGTTGATTCAGTCTCAAATCTGGATTTAGGGGTGAATAAACTCATCACATTTAAAATGAATAAAAATGTTAGTGAGTCGCTTTCCTATTCAGATCCGTATTGGCTAAGGGAGGATCATCCTGATGGATATTTCACCGTAAATGACCCATCATTGATTGGATCTCCTGAAAATTTACCGGCTGTTATGGGAGAGTTTCTGTGCACTATTAATAACCAGTCGTTTTCATTCTCATCTCCTCTCGTTTATAAATGGACTGACCCGGTGAAAGGGGAACTATTCAGGCCATTTGAAGTTACTCCACCGGTAGTTGTGAACATTCAGGAGTCAGTTCTTGTTTTCAGCAATTCAAATCCCAAAGTGATCAATGTCAATGTAAAATCACTTTCTGGCAAAAGCATTTCCGGATCTGTACGAATTGAAATACCGAAGGGGTGGAAATCCGAACCCGCATCAATACCTTTTGAAATACAAAAACAGGGTGAAGAAAAAATTCTTTCATTCACCGTGAGCCCTTCAAAGCAGGAAGTGATTTCTTCACTGAAAGGAATAGTAACAGTTTCCGGTAAGGAGTATGACTATGCACTTCAAACGATTGACTATGATCACATTCCTATTCAAACGTTGCTGCCCAAGTCAAAAGCTAAAGTGGTACGGATAGATTTAAAAACTGAGGGTAAAACCATTGGATACATACCCGGTGCAGGTGATGACATTCCTTTTGCTCTTCGTAACATGGGGTATGAGGTTTGGGAAATGAAGAATGAAGATGTTATTCCGGCAAATCTAAAAAGCCTCGATGCGGTTGTACTGGGAATACGAACCTTGAATACGAATAACAGGATCAGGCATTTTATGCCTTCGCTTCTCGACTATGTGAAAGACGGTGGTACACTGGTCGTGCAATACAATACAACGGGAGATTTTGAAATTGATCGCGATAAATTTTCTCCTTACCCGATTACACTTTCACGCGAGCGGTTTCAGAAGAAAAGGCAGAAGTACGGATATTAAAGTCCGATCATCGTTTATTAAACTATCCAAATAAAATTACGGCTCAGGATTTTAATGGCTGGGTTCAGGAGCGGGGCCTTTATTTCCCGTCAAAATGGGATGCGCAGTATGATGCATTGCTTTCAATGAACGACAAGGGAGAACCGGCCCGTGATGGAAGTCTCATCGTAGCTCCTTACGGTGAAGGTTTTTATATCTACACCGGTTTATCCTTTTTCAGAGAACTTCCAGAAGGTGTGCCCGGTGCTTATAAACTTTTTGCCAATCTTGTTTCTTTGCGTAAAGAATTCAAAACCCAGCCTGCTAAATCAGTTAATAAATGAGTGATTCAGAAAATGAAAAGCCACCTCTCTTTGAGAGATGGAGTGGATGGTATGTAACGCTCGCTGTAGCCCTTGTTGTTCAAATCATCATTTACTACCTAATCACCGCCAGCTTCTCATGATATTAATTGATTGGATTGTCCTTTTCGGAACATTACTGGCTATTGTTATTTACGGAACATGGAAGTCCAGAGGTAGCAAAGACATAGAGGGTTATTTGCTGGGGGATAAAAGTATGCCTTGGTGGACAGTAGGGATATCCATCATGGCCACTCAGGCAAGTGCGATCACGTTTTTATCTACTCCGGGACAGGCGTATGAGGATGGTATGCGCTTTTTACAATTTTATCTGGGCCTTCCGCTGGCCATGATTATCTTAAGTGTCACCGCGGTGCCGCTCTATCATAAACTAAAAGTATTCACCGCTTACGAGTATTTGGAAACTCGCTTTGATGTAAAAACCAGATCTCTGGCCGCATTTCTTTTTTTAATGTTGCGGGGTCTATCGGTTGGCATTACTATTTATGCCCCGTCCCTTATTCTTTCGACTATTCTTAATTGGAATATTAATATCACCACGATTATCATAGGATCATTGGTAATGATTTATACAGTTAGCGGAGGAACGCGTGCCGTGAGCCTCACGCAAAAGTATCAGCTCACTATTGTAATGGGAGGAATGTTGCTCGCAGGAAGTATTGCTTTTTTCCGGTTACCCACCGATGTAAGCTTTGGAAACGTCTTTACCATGGCAGGGGAGATGGGAAAATTGAATCTTGTTAATTTATCGTTTGACCTGAGCGACCGCTACAATATATGGTCAGGACTGATCGGTGGATTGTTTCTATTTCTGTCTTATTTCGGTACGGACCAATCTCAGGTGGGAAGGTATCTGGGTGGAAAATCAATTACGGAGAGCAGACTTGGATTGTTGTTTAACGGACTGTTAAAAGTTCCGATGCAGTTTATCATTCTTTACATCGGTATTTTGGTTTTTGTCTTTTATCAATTTCATCAACCTCCCGTGTTCCATAACCTGACATTAAAAGAACGAGCCATGCAAACCGAATATGCGGATGAGTTGGCCAAGCTGGAATCAGATCATGATCTTCTTTTGAAGACCAAAAGCAAAAAGCTGTAGCATTAATGGAAGCAGTCAGGCTGGATGATGAACAAAATTTAGCTATAGCCCGCGAAAACCTGGCATCGGTGCAGCAGGAAGAAAAGGCATTGCGGGCAGAAGTAAAACAAGTAATTGCTAAGGCAATTCCCGGTGCCAACACCATGGACAAAGACTATGTGTTTATCAACTTTGTGATGACCTATCTACCCCATGGAATTATTGGGCTGCTGCTGGCGGTTGTGTTTTCTGCCGCTATGTCATCAACAGCCAGTGAATTGAATTCATTGGCATCAACCACCGCTGTTGATATTTATAAACGATCTATCAATGCAACCGGAAGCGCATTGCATTATTTAAAAGCTTCAAAATGGCTTACTGCTATGTGGGCAGTTTTTGCAATGCTTTTTGCTTCAATTGCCGACCAGGCTGAAAACTTAATCCAGTTCGTGAATATCATTGGATCCCTTTTCTATGGAACCATTCTGGGCATATTCCTTTCGGCTTTTTATGTGAAGTACATAAAATCAAATGCTGTTTTCTATGCTGCTATAATTTCAGAATCGGTGGTTATTTACTTATACCTGTACACTGATGTCGCGTTTCTTTTGTACAACATCATCGCCACGGTGTTAGTGATTGTTCTGGGAATTGTTTTTCAATTTTTCTCCAGCAAATCCGAAAAGGCATAAAAAAAGGCATTCAATCTGAATGCCTTTTAAATTAACTAAGTCAGATTATTTTAGTGACTTGATCAAGTCTTCATTTTGCTTGATATAGCCAAAATCATTTTCAGCTTTCTTCGCCAATTCTAACGACTTGTTAGCCGCTGCTAATGCACCCGCTTTATCACCAGCCGCTTTTTTCATTTGCGCCAGACGGTTAATGTTCCAGAACGCATTCGGATTGCCCTGGGCGATGCCTTGTTCCATCCAGGTGATGGCTTGCTTCATGTCTTTTTTATTATCAAAATAATAATTCGCTGCGGCAATCAGGTTTCCAGGATTTACTTTGGTTCCCGCTTCAATCGATTTCATCACTTTGCTGTCAAAATCAACAGTAACAGGAATTTTCACGGAAGTATTTTCCCATGACAATTCAATGTTTGCACCGGTGTTGTCATCGGTTATATCAGAAATACCAACCGTGAATGTCTCTACTTTCTCATTCAGCTTTCCGGATTTTACCGACACATTTACAACTTCTTTTTCTTTGTTATATGCTCCAGTATTACCACCAATAGACAGATCGCTATACAACATCACTGACCACTCACTTTGATTGGGTGTCGTGAACAACAGATATTCACCTTTTTTCACATCTTTTCCACCAACTTTTACATCGTCAGAAAAGCTTACAATCGTTCCGTTATTGGCACCTGTCCGCCATAATTCGCCAAAAGGAACCAGATAATCGGCACCAGCTCCAAAAATTTTACGACCTTTCATTTTAGGTCTTGAATAGGTTACTTTAACGTCAGTTAACCCAACTTTTGAACTCACCATTCCGGCCGGACTTGGCGCTGGTGTTTCAATTTGTGCTTCCGATAGAAAGCATAATCCTGATAAAAGAAGTACTAGAATTTTTTTCATGAGATTGTTTTTTGTTTTAAAATTTGGACGGCAAAGGTAAGAAATTTGAAGCGGATTAAGGAGAAGATCGGAAAGAAGCTGGATACCTCGTTTTATGATAACAACGATGTGACACTCATAGCCCGTCAGCTGCTGGGCAAGGTATTAATCACCAAAACAGGGAAAGTTCTAACCAGCGGAATAATTGTAGAGACGGAAGCGTACTCCTATAAGGAGCGTGGTTGCCATGCCTACCAGAATAAAATGACAAAACGGAATGCGATTATGTTTGGCGATGGAGGCTATGCCTATGTGTATCTGTGTTATGGAATGCATCACTTGTTTAATGTAGTGACGAATAAGAAGGGATTAGCTGAGGCTGTATTGATTCGAGCTATTCAACCCTTGGATGGAATGAACCACATGATCAATAGAACCGGTAAAAAATTGGTCAATGCGATTGGAAACGGACCCGGAAAAACTTCCTCCGCATTAGGAATTAAGCTAAACCATTACGGACTTCCATTAAATGGAAATGTCATTTGGATAGAAGATCATGGTACAATAATTGGTTCTGAAGAGATTGTATCCTGCAAACGAATAGGAATTGATTATGCCGGAAAGGATGCCCATCGTAAATGGAGATTTTTTATTAAAAATAATGCGTGGATCAGCAAGCCTTGCAATGATTAGCTATTTTTGTGCAATGAGATTTTATGCACTCGTTGTAGTCGCACTTCTATTTTCGTTTGTCACACGTTCTCAGGATGTTATCCCTACCGCGTTTGAAACTGTAAACTCCACATACGATGAGCAAAATCCGGTGATCAGTCCGGATGGAAAAATATTGTATGTTACGATTGCCCATCATCCTGAAAATAGGGGAGGAAAGAAAGATCCCGGTGATATATGGATTTCAGTAAAGCTTGGAGACCGGTGGTCGGGTCCGATTCATGCCGGTGATGCCATAAACCATGATGGCTACAATGCAGTGGCGGGATTTTCTGACGATGGCAATGTCATGTATTTATTGGGGCACTACGAAAAAACGGGGAAGATAAAAACCCAGGGAATATCCGTTTCTCAAAAAACAGATGAAGGATGGTCATTCCCGGAAAATATTACTATTCCTTATTTTCTAAACCGGAGTGAAATGATTTCAGGTACCATTATCAACAATGGTTCAACACTTGTATTTTCCGCTGATGGATACAATTCCCAAGGTAATGAAGACATTTATGTAAGCGTCCTGCAGTCAACAGGAAACTGGTCGGAACCGATGAACCTGGGAAGTTCCATCAATACGGGCTCACAGGAAGTTTCGCCATCACTGAGTAAAGACACCCGAACACTGTACTTTGCATCAAACGGGCGTCAGGGATATGGAAGTTTTGACGTTTATTATGCCGAAAGACTTGATGGTACATGGACCAAATGGACGCAACCGGTAAATATGGGTGCCCCCATTAATACTGAGGGCAGAGAATTATTTTACCAACCCTATCCTGAAAAATCGGTTGCTCTGTATACGAGCACTCTCAATAGCGATGGGTATGGAGATATAAAATTGACGGTACCGCTTGCCCAACTTAAGCCTGAGGAAACCATTAAGAAGGATACGGTGGTGAAGATGGTGGAAATCAAAAGAGAAAAGCCGATTACAACAGATGAAAAAATTATAACCGTCAAAGGAAAAATAACCAGTGCTAAAAGTCATGCTCCTATTGTGGCATCGTTGGATTTCCATGCTGATCACAATTATAAAGTGAGTGCACAACTGGATGGAAGTTATTCTGTCACGATACCATCCGTAAATCAATATTCGATACGGGTAGAAGCGCCCGGCTTTGTAAGCTCGCTGGAAAAACTGGATGTGCGTACCTACGAGATGAAAGAGCTGGTTCTGGATTTTAACCTGTTGCCTATTGAAGTGGGTACAACCGTAAACCTGAAGAATGTTCTTTTCTATCAAAGCACTTCAGACTTGCTTCCCGAATCGCTCGATGAATTAAACATGGTCGCTGATTTCTTAAAATCAAATCCCAATGTTGAAATCGATCTTGCCGGTCATACCGACAACAGGGGAATTCATTCACATAACGTTCGCCTGTCGCAAGACCGTGTGAATAAGGTAAAAAGATACCTGGTAGACAATGGCATTGAGTCCAAACGAATTTCCGGTAAAGGATATGGGGGTATCAAACCCATTGCCAGCAACGATGCCGAGGTAACCCGCCAACTAAACCGCAGGGTAGAGTTTACGATTGTAAAAAACTAGTTCACAACCTAATATCCCTTAGCTGCATCGTCTCCACGTTTCCAGTCAGCTCCACCTTCCAGTTTTCCATCAGGCAAAACCAGAATAGCATCAACACGGCCAAGAAATTTTCTCTTTGAAATAGCGTGGCCTTTTCCTTCCAGTTCGAGAATTGTTTTTTCATCCAACGCATCTTCTTCAGGAATAACAAAGTCAGGGAACCATTGGCTGTGTACACGGCCGGCATCAACCGCAGCTTGCATACCCATGTCATGTTCAAGTACATTCACCACAACCTGAAAGACGGATGTTATAATAGTTGATCCACCGGGCGTCCCAACCACCATGAACAGCTTGCCATCCTTCTCAATGATGGTTGGTGTCATTGAACTGCGCATGGACTTTCCGGGTGCAATGCCATTTATTTTTCCACCGCTGACCTGATATACAGCAGGATTGGAAGGGTCCGGACTGAAGTCATCCATTTCGTTGTTGAGGAAAAAGCCGGATCCGGCAACCACCACCTTATTTCCCCACCATGAATTTAATGTAGTAGTAACGGCAACAGCATTTCCATCTTTGTCAACAATACTGATATGCGTTGTCTCTTCAGATTCAAAACCGGGTACATCGCCACCCGAAACTTCTGTACTCGCTGTCGCTCTGTCGGGAGAAAAAGTGGACATTCTTTCATTGATGTGATCGACTTTAGTCAATTGATTTACAGGGATATTACCAAAGTCAGGATCACCTAAATATTTAGCCCTGTCGGCATAAACCCTGCGTTCAGCTTCAACCATAAGGTGGACACTGTTCGTTGAGTTTGGTCCCCATTTTTTTATAGGAAATGGCTCGATGGCTGTTAATAGCTGAATAAGCGCCACGCCACCACTGCTTGGTGGGGGCATGGATATAATTTTATAGCCCTTATACATTCCTGTAACGGGTTCCAACCATCGTGATTTATAATTCTTGAGATCTTCCAATGAAATGATTCCCTTACCGCGCTGCATCTCGGCTACTATATCGTCAGCAGTTTTGCCAGCATAGAATCCATCGCGGCCCTGATCGCGAATCCGCTCCAGCGTTCGTCCCATTTCAATCCATTTCACCGTATCTCCGGGTGTCCAATTTTTCATAAGAAAAGTTGGCTCTACAGAGTTTTGATTTTTTAAGTCCTCCTGAATACTGTTCAGGTTTTCAGCGGCCTTGTCAGTAAGTACAATTCCATTTAGCGCAAGATCAACGGCAGGTTGTACAAGATCACTCCAGGGGAGTGTTCCAAATTTCTTATGAGCTTCCACCATGCCATCCACGCTGCCTGGTACGCCAGAAGCTAAATGGCTTTTTGAACTTAGTCCGGGAATGACTTCACCATCTTCATCAAGATACATGGTAGGCGTAGAAGCTGCTGGAGCTTTTTCACGAAAGTCTAATGTGGTTATATCGCCATCTTTTGAGCGGTAAACCATAAAGCCCCCGCCACCTATATTTCCTGCTTCCGGAAAAGCAATCGCTAGTGCCAGTTGCACGGCAATGGCAGCGTCAACCGCATTTCCACCTTTCTTTAAAATATCCACGCCAACCTGGCTGGCTACAGGATGTGCCGAAACAACCATGGCTGAGTCCGCTATCAGACCGGTAACTTTGGGTTCGGTAGGAGTGCCGGTACAGCCGGCAAGAATTAGTAGGATCGAAAGAAAGAATAGACGCTTCATGGTCATTGATTTTGATAATAAAGGCCAAATGTATTACTTGATCCCGTACAATACTATGAGCCTGCGTAAAGAAAAAGCCGCCCGTCTAAAACTTAGTGTTTTGGACAACACGTTGAAACTGGTTGGCAAAAAGCCTTTTGATGACTTGCATGTCGATGAGATTTGTGCCAAGACGAAAATCTCTAAAGTGACGCTCTTCAAGTACTTTCCTCAAAAAGAGGATATCCTGTTGTATTACTTTAGAATCTGGTGCCTGAGGCGGGCTGTTGAATTAAAGGAAAAGCCAAAAGAGGGGGTCAACGCTATTTATTTTTTATTTGACAAATTAGCTGAAGACAGTGAAACCAACCCGGGAATTATTCATAGTCTCTTCGCCTACCTGGCTGATTTAAAGCGTGCACCTCGTCCATTTCCGGTGAAAGTAGAGGAGAAGAAACTGTTGTTTCCAAAGGTTGTTGACATTCAGGATGTTGAAATCCAAAGCATTTATCAGATGCTGGAGAAGTTTGTGCTGGAAGCCATCTTTAAGAAGGAGATTTCTAAAACCAGTACTACGCAGGATCTTACAGCATTACTGAATACTATATTTTACGGATCAACCGTTACTGCCTACATTAATCAAATCAGTCCGCTGAAATATTTCTTTAGAAAGAATGTGGAGTTGGCTCTCAGAGGGCAGTAGCTACATTTTAGCCCGTACTGTTTTTACACCCTGTTTTTCAAAAAGTTTGATTTTTATCCTACCCACTTCAATGCGCTTGCGGTGAACGTGGTTCTTATACCAGCTTTTGTGATATCTGGGTTTTACAATGGAGATCGTGTTGTAATTGTTCCGGCTGCAGGATGAAAGCAGAATTCCGGATGAGAGGATGATCACAACGAGGATCTTCAACTTGCCGAAAAAGCTATTTTCTTTCATGCCCGAATATACTACGAATGAGTACACCCAAATTCAATGTAGCGAGGGTAATTGGCGGACCGGACGGGACTCGAACCCGCGACCTCCTGCGTGACAGGCAGGCATTCTAACCAGCTGAACTACCGGTCCATTTATATTTTTTAACACTTTGACGAGCCTTCTACCCGCGATCTATTCTGCATCTTTTCGAAACAGGTTGCAAAGATAGTTTGCGCCCTTTCTAAACCAAAACTTTACCCTTTTATTTGGTACCTGACCCCTAATTTTGATGATGTATCCGGTGACTCACAAAATCCTGAACCAAAACTAGTTGGTCAAGAATTTGAAGGTGGCTTTATTTTCTATGTTGATAAGTCAGGACAACGTTTGTGTTTCTGCAGTGGTGCCTTTTCGAAGCCGCGTCCTGTCCCCGAAACGAAAACGTTGAACGAAGATAGAACTTTAAATCA
>JAAUQD010000159.1 GCA_012032815.1 Flammeovirgaceae bacterium
TTCGCTGATGGACGTAAAACTGCAAATGTCAATAAAAGCAACCGTTGCCTCCACCGTTTCATTGGCCATGAGCGATGATTCATACTCACGCGTACCCATGAAGTTCAGTACGTTTTCATCCACGTACATTTTCAAAATATTATTTTCTTTGACGGCCCTCAACGTTTCGCGAATGTGAACCACATGATTGATGGTCTTGGTCATGGTGACATTCAGATCATCGAAATTGATGGGCTTGGTAATAAAATCAAACGCACCACGATTCATCGCTGTGCGGATATTATCCATATCGCCATAGGCTGAAACAATGACCGCCTTTATGAGTGGATTGGATTCATTGAGCTTGCCGAGCAATGTCAGGCCATCCATTTCAGGCATGTTGATATCGCTCAACACAATATCCACATCGGGGTGTTCTTTTAATTTTTCCAACGCATCTTTTCCGTTGACGGCAAAGACAAATTCATATTCCTGTTCACGGATTTTTTGTCTGAACTTTTGTTTGATCAGTGTTTCTAAATCTGCCTCATCATCAGCCACCAGAATTTTTGCCATTAGCTCGCGAGGTTTAATTTTTCTTTTAGCATGGTGAAATCAACCGGCTTGGTCAGAAAATCATCGGCTCCCAGTTCTTTGGCTATCCGGTGGTTTTCCGCATCGCCATAGGCCGTGATCATCATGACCACCGGAGGTGGTTTCATATATTTTTTCTTAACATTTTCCAACAACTGCAATCCACTCATGCCGGGCATGTTGATATCCGATAAGATCAACATTGCTTCATGGTGCATTTTATCAAGATATTCCAGTGCTTCCTCGCCAGAAAACGCAAATACAAAATCCACTTGCTTGTTTTTAATTTCCTTTCTGAAGCGCTGCTCAAACAAGGTCTTCACATCCATTTCATCATCGACTACCAAAATCTTCATAAATCTGTTTATTGCGTTAAAATAATAATAAAGGTGGTGCCCTCACCTTCTTTGGTTTCTACTTTTAGTTCTCCGCCATGCGATTTGGTTACAATCTCATAGCTCATGCTCAGCCCCAGTCCTGTGCCCTGCCCGGTAGGTTTCGTTGTAAAAAACGGCTGATAGATCTTATCAAGAATTGATTTCGGAATTCCGTTTCCATTATCCGATACCCGTATCTCCACTTTATTACCTGCTTTTTTGGTGCTTACCATTACCGTGGGTTCATATTTATCATCCAGCGCAAATGATCTTTTCCGATCTGTAACGGCATAAAAAGCATTGGTGATTAAATTTAGAATCACTCTGCCCATGTCCTGCCCGATTATATTTACAGTTCCCACACTTTCATCAAAATCAGTCTTCATGGCAGCGTTGAATGTTTTGTCTTTGGCGCGCAAGCCATGATATGCCAACCGCAAATACTCGTCTGCCAATGCATTGATATTCGTGGGTTCTTTCTTACCGTTGCTACTGCGGCTGTGCTGCAGCATGCTCTTTACAATGGCATCGGCACGCTTGCCATGAAATTCAATTTTTGTTTCGTTGGCTTCGATATCCGCAGCAATACTTTTGGCCTCTTCCAAATTACCCGCTTCTATTTCACTTCGCATTTCATTGATCAACTCTTTGTTCACTTCAGAGAAGTTGTTGACAAAGTTCAGCGGGTTTTGAATTTCGTGTGCAATACCGGCTGTGAGCTCTCCAAGTGAAGCCATTTTTTCTGATTGGATGAGTTGAGTTTGGGTTGCCTGAAGCTCGCTAAGTGTTGAATCAATCTTTCTGTAGGCATAAGCATTGTCCAGCGCTATAGCCGCATAAATAGCCAGGTTTCTTAAAAGGTTTACATGGTACTCCGTGTACGCATCCTTTTTAAAACTTTGGGTAGTAATAACTCCAGTAACCTGGCCTTGTAATATCAAAGGTATATAGATAATTGAGTTTGGAGTCTTACCTACAATGGGCTTCGAATATGACTTTAAATATTTATCATATTCTTTCTCAAAATCTGAGATTACAATTTCCTTTTTGTTTTTGAAGCACCAGATTGAGAGCCAGTGTTCTTCATCCAGATGGTTTGAGTAAGGTGGCAACATAACACCTTCCTCCTTTGTGGATGGAAAATCGAGGCGACTTTTTTCCTTATTATAAATTCCCACCCCAAAAATGGCAGCATCCATCAGTGAGTTCACATTTTCATAGACTGTTTCAATGATTTTATCTATTGAAAGCGAAGAAGTAATGGCACGACCTATTTTACTAAGTTCTTCGGTATCTGCCCTACGATTGTTTTCCGCTTCAGCACGAAGTTCCGCTTCACGCAATGCTGCCCGCTCGTGCTCTTTCTTAGAAATGATGCTTCGTTGCAGACGATCTACACCATAAACACTAGCAGCAAAAAAGGCCGACAAATAATACATAAGCCCACCATGTTCTGTACCAGGGTGGAAGTACTGTGAATTGCAGGCTTGCTCCTTTTTCATTCCAGACCCCATCAGCGTTTGCTGCTTTCACTTGAAATACATAATCCCCAGGAGACAGATTGGTATACGTTGCCGATCGTCTGTTGCCCGCTTCAATCCATTCATCGTCAAAACCCTCCAATTTATAGCTGTAAATATTTTTTTCCGGATTGGCAAAATGGAGCGCTACGTAATCTATGCTGATCTCATTCTCATTATAGTTAAGCTTGAGGTGTTGGCTCTGCGACAATGCTTGCCTAAATGGTGATTCCGGTCCACCGCTCATTGACTTATTAAAGAGTTTAAAATCCGAGATCACTACCTGGGGTGGTATGGAGTTGGTGCTTAAATATTCAGGTTCAAAAGCAGTAACGCCAAGTCCATTTCCAAATACAATACACCACTGGCCCCTTTCGTAAAAGCATTCTGATCGAATTCGAGTGCCATCAGTCCATCATCGAGGCCATAATTTCTAAATTGTTTGGTATCTGGGTCATAGTTTGCAATGCCGTTATTGGTACTCATCCATAAGGTCCCCTTGTCATCTTCCAGAATACCATAAATTGTATTGCTTGGAAGACCGTCTTTAATAGTAATGTGGGTAGCTATTCCTGATTTAGTATCAAACCGGTTTAGTCCACCTCCATTGGTAAGACCAAGCCATAATATGCCAGGTTCTGCTTTGCGTTCAACAATACTATAAATAGAATTGTCACTAATCTTAGTTGTATCTCTCGGATTGTAGGCTGATACAATGGTTACGTTTCCTGATGAATTCAAAAGCATTAGCCCCTTATTAGTCCCCAGCCAAAGATTCCCACTTGGATCCTGCATCATGCTAAAAATCCCAGGACCTACTTCACTGCTATCTGACGAAATTTGAATGTGAGTGTATTTCTTAGAACGTGTATCGAAGCGATCCAGACCACCTACGCTACCAATCCATAAGTTGGATCGATCTGCGATGATTGGCGCTATAGCAAAGATGGCATTACGTCCTCGATTTTCTCGCTTTTGCTCATGCCTGAACCGCGTCACCTTACCGGTTTTACGATCAAGTAAATTCAAACCAACACCACCAGCCACCCAAAACTGTCCATCCTCATCTTCAGCAAAAACCCTAATGCTCCCTGAGAGAAGCGTGCTTTGATCTTTGGGATTATGCTGATACCGTTTCACCTTTCTGGTGGTGGCATCAAAATGTGTTAGGATGTCCCCTGCTGAACCAACATCTGTTCCCACCCAAAGACTACCCTGACTGTCTTCATACACACCCCAAACAATACCGGGCGCAAGGCTTGAAGGATCATCCGGTATGTTCTTTATATTTCTAAAATTCACAGCACCCGGATTGAAAGCATTGATACCTGATGAGGTTGTACCGGCCCACATCATCCCGGAGCGATCCAGATGAAGTGATGTGACTATATTGTCCTTTAAACTGTACTGGTCGCGTGGGTCATTGCGGTAGGTGGTAAACTGCTCTGTCCGCATGTCAAATCTTGCCACACCAGTACCTGGCCCACCCACCCACAGGATGTTGGGGTCAGCAGGATCGGCCTTTACTTCATGAATAAAATTCAGAGGATTTATTCCGTTATTATTGGGTTCAATCAAAAACCGTTGATGGTCTCCTGTTTGCTTATTCATTCGCACCAGGCCGTTACCGGTTGCAAGCCAAATAATTCCCTGATTTCCAAGTGGTAAATATTGACTAAGTACGTTTTGAGAATGCCCATAAAATGGATTGACACTTGGGTCATATAAGTATCGTGTAATTTTCTCTGTTTCAGGATCAATGCGATTAATGCCATTGTCAGATCCTGCCCAGATTTGTCCATCACTGTCCTCACTCAACCAATATATCTGGTCACAAGTAATAGAGTTTGGATCTTTAGGGTTATGCCGATAATGAATAAACCGGCCATCCTCGTCTGCCCGCATTCGATTGAGTCCACGATTAAAAGTACTTACCCAAAGATCCCCATTGCTGGCCTCCAGTGGATGGAATGATCGGTCACTGGAGATGCTGGTAGAATCATTTGGATCATGTCGATAGTGTACTGCTTTTCCTGTAACAGGGTCCATGCGGTTAAGACCTCCACCCTCGGTGGTCACCCATATATCGCCATTATCGGCTTCGGCCATGGCCCAGGCCCAGCTGTCTGATAGCGAGGTGGTGTCAAAAGGAACGGACGTGAACACTTTGAACTCGTACCCATCATAGCGGTGCAAGCCGCCTTGCGTAGCAATCCAAATATAACCTTGCTTATCCTGCATGATGGTGTTTCCGGAGGCTTGTGCCATTCCATCCTTAATACTTAGTTCTTCGAAACGCAACGTGGGTGCTTCACTGGAAAGCTTGGCTTTCGGAGCTGCCTGCTCTACCTGAGCTACGCCTTTTTTTATGCCCAGCGTAAAACAAAATATCAGAAAAACGGAGGCGTAAAATTTCATGGGTATATAACGTGTCGTAAAAGGGTGGACTATTCTTGATTGGAAATGTTTTTCAAATACCATCTAGCAACTGTAGTTATGGGGGGTAAATTAGGAAATATATAAGGTTGATGCACCTTCACAAGAACATAAATTGTCTGCATCGCGGACAGGCAGGCGTGCAATCAGTGATTCAGACAAGGGGTAAGAGAATATTAAATTCACTGCCCACTCCCTCCTTACTCTCCACTTTAATTTCCCCACCATGCGCTTTCACGATATCATAACTCAAACTCAATCCCAATCCTGTTCCTTGCCCGGTGGGTTTAGTGGTAAAGAAGGGTTGGAAGATTTTTTCTTTTACCGAGTTTGACATTCCTGTTCCATTGTCTTTGACAGTGATCAAAATTTTGTTGTCCTTCATCCTTGTGCTTACCCAAACTGTGGGCTGATATCCATCTTTATCAGTCTTGCTTCTTTCATTAACAATGTAAAACGCATTGGTTATCAAATTGAGTATTACTCTTCCAATATCTTGCGGCACAACGTTTATCTTTTTTAAAGATTCAT
>JAAUQD010000050.1 GCA_012032815.1 Flammeovirgaceae bacterium
CTTCAAAATTGCGCCTCAAGCGTACTTGATAAATAAATTTTTCGCTTGATAATTTCTGTCGTGCCAATACGATTAACCAATGTTAGTTGTGAGGTGTTTTCTTTGTTGTTTCGCAAGTAGGTGAGTGAAATTTTATCGCCAGGATACCGGTAGGCCAAATATTCTTCAAATTCACTTTTGCTGTTTATGGGTGTGTTGTTCACCCGTATGATCACATCACCGGGTTTTAATCCCGCATCTGCAGCCGGTCCTTCTTTGTCAAGTCGTTCCAATAAGACACCATTAAAATTCTTAACATCTGTTGGGAGATTGTATTTCTTGGCATTTTGAAAATCGTACTCCACAACATTACCTCCGTAAAAAGCTTTCTGTATCACCTCGTACTTTATCAGATCATCCACTACTTTTTAGTAATGTCAACAGGGATAGCAAACGCGTATCCGGTATAGCTGCCTGTTTGAGAGAGTATAGCTGTGTTTATGCCAACAAGTTCACCATTCTTATTAACCAATGCCCCGCCCGAATTGCCAGGATTAATGGCCGCATCGGTTTGAATAAAAGATTCAATTGGGAATTTGTCTTCCAGGATGCCAATTCTTCTTCCCTTTGCACTCACTATTCCGGAAGTGACCGTTGACGAAAGTGAAAATGGATTTCCAACTGCGACTACCCATTCACCCACCTGCAGATTTTGCGAACTTCCAAGTTTAATGGCAGGCAGATTGGTTTCTTTAATTTTGAGAACAGCTAAATCCGTAGAGGGATCATTGCCAATTAGTTCTGCGGGATAAACTATTTTGTTGTATACGACCTCGATTTTTTCTGCAGATTCGACTACGTGATTATTGGTAACAATATAACCGTCAGAAGAAAAGATAACACCTGAACCCGTACTTACACGTGATTGTGAACTTCCCCCACCGAAAAACCAATCCCAGTTTGAGATGGTACCCTTCGAAATACTATTGATAAAGACAACACTTGGAATTGTTTTAGTTGCGGCTGCCGTGAAGTCCACGTCCATCGTTGGTACCGCCTTTAGTTCATTGTGAAATCGATTTGAGTTATCAATGGCAGGAGAATCATAGCCGACCATCGAGTACGGTTGTTGATCCGGTGTTAGCGCTCCTTCTGGCCTGGAGTAGTGAAAGAAAACATATGCTCCCGCGAGTCCTGAAATAAATCCAATTAAAATAATTTTTAACGTGCTTTTCATGATTTGATTTTTTCTACTGGCTACGAATCGTTCCTAAGAATTATAAAATCCCTTTATCGAACTGCAAATATAACGTAAGAGACAGGGCAGAGGTTTAATTCTACTTTCATCCATTTAACTTTTCTTACTTTTGCACGCTATGGGTATCCGATCTGTCCTGGCCAAGCCATTTGCTGCTTATATTGCCAAGCAAACCAAGGAGTGGTCGGCCCATCCGGGAGTATACCAACAAAAAATATTTTCGGAGATCATTAAGTCGGCTTCAGGAACTCAATTTGGTAAGGACCATGGGTTTTTATCCATTCACTCACATAGTGATTTCAAAAAGCAGGTTCCAATTCGCGATTATGAAGACCTGAAACCATATGTTGAAAGGGTAGTTGCCGGTGAATCAAATGTCTTGTGGAAAGGTAAACCCGAATATTTTGCCAAAACGTCAGGCACAACGTCAGGCACAAAATATATACCCATAACCAAGGAATCGATTCCCAATCATATCAAATAGTGCGAGAAATGCTTTGTTGAGCTATGTTCACGAATCAGGCAAATCATTATTTCTGGATGGCGGACTGATATTCCTTTCCGGAAGCCCTGAGCTAGAGCAAAAAGCGGGGATTAATACCGGTCGGTTGTCGGGTATTGTTAACCATCATGTGCCCGGTTACTTGCGAACGAATCAAAAACCAACCTACACCACCAATTGCATTGAAGATTGGGAAGAGAAGCTTGAAAAAATAATTGATGAGACGATTGATGCCAACATGACCCTGATCTCCGGGATACCTCCCTGGGTTCAAATGTATTTTGACCGGATCAAAGAAAGAACAGGCAAGAGAATAAAAGATGTTTTTCCAAACTTCTCCATGTTCGTTTATGGTGGAGTGAATTTTGAACCATATCGGGCCAAGCTCACAGAGTCGATCGGGCAGCCTGTAGACTCCATTGAAACCTATCCGGCATCGGAAGGATTTATTGCCTATCAGGATTCTCAACATGAAGAAGGATTGCTGATATTATTGAATAGTGGAATCTTTTTTGAATTTGTACCTGCGGATGAATTTTTTAATGAAAATCCAAACCGGTTAACGATTGAAGAAGTGGAACTCGGAAAAAATTATGCCGTGATCATTAACAGCAATGCCGGCCTTTGGGGATATTCAATAGGGGATACAGTTAAGTTTGTTTCTAAAAATCCATATCGGTTGCTTGTCACCGGAAGAATCAAACATTTTATTTCCGCTTTTGGCGAGCACGTAATTGGTGAGGAGGTAGAGAAAGCTATGAAAGCCGTGATGGAAAAACATCAGGAAGTTGAGTTGGTAGAATTCACAGTAGCCCCTCGGGTTAATCCTAAAGATGGACTGCCGCACCATGAATGGTTTGTGGAGTTTTCTAATCCGCCAAGCAACATTCATGCGTTCTCAGTTGATTTGGATAAGCAACTGCGGAAATTAAATACGTACTATGATGATTTGATCTCGGGAAATATTCTCCGCTCATTAGAACTGAAGTCAATGCCCAGAAATGCCTTCATTGAATATATGAAGTCGCTAGGCAAATTGGGGGGACAAAATAAAATGCCGAGATTATCCAATGACCGGAAAATTGCCGATGAATTAATTAGAATGAACCCGACATGAAAAAAAGCACATTGCGATTCTGGGTTCTACGGGTTCTATTGGTAAGCAGGCCATTGATGTGATTCGTGCCAATCCCGATTTATTTGAACTTGAAGTATTAACAGCTCAGAACAATGCAGACTTACTCATCGAGCAGGCAATAGCATATCAACCCAATGCAGTGGTTATTGTTAACGATGAAAAATACGCTCAGGTTAAAAAAGAACTGGAGTCTTTTGGAATAAAAGTATATGCCGGCAGTAGTGCGCTGAGTTCGGTTGTGCAGATGGATGTTATTGATTTGGTAGTAACCGGCTTGGTGGGGTATGCCGGACTTCACCCCACATTAAAAGCTATCGAAGCAGGCAAAGCCATTGCATTGGCAAACAAAGAAACGCTTGTTGTTGCGGGGGAATTGATTACGCAGTTAGCTAAAGAAAAAGGAGTAAATATTTATCCTGTTGATTCTGAGCACTCGGCAATTTTTCAATGTATGGTTGGTGAATTCCACAATCCAATTGAAAAGATAATTCTTACCGCATCGGGAGGCCCGTTCAGGGGTAAGAAAAGAAACGAACTGGAGCGAGTAACACCCGCGCAGGCGCTGAAGCATCCGAATTGGAATATGGGCTCAAAGATCACCATTGACTCGGCTACGCTCATGAACAAAGGGCTTGAAGTCATTGAGGCGAAGTGGCTCTTCGGACTTCATGCCGACCAGGTAGAGGTTATAATACATCCTCAGTCCATCATACATTCCCTGGTTCAGTTTGAGGATGGATCAATAAAAGCACAACTCGGGCTACCCGATATGCGTTTACCCATTCAATTTGCCATGACCTATCCCGATCGCATCAAAACAGATTTCCCCCGATTTAATTTTGCTGACTATCCCTCATTGACATTTGAAAGGCCTGATACTGAAACTTTTCGTAATCTTGCACTCGCTTTTGCGGCATTGGCTAAGGGGGGCAACATGCCCTGTATTTTAAATGCTGCCAATGAAGTTGCTGTAAGCGAATTTTTAAATGAACGCATCGGATTTTTAGAAATGTCGGAGGTCGTGGAACGATGCATGGAAAAAATTGATTATATCGGTGATCCTCAGTTTGACGATTATGTAGAAACTGACAGAATAACGAGAATTAAAGCACTTGAATTTATAAAGTAATGGAAGGAATGATTATGACAGCTCAGTTACTCCTGAGCTTATCAATTTTGATTGTTGTGCATGAGTGGGGTCACTACATCACAGCACGTATGTTTGATATAAAAGTTGAAAAGTTTTACCTCTTTTTCGACTTTCTTTTCCCGATGGCCCACATTCTCAATTTTTCCCTTCTTAAAATAAAAAGAGGTGACACAGAATTTGGAATTGGCTGGTTTCCTCTTGGTGGTTATGTGAAAATAGCCGGGATGGTGGATGAGAGTATGGATAAAGAGCAACTGAAAAAGAACCCGAGTCGTGGGAATTCCGGGCTAAGCCGGCATGGCAACGACTTATTGTAATGATGGGAGGTATTTTGGTTAATGTCGCAGTGGGAATTTTTATTTTCATCGGTCTTACTTATTTCATCGGACGAACGTATATACCGAAAGATTTTGTAAATGAAAATGGAGGCATTCATGCGTATGAACTGGCTGAAAGTCTGGGTCTGAAAACAGGTGATCAAATTGTAAGAATTAACGGAAGTGATTTTGATGATTTTCAGGATGTGATAAAGGCAGATGTTTTGTTGGGCGAAAACTCAACATACACTGTGCTGCGTGACGGACGTGAAATAACCATAGAGATTCCCGGAAATTTTATTGAAAATTTTAGCAGTAAGGAGGCAGCTCAAAGCTTTGTTGTTCCCCGGCTGCCATCCATAATAGGATCTGTGTCAAAAAAACTATTGCAGATCGTGTAGGGTTGCAAGTAGGAGATCGGTTTGTTGAAGTTGATGGCCAACCAGTGGCTTATCAGGATGAAGTAATTGCGTTGGTTCAAAGTGGCCCACGCGACTCCATTTCGTTTTCGGTAGTGAGAGCAGGGCAGAAGTTATCCTTTACCGAAAGTTTTAAAGATGAACGTGCCATTGGTTTTTACCCTCAGGGAATAGACAAGGATCAGTTGGCCAGTATTAACTTCGGATTTGTTGAATCCATTGGGCTGGGTACCAAAGAGGCATTTGGAGTTATCTTCATTCAATTAAAAGCGTTCCGTAAAATTTTTGGCGGAGATATTTCGCTAAGAAAGTCACTTTCAGGTCCGGTAGGAATGGCGCAGGCATTTGGTACTGACTGGGATTGGGAACGATTCTGGAGAATGACGGGTTTGCTTTCAATGGTGCTTGCCTTTATGAATTTTTACCGATTCCTGCTTTGGATGGAGGCTATGTCATGTTTCTTCTTTATGAAATGGTCACCGGAAAAGAACCATCCGAGAAATTTTTTGAAACCGCACTAAAAATCGGAATGGCGATTCTACTGATTCTGATGGTCTTTGTTTTTTACAATGATATTGCCAAACTGATCACCGGAGGGTAATCAGTTTTTCGTTCGGGAAATTTCAAATTCAACCCTGCGATTGATCTGCCGGTGATCATCCGTATTTTCTTCCTGAATAATTGGTTTTGAACTCCCGTAACCAATAGCAGAAATTCGTTCGGCATCAATCATAAAATTGTCAACCAGAAATTTTTTAATGGCATTTGCGCGATCCTGTGAAAGCCTGCGGTTACTTTCTTCTCGTCCTTGAGAATCCGTATGGCCAGAAATATTTACATGGAGATCAGGGTGATCGATCAGGAAGTCCGCCAGTTTCTTAAGGTCGTCATGCATTGAGGGTAAAATATCCGCTTTGCTATTTTCAAATTCCAACGACTTAAATTCAATTTTGCTTTCGATGGGTTCGGTAGTTTTATTTATTTCCATTGAGCCATCCAAAAAGAACAACTCTTCAATTCTGAAATATTCATCACCCTGAATAATCAGCAGGTAGTTTCTTTTATTAATCAGGTTGAAATCAAACGTGCCATCTTCCCGAAGAAATTTTGGAGCGACTTCAACACCTTCATCAAGATCAATGATTGAAACAATTCCACGAAGCGGATTGCCGGAGCGGCTGTCTTTCAATGACCCTTTTAAAGGGTAACTGCATCCGGCTTTGCTCCCATAGGTACAGGAAAGGAAAACAAATCCATATTTTTTAAATCCTCCTGCTCCGACCTTGAGTAATATAGATTTTTGGATTGACCCTCAATCGTAAAGTAGTATTCACTGCCGGGCCCGTTTACCAGCGGTCCAATATTTAAGGGTTCACTCCATCCGTCTGGTGTATAATAGGATTTATAGATATCAAATTTTCCAAAGTTCAGAGGGTGACCATCAGAACTGAAATACAGGACGTCATACGTATGATGGAAGAAGGGACTTACTTCACTTTGTACGGTATTAATAACCGGACCTGCATTCATAGCTTTTTGCCAATTTCCTTCTTTATCTTTTACGCTAAAATAAATATCCGACATACCGAATCCGCCCGCCCGGCTTGAGGCAAAAAATAATGTATCTCCTGAATGAGTAAGAGAAGGGTGAGAATCCCATACGGGTGAATTGACGTTGGCACCCAGATTGACAGGTACTGACCATGTGCTATCAGCTTGTAAGGTGGACTGATAGATATCACAGTGACCGATTGACTCAGGAGTCATACATCGGCTGAAAAAAAGTTGTTTGCCATCCAGGCTTAAGCAAGCCGATCCTTCATTAAATGTCGAATTAATATTTCGAAATTCTTCTGCTTTTGACCAGGCTCCGTATTCGTATCGGGTATAAAACAAGTCTTCATCAAACACTCGTTCCATTCCATGAAAATGCTGGTTTCGTTTTGAAGTGAACAAGAGTACGTCATCATTTAATCCTATGGAAGGACCATAATCTTCTTCTGTTGAATTGACTTCCATTCCCATGTTAAGCAAAACAGCATGTGGAGGACGAAGCGTATCAATTTCTTTCCGGTAGTCGACCAATTGATAGTAGAAGTCGAGGGGAACATAGTATTCCTTTTTATCGGTTTCAATAGAATCGTATACCTTGAGTAAATTAGAGATATCGACACCTTGCTGATGATGACGTATTGCGAGCTTAAACAAAATGCGTGATTCACCTTCTTGTCCATACGTTCTGGATAACTCCGCAAGTTGCCACAGCATGGGTACATTCTTTCTAAAATTTTCAATTCCAAAATTGGAAACATACTCCCTTAATGCGATATAGAGCGTTTCCTTGTTGCCACTTTTATCAAGTTGCTGTATCGTTTTAAGTTTTGATTCGTTTTGATAGAAATCAATCTTATTCACATTAGGAAAAGAAGTATGTCAGACTGACGGAATCCGAGGGTAGAATCATCCAGTTTTGTAATTCCTCCCTTTTTAAATTTTGGTTTATCCTTCTGAGCGGCTATTGGAAGATGCGCAAAAGATTAGAAATAGTGATAAAAAACCTGATAATAGGGATTTCAACTATGTTTTAAGATTAAAAAGTGAGACAAACTTAGTTTAAATATTACCAAATTACTTCAAATACCGCTTTTGGCACTGTCATTGACTAATATACGCTCTTGAAATAATATATTGTAGACACATCTTTTTTGTGTCATATTGACACTATTCTAATATGTTTAAATCACTCGAAATTGCTCCTCTTGTACAAAATGAATCGGAAGAACTTATACAGCTGATCAATCCCGAACAGGATGCTGACCTAAAGCCTGATGAAGTTCCTGCTGAGCTTTCAATTCTTCCAATAAAAAATACGGTACTGTTTCCTGGTGTGGTGATTCCCATTACGGTTACCCGTCAAAAATCCATTAAGCTGATCAAAAAGGCTTATCAGGGAAATAAAATTATTGGAGTTGTGGCTCAAAAGAATAAGAAAGTTGAAGACCCCAATATCGATGAGATATATCGCTTTGGAACGGTAGCCCGAATCATCAAGATGCTGGTGTTGCCGGATGGAAACACCACAATTATTATTCATGGCAAAAACAGATTTTCCATCAATGAGTTTTCTTCTGAAGACCCATTCTTGTTGGCGAAGATCACGTTGCAGCAGGAAGACAAAGTTGATTTGAAGAGCAAAGAGGTGAAGGCTTTGGTGCAATCGCTCAAAGATGCGGCATTAAAGATTCTGCGATTAAATCCTGAAATTCCGCAAGAAGCACAAGTCGCACTTGAAAACATTCACAGTACTGCATTTTTGATTCACTTCCTCTCATCGAATTTAAATGTTGATGTAACTGAAAAGCAAAAGATACTGGAAACAAACAATATCAGAGATCGCGGAACACTATTGCTTCAATACATGCTGAAGGAAATTCAGATGCTGGAGATCAAACATGAGATTCAGAAAAAGGTACATACTGATATCGATCAGCAACAGCGAGATTATTATCTCCGCCAGCAAATAAAAGTTTTGCAGGATGAACTCGGATTTGATGGTCCCGATAAGGACATAGAAAGTCTTCGCAAAAAAGGGGAGGCTAAGAAGTGGAGCAAGAGTGCACTACAGCATTTCAACAAGGAATTGGATAAACTTCAGCGCATCAATCCTCAAGCCGCTGAATTTCCCGTAGCCATGAACTATGTGGAATTTATGCTGGATCTTCCCTGGGATGAAATCACCGAAGATAATTTTGACCTGAAGCGGGCCAAGCGAATACTTGACAAAGATCATTTTGGATTAAACAAAAGTTAAAGACCGGATACTCGAGTATTTAGCTGTACTCAAAATTAAAAAATGATTTACGCGGACCCATTCTTTGTCTTTACGGTCCTCCGGGTGTTGGTAAGACATCGTTGGGAAAATCAATTGCCAAATCACTTAAGAGAAACTATGTGCGCATGTCACTGGGAGGTGTGCATGATGAGGCAGAAATACGAGGTCATCGCAAAACGTATGTAGGCGCGATGCCAGGAAAAATTTTACAAAACCTTAAAAAGGCAAAATCTACAAATCCTGTTTTTGTTCTCGATGAAATTGATAAAGTGAGATCAGACTTCAGGGGCGATCCTTCATCTGCGTTGCTTGAGGTATTGGATCCGGAACAAAACAACAGCTTTGTCGACAACTACCTTGAGGTGGAATACGACTTATCAAAAGTTCTGTTTATTGCCACGGCAAATACGTTGGACACCATTCATCCTGCCTTGCGCGATCGTATGGAAGTAATTGAGGTTACAGGGTACACGGTAGAAGAAAAATTGCAGATCGCCATAAAGCATCTTATTCCAAAGCAACTAACCGAACATGGCCTGACTTCAAAAAATGCTGTTTTTTCTAAAGAAGCAATCTTGAAAATCATTGAGAGTTATACGCGAGAGTCGGGTGTGCGCGGATTGGAGCGAAAGATTGGATCGATTGTGAGAAACATTGCTAAATCAATAGCAATGGAAGAGAAGATTAGCTCCAAGATCGGTCCTGATTTCGTGGTTAAGGTTTTAGGCGTTGAAATTTTTGATGAGGAGTTGTACCAGGGTAATGATATTCCGGGTGTGGTGACCGGCCTTGCTTGGACCCAGTTTGGCGGTGACATCTTGTTCATTGAGTCAAGTGTAAATAAAGGAAAGGGATTACTGACGCTTTCAGGGCAGCTTGGTGATGTGATGAAGGAATCGGCCATGGCTGCTCTTTCATATCTCAAATCGAACGCGACTAAACTGGATATTGATCATCGTGTTTTTCAGCAATATGATTTGCATGTGCATGTACCAGCCGGGGCTGTTCCAAAGGATGGTCCATCTGCCGGAATAACCATGCTGACCTCGCTGGCATCAATATTTACACAACGTAAACTTAAAGCAAGATTGGCCATGACCGGAGAGATTACTTTGCGCGGCAAGGTTTTACCCGTGGGTGGTATTAAAGAAAAAATTCTGGCTGCCAAGCGGAGCGGAATTAAAGAAATCCTTCTTAGCACAAGAAACCGAAGAGATATTGAGGAGGTTGAAAAGAGATACACCAAAGGGTTGAAGTTTCATTATGTAGATACCGTAAGTGAAGTGTTGGAGATAGCTTTACTAAAGGAAAAAGTAAAAAATCCACTCAAATTTGAATTTTCTGAAACCAAACCCGTTTTAAATTAACGGGAGTAAAAGTAAACTGATGGAAGCATCGTATTTAACGCCAAAAGAAATAGTTGAAGAATTGGATAAGTATGTTATTGGCCAATTTGACGCGAAAAGAAATGTAGCCATTGCATTGAGAAATCGATGGAGAAGGATGAGTGTGAAGGGTGAAATCCGTTCTGAAATTATTCCTAATAATATTTTAATGATCGGGGCCACAGGCGTGGGTAAAACAGAGATTGCACGCAGGCTGGCCAAACTTGCGGATGCTCCAATTATAAAAGTGGAAGCTTCCAAGTTTACGGAAGTGGGTTATGTGGGACGTGATGTGGAAAGCATGGTGCGCGATTTGGTCGCCCAGTCTGTAAACATGGTTAAATCCAGGAAAGAGGAGGAGGTTAAAGAGCGAGCCACGCAGGCTGTTGAAGAAATTATTCTGGATGCCCTCATTCCTCCGATTCGGAATAATGGAATGAATCCGCCTGCACATTCAACAGAAGCAGTTTCGACTACCGTACCGAATACCGATTATGAACTCAATGAAAGAACAAGAAATGCTTTTCGGGAGAAAATCCGCAAGGGTGAATTAGAAGACCGCAAGATCGAAATAAATGTAAAGCCACATGGTGGAGGCAATATAGGAATGGTAGGTGCTGGTATGATGGATGAAGTTTCTATGATGAATCTTCAGGACATGATCAGCAATATGATGCCGAAGAAAGCCAAGCGCAGAAAGGTAAGCATTGGTGAAGCCAGAAAAATTCTTTTTGAAGAAGAGGCTGCCAAGCTTATCGATATGGATGATGTTAAGGATGAAGCTGTTCGCAAAGCCGAAGAAGCCGGAATTATTTTTATTGATGAAATTGACAAGATTGCTTCAGGAGAAAAAAAGGGTGGCGGACCAGATGTGAGTCGTGAAGGTGTACAGCGAGATCTTTTACCCATCGTGGAAGGCACAACCGTGAACACAAAATTTGGCGTAGTGAAGACAGATCATGTTTTATTTATTGCTGCCGGAGCATTTCATATTTCCAAGCCCTCTGACCTGATCCCCGAGCTTCAGGGGCGTTTTCCAATTCGTGTTGAACTCAGTAAGCTTTCGAAGAGTGATTTTGTGCGCATCTTGACGGAACCAAAAAATGCACTGACCAAACAGTATCAGGCCTTGTTTGAAGCGGAAGGTGTGGAGGTTACTTTTGATGATGATGCCATCGATGAAATTGCCAGCATGGCTTTTGAAGTAAATTCTGAAGTTGAAAATATTGGTGCCCGCAGGCTTCATACGGTAATGAGTAAATTGCTCAATGAATTCTTATTTGATGTTCCGGATAAGATCAAAGCCAATTCTAAAATAGCAATAGATAGGGCGATGGTTAAGGAAAAACTGACTGGACTTCTAAAGAATAAAGATTTAAGTGAGTACATACTCTGATAATGAAGTGGAGCATCGGATTAGTAATTCTTTGCTTCTCGAGTAGTCCTGTAATTGGACAGAGGATTGATTCGGTCAGATCCACTCATATCCATTCCTATTCAGATTATTTTTTTCTGGGTCCCGTTATCAAGAACAGAAACCTTCAGTTTGAAGTAGAAAGCCAAACTACCCCAAATGTAATAAAGTTTCAACCCAACAGTTCGTACAACATAGGCTTCGGAGTCAATGTGTTTGATGTAGGATTAGAAGTATCCTATTCGGTTCCTATTGATATTCAGAGTCAGGAACGATATGGTACCACCACTTCTTCTGACTTTATGATCAACTCGATTGCCAGGAGCTGGGCAGCGGATGTTTATCATCAAAAATATCAGGGATTTTATTATACATATACAGGGCAGACCATTTCGAATGGTCAGCCGTATCCACAACGGCCCGACCTCGTTACGCGAAACATGGGTGTCTCGTTCACCTACATTTTTAATAACAAGAAATTTTCAATGCGTAGTGCCTATACCTTTACCGAAAGGCAGAAGAAGTCAAAAGGCTCACCGTTGTTTAGCTATATTTTTTCATCGTTCACTTTAAATGCAGACTCAGCAATTGTTAATTCTACGGAGATTCCATCCATTACAACTCCGGTTGAGGATACGCAATTCACTTCGCTTGGTATTGCGCCTGGCTATAGCTACACATTTGTGTATAAAAATTTCTTTTTAAATGGTACGATCGTTATCGGCCCAGCGCATTACTGGATCCAGTATAAATTGGAGGATGGTAATTTCAGGTACGACATCCGCATAAATACTTTTTCGGTTGGCCGAATCGGAATCGGTTACAACGGCCAGCGGTTTTATGGAGGAATGAATTTTAGCGCTCAGGGGCGAGAAGTGAAGTTTGAAGATCTTGTTTTCAGAAACTCCATAAACACGTTCCGCCTCGTGTTGGGCTACCGGTTTTTAGAACGAGGGTTTATGAAGGAGCGTGCTGTAGATCATATCCCCGTTCAGATCAAATAGTTATTATTTTCTGAGGTTACGTTTTGGGTAATCAAAGAACTTCATTTCGCCACATCCAAAGTAAATGTCTGCCCAACTCTCAATGGCTAATTTCCCACCAACTACTCCACAGGTAGGAATATTATTTATTTGTTCATCAAATAAGGAGTTGGCAAATTCTGTGAAGCCGGGGTTATGACCAAAAATCATGACCGACTTAAAATTATTGTTGGTTTCTTTCAGTACATCCAAAATCGTTGATTCTCCGGCATGATAAATACGTTTGTCAGTCTTTATACTATCAAATTTATAACCCAGTACGGCTGCAATTTCGCGACAGGTGGACAGCGCTCGAACAGCCGGGCTGGAGATCAGTAAATCCGGGGATATTTCTCGTTCCTTCAATCGCCTTCCCATTTTGGGGGCATCGCGCTTTCCACGATCATTAAGTGGCCGGTCAAAATCGCGAAGACTCATGTCATCCCAACTTGATTTTGCATGCCTGACGATGTATAACTTTTTCATTGGATTTATGAACCTCTAAAATAAACAACAATCTTATCTTTGCCGCCTCATGTCAGGCCGACCATTACAAAAACGAATAAAATATGCAGCTCTCTATTTCCTGGTGAGATCACTATTGGCACTTGCCTCAATTTTTCCACGTGGTATCTGGATTCCCTTTTGTGGATGGTTGGGTGGGCTTGCCTATTTTTTCGAGAAAAAATACAAAGTAAAAACCATTGAACATCTGACTCTTGTTTTTGGCAATGAAAAATCAAAGAATGAAATTCTGGCGCTGAGTAAACAAGTTTACATAATGGCAGGAAAGAATGCTGGCGATGTGATGCGATCTTTACGCGTTTCTTCGCTTAGTGATCTTGAAAAATTTTTAGAAACCACAGGTTTTGAAAATTATGAGGTGGCAAATGCAAAGGGCAAGGGTGTCATCTTTTTAGCATGTCATATTGGTGCTTTTGATTTACAGGTAACCTACATGGCACTCAAAGGGCTGAATCCGCATATCATCGGTACAACGCTCAAGGATGAGCGACTTACCGAAATTCTGTTTACGTATAGAAATGCTTTTGGGGCTGTGGCCATTGAGCGGGGCAAAGAAACTTTTCGATTGCTTAAGGCGCTGAAGAATGGCGGTTCAATCGCTATACTAATAGACCAGGACACAAAGGTAAAGAGTTGTTTTGTTGATTTTTTTGGAATACCTGCCTCAACTCCAATAGGTGCAGCTGTATTAGCATTGAAGACTCGAGCAGCCGTAGTGCCTTCTTATGTGTTTCTTGGCGAAGATGGGAAACAGCACATGCAATTGTTTCCTGAAATTCCTTTAGTTGACACCGGAAATGAAGAGCAGGATATTGTAACGAACACACAGAACTACACACACTTCATTGAAGAGAAAATTCGAAAACATCCCGAACAATGGGTTTGGATGCACGAGCGATGGAAAACCAGGCCCGGAGAAGAAATTAAATGATGGTTATTTATTTTACCAACTTCTTATATCGTATTCTGTGCGGTTGATCATCACCTAATCTTTTCTTCTTGTTCTCCTCGTAGTCAGAAAATCCACCCTCAAACCAATACACCTGTGAGTCACCTTCAAATGCGAGAATGTGCGTACACACTCTGTCTAAAAACCAACGGTCGTGAGAAATGATTACGGCACAACCCGCAAAATTTTCCAGGGCTTCCTCAAGTGCCCGTAGTGTATTTACGTCAAGGTCATTGGTAGGCTCATCCAGCAATAGTAGATTTCCTCCTTGCTTTAATGCAATTGCAAGATGTGCACGATTGCGCATACCACCTGAAAGCTCTTTTACCTTTTTCTGCTGATCCGTTCCTCCAAAATTAAATTTGCCGACATAAGCCCTGCTGTTGATTTCTTTTCCACCCAACATCATCAATTCATTTCCTCCGGTTATCGCCTGCCATACCGTGTCTTCAGGTTTTAAATCATCATGCTCCTGATCCACATAAGCGATCTGGACGGTTTCGCCTACCGCAAAGGTTCCGCTGTCTGGCTTCTCCTTGCCGGTAATCATTTTGAATAGCGTGGTCTTACCGGCACCATTCGGCCCGATAATTCCTACAATACCCGCAGGTGGCAAACTAAAACTGAGATCTTCAAAAAGAAGTTTATCACCAAATGCTTTAGAAACACCATTGGCTTCAATCACTTTATTGCCGAGACGAGGCCCGGGTGGAATGAAAAGCTCAAGTTTTTCTTCCCGTTCTTTCACTTCCTGGCTCAAGAGTTTTTCATAAGCACCAAGACGAGCTTTGGCTTTAGCTTGCCTTCCTTTGGGATTCATACGCACCCATTCTAATTCTCTTGACAAAGTTTTTTGCCGCTTCGATTCAGTTTTCTCTTCCTGCGCCAGACGTTTTTGCTTTTGATCCAGCCATGAGGAGTAGTTTCCTTTCCAGGGAATGCCTTCACCCCGGTCAAGTTCAAGAATCCAGCCGGCTACATTATCCAGAAAATAACGATCGTGAGTAACCGCGATGACGGTACCCTTATATTGTTTCAGATGTTGCTCCAGCCACAAAACGGATTCTGCATCAAGGTGGTTTGTAGGCTCATCTAACAAAAGCACATCGGGTTCGCGAAGTAAGAGGCGGCAAAGCGCCACTCTTCGTTTTTCACCACCGGAAAGATGTCCAATTTTAGCATCGCCCGGAGGAGTACGAAGGGCATCCATTGCACGCTCCAATTTATGATCAATTTCCCAGGCATCGGCTGCATCGAGTTTTTCCTGTACCTTTCCTTGCTTCTCAATCAGTTTTTCCATGGCATCCGGATCATCCATAACGGCCGGATCACCAAACTTCTCATTGATGGCTTCGAATTCTTTAAGCAGGTCCATAATTTCTTTGGCGCCCTCCTCAACAATTTCTTTTACTGTTTTATTTTTATCGAGATGAGGCTCCTGCTCTAAGAGACCCACCGTATAGCCTAAGTCAGACACCACTTCACCCCGAAACTCCTTGTCGATGCCTGCAATAATGCGAAGTAAGGATGACTTCCCTGACCCGTTTAAACCAAGCACTCCGATTTTGGCACCATAAAAAAAGGACAGGTAGATGTTTTTAAGTACTTCTTTGTTGGGCGGATAAATCTTGGATACGCCCGTCATGGAGAAAATAATTTTTTCGTCAGCCATAGGTTAAGTCAATTTCAGAGGCGCAAATATGAGCATTTTGACCCAAACAAGGCATTATAGGTTACTTTATTGTAGCACATGAAAATAAAGACTTAATCGATCGATCCGATGGAATTTACAGATGCTGTTTGAATTGATCATTTAAATTTTATTTTTGCGGAAAATTAAAAAAGAGGGGTTTTATGTATTGGACATTAGAATTAGCATCGTACCTGGAAGACGCTCCATGGCCTGCAACAAAGGATGAGTTGATTGATTTCTCCATCCGTTCGGGTGCACCTTTAGAAGTTGTAGAGAATCTTCAGGAATTGGAAGACGATGGACAACCTTATGAGAGTATTGAAGAAATTTGGCCAGACTACCCAACCAAAGAGGATTTCTTCTTTAATGAAGATGAATATTAGATAGACATTTAAAGAAGCTGCCTGGTCAGCTTCTTTGTTTTAGAAGAGCTTCTGCGATTGGTAAATCTTCTGCAGTTGTAATTTTTAAGTTGTCGTAGCTTCCCTCAAACAACAAAATTGCATAACCCGCTTTTTCAGCAACGCTGGCGTCATCCGTCATATTCGCCTCCTCTTTTTGTTGGTAGGCTTTTTTAATCAAATCAATATCGAAAGTTTGAGGGGTTTGAATCAATCGATACTTTGATCGGTCAACAGCAGTGCTTTTGTCGGAATCAGCTAACCTCAGTGATTCTTTCAATTGTACAGAAGCAATGGCTGTTTTGTGCACTTCGGCAAGAGTAAAAGATGTGTGGATAGTTTCCTCACACACTAGGGGACGTACTCCATCATGTATAGCCACGAGTCCTGTAGCATCAATAGCGGCCAGCCCGTTTTTGACGGATTGAAAACGAGAATCACCTCCTTTCACGATATGTACCGGATAGCTAAAGTCAAATTCTGTTTTTATTTTCTCCCAGGTAACAAAGTCATCTTCCGGAAGAACCAGAATCAATTTAATGGATTCAGAATAATTAATGAATGCCTCCAGCGTGTGAAGCAGAATTGGTTTGCCTGCGACAATCAGAAACTGCTTGGGTATCTTGCCTTGAATGCGGGTTCCCTTTCCTCCTGCAACTATAAGTGCGTATTCCTCCTTATTTTTACTTTTAACCATTCAAAACTTATTCGCAGATGATTTTAATTCGAATTTTCCTGCTTGCATTTAATGTTGCAGCGGTAACCTACCTGATTTACCGCCTCCTTCAAATATACTCGGTACCCATGCAAGCCTCCAAAAAAGTGTTGATCGTGGTAACGGGGATTTTTCTGTTGATATTACCAACAACAATTATAGCTGGTATAATAAAGCCATCCTTTACCTACTTATTTATTTATCCGGTAGCTATTTCCCTGTTTGTATACCTGATCAGGAAAAGCACCTATGACTAAATAATCAGCATGGCATCACCGTACGTGAGGAATTTGTATTTTTCTTTCTTTGCCACTTGGTAGGCATGCATTGTGCGATCGTAGCCACCAAAAGCACATGCCATCATCATGAGTGTAGACTCCGGCTGATGAAAATTAGTGACCATGGCACTGCAAATTTTGAAATCATAGGGTGGGAAAATAAACTTATCCGTCCATCCGGATTTTTCTTTTAATCGGTTGGTTGCGGATACGGCTGACTCCAGCGCCCGCATGGATGTGGTGCCGACAGCGCAAATTTTACTTTTTGTATCCAGCGCCCGATTCACCAATTCAACAGCACTAGACCCCACGATAAAATTCTCAGAATCCATCTTGTGCTTGGTCAGATCCTCAACATCCACAGGTCTGAATGTACCCAAGCCAATATGTAGCGTGATGAAATCCATATCAACACCTTTTAGTTGAAGGCGTTTGAGCAAGCGCTTCGTTAAAATGCAGCCCTGCCGTAGGCGCAGAAACAGCGCCTTTGTTTTTTGCAAAGATGGTTTGAAACCTTTCTTTGTCATTCGAATCAATTTTTCGTTTGAT
>JAAUQD010000160.1 GCA_012032815.1 Flammeovirgaceae bacterium
ATTTGATTTTACACTGGAGCAAAAATTTGTTTCGGAAATACCGGGGATTCCCGAAGGGTCGACCATTAAAGTTATATCACGAACAATGGCGCAGTCGTTTAATCCTTCATCGTTTAAAATTTTTTTAAATGGTGCTGACGTGGGGGAGCAGATCATGCCCATCATTCCGAATACACAATATGGAGCCAAAGGTCAAACCAAATCAGATACCTTTTTCATAAATGCCAACTCCTCTTCCGCATCCCTACGAACATCACAGGAATTGAAATATCAATTCCAAAAAATGCATCTGGAAAATCCATCGGATATTTGGACTATTGGCTTATGACGTACAAAAGAAAACTGATGTATTACGACAAACAAACTCAGTTCAGTTCGATCGAATCGTTAGCAAATCCAATCTCAAGTTTCGAAATAGAAGCTGGTCCTGCTGATTTAATTCTTTGGGATATCACCGATCCTTTCAATGCAAAAGCTCAAACCTATTCAGTCTCCACAAGCTTAAAATTCTCTACACAAACTGCATCTCTGAGTTATTTTCAAATGGCCAGACTTAAAGATGTTCCCTACCCTATTTTAAAGGGCAGTGTTGAAAACCAAAATATTCATGGAGCTTCGATACCGGATCTTATTATTGTTACCCATCCTTCTTTCAAAGATGATGCAATAAGATTGGCAAATCATCGGCAATCCTATAACAACTTCAATGTTTTGGTTGCAACAACAACTCAGATTTACAATGAGTTTTCTGGAGGAAGGCAGGATGTAACAGCAATCAGGGATTTGGCCCGGTATTTTATAAAATGGAAGACTCATTAAAACATGTTCTGCTATTTGGAAGTGGATCTTATGATTACCATACGCCTACAAATAATTCAAATTATGTCCCGGTTTACGAATCAAGAAACTCACTAAGCCCTTTATCAACATTTGCTTCGGATGACTACTACAGCTTGCTGGAGGACAATGAAGGATTGTGGGAAGAGATATTTTCCGAAAACTCAACACTGGATATCGGGATTGGCCGCTTACCCATAAAAAGCGTAGAAGAAGCAGGGATTGTAGTAGATAAAATCATTCAATATGATCTTGAAAAAAAGGCAGTTGGAAGTTGGCGTAAGAAAATTTTGTTTGTTGCCGATGATGGTGACTTTAATGTTCATAATTCTCAGGCAAATCAGCTCGCTTCAGAAATTGATATTTTTCATCCTCAGTTTGATACTCGAAAAATATACCTTGATGCCTTTCCCCAGGAAACAAAATCATTCGGCCAACTATCACCTGAAACAACAAAAGCCCTGAAGAAAGAAATTGATAAGGGTGTTTTGATTGCAAATTTTACCGGTCACGGATCAGAGCATGTGTGGATGCAGGAATTAGTTCTTGACGAGGAGACGGTTGATGACTGGAGAAATTCTTTAAATCACCCTCTATTTATTACCGCAACCTGTGAATTTGGCAGGCATGACGATCCTAATCAAAACTCAACAGGTACCGCTATATTAACACAGACAAAAAATGGTGCAATTGGATTGGTAACATCCTCAAGGCCCGTTAGCTCCGCTACCAATTTTAATCTTAACCGCGCTTTCTATGAGTCGTTGTTCGACAGACCAAACGGCAAGCACAAGGATTTGGGCACAATATTCAGAGACACCAAGAATAACAGTATCAATGGAATATCAAATCGAAATTTCTCTCTGCTGGGCGATCCTTCAATGCACCTGGCACTTCCGGAAATTGAAGTAGTAATTGAAGACATTTCAACCGAATCAGGATCCGATACGTTAAAAGCTTTCTCAAAAGTCATAGCGATTGGATCCATACTTGAAAACGGAAACATGGTAACTAGCTACAATGGAGTTGTCGAACTGACACTTTATGATAAAGAAAAATCAACTCAAACGCTGGGAGATGAAAACCCACCATTTAATTATACGGAATGGAGTAACGCTGTTTTCAGGGGACAGGCGAAAATTCAAAATGGAAATTTTCAAATTGAATTTATTCTTCCCGAAGATATAATACCCATTGTGGGCAATGGCAAAATAAGTGCATACGCCATTGATGAGAATGGAGACAATGATGCCACGGGCTCAGTTGAAAATATATTAGTTGGAGGAGTGGAGGCAATGCCAGAAATTGAAACTAATGTACCTTCAATCGAACTTTTCATGGGAGATGATACATTCATCGAAGGTGGAATTGTATCATCGACCACTCAATTGGTGGCTCACTTTGAGGATGAAAGCGGAATGAACATCGCTTCAACGAATGCTTTAAATCAGATGACACTCATCCTGGATGACACTCTTACTTTTACGATCAATGATTACTATGTTGCTGAAGCCGATAATTTCAGAAAAGGGGAGTTAACATACCCATTGGAAAATCTTGAGCCTGGCATGCACACCATAACAGTAAACGCCTGGGATGTGTACAACAATCAGGGCACGGCAAGAATACAGTTTCAGGTCTCTGATTCTGACGGACTTCAAATTGAGAATTTTATAAACTACCCCAATCCATTTTCAACATCAACAACGGTGGAATTTCAGCACAATCGAGCCGGAGATGATTTGGATGTGATGCTTACCTTTTCGATCTTACCGGACAAACAACGGGTGAATATCAGTTCTCAATCCTATCAAGTACATACCGGGTCACATTAATGGAATGGGATGGTACTATAAATAATGGAGCTAAATTAGCACCCGGATTATACTTGATGCGGGTATCTGTTCGTTCCCTTATGGATGGGTCGAAAAATGAACAAGTGAGTAAGTTAGTTATTGTTAATTAAGGTATATTTAAGGCTTAGAAGTTGATTATGAATAGGTTAAGTGTTGGCTTTCTGTGTTTGTTTATTTTAAGCACATTTTACAGCCATTCCCAGGTTAATGTAATCGGTCAGGATACCCTTAATAAAGTGATTACCACTGCTGTACCTTTTCTGGCCATAACGCCAGATTCAAGAGCTGCAGGTATGGGGGACACCGGAGCTGCTACGTCACCCGATGCCAACGCGGCCTACTGGAATGCAGGCAAATTAGCTTTTATTGAAAACGGTTACGGAGTTTCATTATCCTATACACCCTGGCTTGGCAAAATAATTAATGACATGTCGGTTTTCTATCTGTCGGGCTTCTACAAGATATCTCGAGAGCAAACCGTAGCTGCCTCTATGAAATATTTCGATCTGGGTGAAATACAATTTAATAAAGGACCTGATCCTATAGATCAACTGGGAAGATACAACCCACGCGAGTTTGCGTTTGATGTTACCTACTCTCGATTGCTGACTGAAAATTTGGGATTGGGTGGAGCCATCCGATACATTCATTCCAACCTTACGGGAGCACTCACTACAGGTGCCATCGATGCACAGCCGGGTAATTCTGTGGCCGTTGACTTAGGCGTTTTCTATACAAAACCATTTGTTGCCAGGAATTCAAATTTATCGTTAGGCCTGGCGCTAACAAACATAGGTGCTAAGATTTCCTATTCAGACGTAAACAATAAAGATTTCATCCCTATCAATTTAAGAATGGGAGGTGCTTTTAGAACAGAACTTGATGTGAACAACAGTCTCACGTTTGCGCTTGACCTGAATAAACTCATGGTACCAAGTCCGTACCCAGGCAGTAAATCAAAACCTTTACTAAATGGGATGATTAGTTCATTTACCGATGCACCGGGAGGATTCGAGGAAGAGATTCATGAAATCATGCTATCAACAGGTGTTGAATATTGGTACAACAATACCTTTGCAGGAAGGATTGGTTATTTCAATGAGGCATCTGACAAGGGCAACAGAAAATATTTGACTTTTGGCGTTGGCATTAATTACAATAAATTCGGTCTTGATGTCGCCTACCTTGTTCCAACAAATAAAAGAGAAAATGCTCTTGCGGAAACGATCCGCTTTACGCTCATGATCAACTTTGATAAAAAAGCAAAAACAGACGAATCGGTAACTGACTAAAATGCTTGACCGAAAAACAGGCCCCTCCCTTCAAGCTTTCGGCCAAAATAAATCTTCCCGTCCCAGAAATAATTCCACTAGACCGTTCATTAGTTGCCTACCAAATACCCGATGTAAAACAAGAGATAACCAAGATTGAAATTGTCTTTAAGGCAGGCAAATGGTTTGATCCAAAACCAGGAGTTTCTCATTTTACTTCTCAAATGCTTGACAAGGGCACGGCCGATTTAACTTCATCAGCTATAGCCGAATTTTTCGATCAGTATGGTGCATTCATTGAAATAAATCCCGGAGCTGATTTTGTTTCGATCTCTTTATACTCTTTAAATAAAAATATTAATAAGGTATTCCCAACATTCCTTCAAATCATTACTGAATCAACATTCCCTAAAAAAGAACTTGATCAGACAAAGGAATCTTTCTTACAAAGTCTTAAAATAAATAAACAAAAGTCAAGTTATTTGGCTTCAAAGGCTATTAATCAAGGTGTATTTGGAACAGATCACCCATATGGGCGGTCCATAGAAGAAGATAACGTTATTAACTTATCTGTGGAAGATCTTATCAGTTACCACTTCCATTTTATGAATCCTTATAAGGTTTTCATTGTAGGAAAAAGTACAAATGAAATTATTGATCGGTTGAAGAATGCATTTCCGCTCACAAATTCAAATTATGAATTCAGTCCAAAAAGGAAGTAAGCTCGCCTCCTTTAACTCAACGAATTGAAAAATGAACAGCACTCAGGCTACAATTCGATTAGGCCGTAAATCGATCTTGAGAAATAATGAAGATTATTATAATCTCATTTTTCTTAATCACATGTTGGGCGGATACTTTGGCTCGCGTTTAATGAAGAATATCAGGGAGGAGAAAGGACTCACCTATGGAATTTATTCATCGCTTAATGCATTTAAGAATGATTCAATATTTTTAATTGGAGCCGATGTTAATAAAGACAAAATTGATTTGGTTCTGTCGGAGATAAAGAAAGAGCTCAATGATATTTGCTTCAATCCCCTTTCTAAAAAAGAACTGAAATTAGCGAAGAGTCATTTTATTGGTACTACCCAAATTGATATGGCTAGTCCATTCTCGGTGATGGAAAAAATAAAAAGGATTCAACTATATGATCTTGATCCCTCTTTTTATCAAAGGTTATTTGATAAAGTTGAGTCGTTCGATGAAACTGATCAGCTTCATTTGGCAAATAAATATTTAACAGATTCGGAATTCATTGAAGTGGTGGTCTCTTAATACAATCACTGCATCATTGATGGCATTTAGTATTCAATTGAATTACAATTTCTTGATTGTTTACAACAAAAAAAGCCTTCCTGATTTCTCGGGAAGGCTTTTGATAAATAAAGGCAACGACTTACTCTCCCGGGTTTTACCCCAGTACCATCAGCGCTGGTGGGCT
>JAAUQD010000161.1 GCA_012032815.1 Flammeovirgaceae bacterium
TCGGCTCGAAGAGAAGGGTTACCTGACCTCATCCCTGGGTGGAGCCACACAAGAGCGTGGTGGAAGACGGAAACGTTTTTTTCAGGTGACCCGCGGTGGCAAGGCTGCCTTGCATGAGTACAAAAATCTTCGCGATGCACTATGGTCTGAATCCAAAGTAAATCTGGCGTTCCATGGCATCTGAAAAGCAAAAAGTAAAAGTACCCTCTTTACCTACCCGTCTTTTTGAATGGTACTGTGGCCCCGCTGCTGCGGAAGATTTGCTCGGTGATGCGGAAGAGCTGTTTTATGAGAATGTAAAATCAAGATCTACCGGATTTGCGAAACGAAAGTATTGGCTCCGGGTGTTGTCGCTCATGTTTTCTTACGCGGTGCGCAAACGCAAGAGTAAACGCCAATCAAATTCAGATGCTTCAATCAATTATGGATTAATTCAGAACTACATCAAGATTGCCTTCCGGTCTTTGATGAGGCAAAAAACCTTTTCCATTATCAACATCATTTGCCTTTCGGTGGGCATGTCAGTGGGGTTACTGGCTTTGGCCGCATGGGTTGATATCACAGAAGCCGATGATTTTCATACGAAACGCGATCGCATTTACCGCATCATTACCAGCATCGATGATAAGAATGATAAAAATACCTATGCCTCATCTTCCGCACCGTTGGCAGCACAATTGAAAGAGTCGGCATCGGGTATCGAGCAGATGGTACAATTCAACAAGGGATTTTCAGGAGAGGCAACCCTCAGGGAGAACAGTGCTATTCCGCTTTCGGGCTACTATGCAACGGACAATTTTTTTAATGTCTTTGATTTTACTCTTACACAGGGAAATGCCGGCACTGCCCTGGCTCATCCTTTTAATATTGTCCTTACCCGTGAGTTGTCGGAAAAATTATTTGGAACGATAAACCCCATAGGTAAGATTATTCCCATAAAGGATGGGGTGATTTTGAAGTGACCGGAGTACTGGCGGATTATACCCGCTCGCACTTTTTATTTGAATCCCTGGTATCGTTTAGCACGCTGGAGGTGTTGCAGCAGGAAGGGAAGATAAATCAACTGAATGACTGGGGTCCAAAAACTAATTTCTATACGTATCTATTATTAACTCCGGGTAAGTCGCCCGAGGATGTCGCTCAGGCAACAAAGAAAATTTCAGATGATCATTTCGCATCAAACCCAACTTATTTTGTGGAAGTTAGTCTTCAGCCGTTGAGTTCCATACCGTGGACGGATCATTACAATGAAATAGGTCTTGTATGGGGTTTTGCCAGTATGGTGATCTTTTTTGTTCTGGCTATTCTTGTCTTGCTTCCGGCCTGTTTCAATTATTCGAATATTTCAATTGCCCGCGCTATTCGAAGAGCTAAAGAAATCGGATTGCGAAAAGTTTCTGGCGGGCAGTCACGGAATATTTTTTTGCAAATGATTATGGAAACCATCATCATATCGCTGATATCGTTGGGGGGAGCTATTCTGCTGTTTCAGGTCATACGGTCTGAGTTTTTAGAAATGATTGTCAGTGGGTCAAAAACATTTGACTTTCAAATCACCCCGATTACTTTTTTTATTTTCTTTTTGTTCGCGATAGGCACTGGAATTTTGGCGGGCATTTTTCCGGCCGCTTATTTTTCAAAACTCAATCCGATTGAAACGCTGCGCAACTCAACTTCATCAGGTAGGCTTTCTAAAATCAGTATTCGCAAAGGATTGATTGTATTTCAGTTTGTGATCACACTTGTTTTTATTTTAGCCGTATCGATCCTGGCCCGGCAATACGTTTTTATGCTGAATTACAACATGGGCTTTCAAAAAGAAAACATTCTGGAAATTCCCTTGAAAGGAGTAAAACCTGAGTTGTTTAAAACGGAACTTGAGCGATTGCCTGACGTGCGGAGCGTGGCCATGTCTTCTGCGATTCCGGGAAGCTGGGGCGGCACGGTCATGTGGGTAAAACAAGATGCTTCACATGACTCAGTCCGGGTGCACCAGATTTTTATCGATGAGGATTTTATTGAATGCCTTGAAATAGAACGCATTTCCGGAGCTGGTTTTTCAGCTCAGCAGGCCCATGATGAAGAATTCATCATCGTGAACGAAACATTTTTGAAAGAACTGTCCATCGTACCTCAGGAAGCGCTGGGTACGCAGTTTACGATTGATGAAAACAGGACAGTCCGCGTTTTGGGCGTGGTAAAAGATTTTAATTTTCAACCGCTACGGGAAAAGATTGATCCGTTCTTTTTTCGGTACAATCCAAATTATTTTGCCTATGCGAACGTAAAGATCGCATCGGATGACATTACGAGCACGTTGCTTCGCATGGATGCGATATGGAAAAATCTATCGCCCGATCAAAGTTTTGAAGCCAAGTTTCTGGATGCTCACGTGGAGGAAATGTCACTTTCCATCCGGTCGATGATCAAAATTTTTGGATTCCTTGGGTTACTGGCGATCACCATATCATGCCTTGGATTGCTGGCGGTTGTAATTTCTACTTCTGAAAGTCGGATCAAGGAGATGGGAATTCGCAAAATAATGGGAGCCAATGTTCTGAATCTGGCGTACAATCTTTCGAGGGGATTTCTAAAACTGATTGGTATTGCCATCCTCATTGCCACACCACTCGCTTATTTTTTCTTTGACAAACTTTTCTTGCGCATAGAATATTACAGGGCTTCAATTGGCGCGCTGGAAATTCTTTCGGGCGTGTTGGTATTGGTGATTTTGGTTGTTGTCACCGTTGGAGGTCAGACATTTCGCATAGCACGAATCAATCCGGTGGATACGTTAAAGTACGAATAAGTTTACGGCTGTTTGCCATTAAGCCAGAAACACCCTTCTCAGGGCAACAGTTCTTTGGCGAGTTTGGTCAGGCCGGACCTGACTTTACTTTAATCCCCTATCCAGGTTCATCTGAAGTTGACGAGGAAAAGTAGGTGAATGAAAAGGTCTTGAGTTACAAACTCAGAACGACTTGGGGGTTGGTACTGTGCCTTTGTAGCTTTACTTATTTGCTTTTTCACTTTTATCGGTCTCCTCTGCTGCTATTTGAACACATTAAAATACTCATCAAATGCATAGATGCGATTGCGCTGGTTGCCCGTGATTTCTTTGAGAATGTGCAAACGCTCAAAATCCTCAATCAGTTTATAGGCCGATACGATAGAAAGCCCGGTAATGCTGGCTACTTCGTCAGGTCGTATTACAGGTGCGACAAACAACCGGTTCAGTAAAACCTGTGCGGGCTTCATCTTCTTGCCCAACCGGGTAATGCGGTTTGTTTCGCAATCTATTTTCAACGTCAAAATATTTCGCAGCCCCGCAATTGCCTTCGCTGATGTTTCGATAGTGCCTACCAAAAAAAACTTGAGCCATGTTTTTAAATCGCTGCGCGTGCGCACACCGGTAAGATTATCGTAATACAGGCTCCTGTTGTTTTCGAAAAAATCGGATAGGTACAACACGGGCTTTTTTAGTATGCCCGCCTGTATAAAATACAGGGTAATCATCAACCGGCCAATACGACCGTTGCCATCCAAAAATGGGTGGATGGTTTCGAACTGATAATGCGCCAATGCTATTTTAATAACGTGCGGCAAGCGGGTAGCATCATTGTGTAAAAAATTCTCCAGGTCGCTCATCAGGGGGTCCACCTCCTGCCAAACAGGTGGAATGAACGTGGCATCGTGCAAACTGGCACCGCCAATCCAATTCTGGCTGGTACGAAATTCTCCAGGCATTTTATGTTCACCCCGTACATCGCGCAAAAGCAAACCATGTGCTTGTTTCAGCAATCGGGTTGATAAAGGAAGTGTTTCGAGTTGGGCAATGCTGTGATTCATGGCCACGATATAGTTATTCACTTCGCGCCAGTCATCTCTTCGTTCAGGGTCGATCTCCTCTTCCTGCAGCAACGCCTCTTCCATATTTGTTTGTGTGCCTTCAATTTTGGATGAAACTGTTGCCTCTTTGAGTACATGCAGTTGTATAAAATAGTCTACATCAGGAACCAGCTCAGAATAGGCACTTAACTCGCCTAATTTTAAGTTGGCCTGCTCCAACAAGAGCAACATTTCAGCATCATCGAAGTGATACGATTTGTTTATTTTATCAGGCTGAAAGGCCTTATATCCCTTTTCCTGTATGTAATTACCTGGTTTAAAGTCCATTGCATGCTTTTCAGCAAAGTTAACTAAAATTCAATTATTTAAGTTTAAAGCCACTAAACTTAAATAACAAACTATACTACTTAACTCAACCTTCATGTTGGGCTTGATGGTGTTGGCTTTTCTATCGGCTTGTCGCGTGAGCCTACCGGGCCCTCGTAATGTGAGAAGGAACAGCATTCTTATTTATTTTAGCAGAATAAATTTCCCCTACACCTCATGAATACGAAGATATTATTTCTCAACGCTGGACTTTTAGGTTTACTGATATCCGGCTGCTCCTTACCCAAAGATCAATACGCGTATCAATTGGGTGCCGTAGGTGCATTTTCTGAAATGGTGAATGCAGGTGCGAAGCGATTGGCCTTGAGCACTCCGCTAAGCCCCGAAGAAATGGATGTATTTATACTTGAAGCTCAAAAAATAGCCGACCGCCATGGCGTAATGTTGTACCGCGAATCTGATTTGATTGTTACTGACCTGTTTCCGGCTGATATTGCCAAAGACCTCGATGTTTTATTAATATATAAAGGCACTACGCTTGATGAATACCTGACTCTGAAAAAGGATATTCATGAATTGAACGCGGAAGAGTTGTATGATGGAAAAGTCCGTGAAGAAATGGCCAGGCGTTTTGGAAGGTTGCTAAGTTATACGCCACAAAAAATAAATCAACTTTTGAAAGACAATACTAATTTTCGAACGATGGCCGATTTTCAAATCCGTGCCACCAACCTTTTTCTTTATTACAAAGATCTGAACAAGGCTACAAATTTTTATACTGAAACGCTGGGCATGGAATTGATGGCCGATTATCAGATGGCAAAAATACTGCGCATGACAGCCGATTCGTATCTAATACTGGTGGATGCCACCAAGGGAATGCACACAGCCGAAGAACCTAAAACAGTGGCGCTTGCACTCCTGACCGACCGCCTGGGTGAATGGTATGAGCATTTAAATTCTAAAAACGTTCCTATCAAGTATTCATACAAACCGAAAGAAGGTGGGGCGCATGACGGGTTTGTCGCCATTGATCCGGAGGGATATTTACTGGAATTCGAAACTTTCAAACAACATCCTGAAAATGAAAAATTCATTCCTTTATTGAAAAAGAACAGTCCGGTTACTGCCAAAACAAAGTCTCCCGGATTTCATTCTACCATTACATGGTTGTACTACAAAGACATGCTTGAGAATGCAAAAGTTCTATGAGGAGGTGCTGGGTCTATC
>JAAUQD010000051.1 GCA_012032815.1 Flammeovirgaceae bacterium
TCTCAGCACCTCGGTTCTTGGTCAAAAGGTCACCTATAACGATATTGATCCCATTATCGGGAGGAACTGTGCCTCCTGTCATAAACCAGGAGGAATTGGTCCGTTTAGTTTGCTCAATTATGAAGAAGTCCGCGCAAAAGGAAATTTCATCGCCAGTGTAACTCAGCAACGCTACATGCCACCCTGGAAAGCAGAGCCGGGATATCAGGAATTCAGAAATGAAAAATTTTATCCTCTGATGAAATTGAGCTAATACAAAAATGGGTAAAGGGAGGAATGGTTAAGGGCAAAAAGATCAAACAGAAGCATGGAGTCATAGAGGAGGAGAATTTGCGTAATCCTGACCTTTCGCTACCCATGGGAACGTCTTTCAAAATACCGGACAAAGGAGTTGAAGAGTTTCGTTTTTCTCCATTCGCACAAATCTACCCGAGGATACTTTTATCCGACTGTTGAATTTGTGCCCGGGAATAAACGACAAGTACATCATAGCCGGATTATGGTCGACACAACTCAGCGCATCCGGGGAATCGATGGGATGTCAGAAATGGACCCGGCAGTAAAACAGTTTCAGTCTATTCCATTAGTTGACGAGTTCCTGTATGGATGGGTGCCGGGAAATAATACCATTTTCTATCCACCAGGTACAGGAAAGAAGCTCTTTAAAGGTACCGACCTTATTTTAAACATTCATTATTCGCCATCGAGCAAACTTCAGGAGGATAAATCGATTATCAATCTTTATTTCGCGCAGGGCCAGGTTGATCGTGAAGTGTTTACACTTACCCTTCGTGAAAACGATATTTCGAATCAACCCTTGTAATACCGGCAGAGAGCATACCAACCTTTTATATTGATTACAAGGTTAATAGGGATATCTCATTGATTTCGGTTTTGCCACACATGCACTTTATTGGAAAATACTTTAAGGCATTTGCCATTACACCTGACCAACAAGAAATACCTCTGATTAAAATCAATGACTGGGACTTCAACTGGCAGACAACCTACCAATTCAAAAATCTGATTAAGATACCTGCCGGGTCGAGAATTATTGTTGAAGCAAAATATGATAACTCATCGGAGAACCCGATGAATCCCTTCCAGCCGGCAAGGGACATCGGGTATGGATGGAACTCAACGGATGAAATGTGCAATCTGGTTATCTATTATCTCGATTATAAGGAGGGCGATGAAAATGTTGAGTACTGAAAGGTTACTGAAGGACTTTCAATAACTCTCTTATTGAGTGAATTATAATTTTCTCAACTCCTTTAGAAAAAACCCATGAATTATCTTCGGGTAAAATTTTAATGTTGACTTCCGATCCCGACTGAACGGAGTAACCATTTCTTTCCAATGCATTCTTCGTCCAGAGGTAGGTAGCTCCTTCGCCCTGTAACTCAACCGATTTATTTTTCGTTGGCGGGTGAATGATCTTCCCGGTTTTAAATCAAAGCCTTTGAATTGGAAAGTCTCATCGAAAGCACCTTCAAGAACGAGGTCTTCTGGCATCCCTGTTAATATGGTCTTTTTTCGTGTGGCTAACCAAATCCAATCTGAAGTCTGAAGTGCCAAATCGAGCTCGTGGGTAGAAACCAGAATTGCTTTTCCTGAATCATGAGCGAGTCGTCTCAACAGGTTCATAATCTCAACTCTGTTGTTGAGATCAAGGTGAGCTGTCGGTTCGTCCAATAAAAGAACAGGCGTGGATTGAGCAAGCGCTCTTGCGATCGCTGTCATTTGAATTTGCCCATCACTTAGTTCATAAAGTTTTCGATCCCGCAAATCGGATATACGAACTTGCTCCATGCATTGCTTGATCGTTGCAAAATCCTCATCTGTAAGTTGGATATGCCACGGTAGATATGGATACCTTCCAAAACTGACAAATTCAAAAACGGAAAGGTTAGCTTCCACCCGGTCGGTCAATACAACAGAAATGTTTTTTACTGATACACCAGAAACGCTTCCTCGCAACGGTGATTGTAAGCCCGATAGGGTTCGTATTAACGTTGACTTACCAATACCGTTTGGCCCCATGAAGCAAACCAGCTTACCTTTTTCTAGTGATAAATTCAGATTTTCAAAGAGTATGTTGGTCGAGGTTCTATTTGTATAGCCAACGGAAAGATGGTTCGTCTGAACCAGGAACGGTTTATTTTCTTCCATTATCCTCTTGTGATTTTGCGTTGACGTATAACCAGCCATATAACTACCGGAGCACCCACCAGAGAAGTAACTGCATTGAGAGGAAGGATTTTGGCGCTGCCTGGAAGTTGCGAAATAATGTCGCACATCAAGAGCAGTGAAGCCCCGCCAGCCATTACAGAAAATAATAGAACCTTATGATTATTGGTTTTCACAATCAACCGAACCAGGTGTGGTACGGCCAAACCGACAAAAGCTATCGGTCCACAGAAAGCGGTTACACCTCCTACCAGCAAGCTGGTACCTATTACAATGATAATCCTGCTTCGTTTTACGTTTACCCCAATACTTTTAGCATAGCTGTCACCTAGCAAGAATGCGTTTAATGGTTTTATGGAAACCAAAGAAAATGCAAGGCCTGAAAAGACCACCAAAGAGAGTATCTGGATTTCCAGCCAGCTCGCACTACCCACACTTCCTAATGTCCAGATAAGAAATAGCTGTAAATCGTTAGCCTGACTGGTAAACTGTAACACACTTACTATGGATGATGTTCCGGCACCAATCATCAAACCAATGATCAGCAGGGCAGTGTTGTCGCGAACCCGTTGTGCGATTAATATGATGACCATAAACACCATTGAGGCCCCTAAACTTGCCGCTAATGCCACGCTCCAGGGATGGGAAGCGAATTGTTGTATAATTGCGATACCCGTACCATTTGCCAAAATCAAGATGGAAACCAGCAAGCTGGATCCACTGCTTAGTCCTAATACATCAGGACCTGCCAACGGATTGCGAAACATGGTTTGCATCATTAATCCGCCCGTGGCCAGGGCGCTGCCCGCCAATGCACAGGTTAAAGCCTTCGGCATTCTGAATTTCCAGATGATGTCATGATATACTCCGGTACCCTTTCCAAGCATGATTTGAATGAAGTCAATAAAGGGGATGGATACACTCCCCATGGATACATCCACAAGGAACAGACTAATTACCATAGGTATTAAAATCAGGGTGGATTTTACGGATGTATGGTTGGTCATTCGCTCTGTGATTTTCCAAAGTACATCCTTTTATTTGGGAAGGTCAAAACAGCCTATTTTGGTCCTTGAAAAAATTTTAAAACCCCCCATTTGGTAACTATTCATTATATCCTATCTTTGCAGTCCTTTTTGCGTGGGTAAACCCGCAAAACGACTCGGAAACAAGTAAAATTGGTTTAACCATGCCTGGAATTATAGGACGAAAAATAGGAATGACAAGTGTGTATGGAGCTGATGGCCAAAACATTAGTGTAACTGCCATTGAAGCAGGTCCATGTGTTGTCACTCAAATAAAGAACGCTGAGAAGGACGGATACCGTGCGGTTCAGTTGTCGTTTGGAGAGAAGAAAGAAAAGCATTCTACCAAGGCTTTAATCGGTCATTACAAGAAGGCAGCAACTACCCCTAAAAAGTCATCCGTTGAATTTCGAGACTTCAGGACAGAATTTGATGGGATGGTTGAGCTGGGAAAAGAGATTAAGGTGGGTGAGGTATTTAAGGAGGGTGATTGGGTGGATGCGGTTGGCATTTCAAAAGGAAAAGGTTTTCAGGGTGTTGTTAAGCGTCATGGATTTAGCGGAGTTGGAGGCCAAACTCACGGTCAGCACAATCGATTGAGAGCCCCGGGTTCTATGGGTAACTCTTCATTTGCCAGCCGTGTGGTTAAAGGAAATGCGTTTAGCTGGACGCATGGGTAACAAACAAGTAAAACTTATCAACCTTAAAGTGGTAAAGATTTTACCTGAACAAAACTTGATTCTGGTTAGTGGATCTATACCGGGACCAAAAAACTCAACGATTATTCTTCAGAAGTAATGGATATAGCAGTACAAAAATATAGTGGAGAAAAACCAAGCGTAAGATTACGCTTTCGGCTGACATATTTGGTATTGAGCCAAACGATCATGCTATTTATCTCGATGTAAAAAGCTTTTTAGCCAATCAACGTCAGGGTACCAGCAAGTCGAAGGAAAGAGCGGAAATAGCAGGGTCTTCCAAAAAAATAAAGAAACAAAAGGGTACGGGTGGAGCGCGAGCGGGTAATATTAAAAGCCCGTTATTCAAAGGCGGAGGGCGAGTATTTGGACCCAGGCCACGCGATTATTCATTCAAGCTGAATAAGAAGGTTAAGGATCTTGCCCGCAAATCGGCCCTGACCTACAAAGCAATAGACAAATCAATTTCGGTTTTGGAGGATTTCGTTTTTGAAGCCCCCAAGACAAAAGATTATGTAAAGATGCTGTCTGCACTTTCTCTAAACGAGAAGAAGACATTGGTTGTGCTTCCGGAAGCTTCGAAATCAATCATACTCTCTGGAAGGAATATTTTAAATACTAAGGTGATTACTGCTGACCAGATTAATACTTACGATGTGGTCAATGCAGATCAATTGGTTGTGCTGGAAGGAGCCCTGAATAAGATTGACAACCTACTAACAGCAAAATAAGCGATGAAAGTACTTAAGAAACCATTGATCACAGAAAAGGTATCCTCTCTAAATGAGAAAGGAAAGTATGGCTTCATTGTATATAATAAAGCCAACAAGGTGGAGATCAAAGCCGCTGTCGAAAAACTCTACGGAGTGAATGTTGAAAGTGTTAACACCATTAATGTGATGGGTAAATCAAAAGTAAGATTTACTAAAGCAGGTGTTGTAGCCGGCAGAAAGCCAAACTACAAAAAAGCCATTGTCACATTGGCGGAAGGTGAAGTAATAGATTTTTATAGCAACGTATAATATAGCAAGCAATGGCGTTGAAGAAATTAAAACCAGTTACTCCAGGCACGCGTCACAGAATGGCGCTAGGATTCGATGAAATAACCGAATCTAAACCTGAAAAGTCATTGGTAGCATCGAGAAAGAAGACCGGAGGCAGGAACAATCAGGGCCGGATGACCATGCGCTACATTGGTGGTGGACACAAGCAGAAGTTCAGATTGATTGACTTCAAGCGCAATAAATTTGACGTTCCGGCTACGGTTAAGTCGATTGAGTATGATCCAATCCGCACAGCCTACATCGCTAAACTGTACTATAAGGATGGATCAAAATCCTATATCATAGCACCTCAGGGAATCAAAGTGGGACAGACCATACAAGCTGGCGAAAATGTTGCCCCTGAAGTGGGTAATGCTTTACCGTTGTCCAAAATTCCATTGGGAACAATAATTCATAACGTGGAAATGAAACCGGGCAAGGGTGGATCCATCGCACGAAGCGCAGGGGCATTTGTACAATTGCTGGCTCGTGAGGGCAGCTATGCTACTCTTAAAATGCCTTCTGGTGAGATGCGTAATGTGCTTGTGAATTGCATTGCCACGGTTGGAGCGGCCAGCAATCCCGACCACATGAACGAAAAAGTTGGAAAAGCAGGTCGCAATAGGTGGAGAGGAAGACGCCCGCGTACACGTGGTGTAGCCATGAACCCGGTTGATCATCCTATGGGTGGTGGTGAAGGAAGAGCCTCGGGTGGACATCCACGGTCACGCAAAGGCCTTTATTCCAAAGGATTAAAGACCAGGCATCCGAAAAAATATTCTGATGGTTTAATCATTTCAAGAAGGAAGAAATAATGGGAAGGTCAATTAAAAAAGGTCCGTATCTGGATGCCCGTCTGTTAAAGAAGGTACAGGCGATGGAGCAAGCTGGAAAAAAATCAGTGATCAAAACCTGGTCAAGACGTTCTACAATTACACCCGATTTGATTGGGCACACATTTGCAGTTCATAATGGCAATAAGTTTATCCCTGTTTATGTAACTGAAAACATGGTTGGTCATAAGCTTGGTGAGTTTTCACCTACCCGCATTTTTAAGGGACATTCAGGAAATAATAAAGCTGAAGCTTAATCATGGAAAAGACGGAGAAAAAAACCAAGAGGGCAGTCGTAAAGCGGGAAAAGCTAAACGCAGTAAAAGAGGCGGCTAAAAAAGGAGCCGTAACGGCTTACCTGAAGAACGTTCCGACCTCCCCTAGGAAAATGAGGCTAGTGGCCGATTTGATCAGAGGGCAACGTGTGAGCAATGCGCTTTCGATTTTAAAATTTGAGCGTAAGCATCCTTCAGCTAAACTGGAGAAATTATTGTTGTCGGCTATTTCCAGCTGGGAAATTAAGAACTCCGATACTAAACTGGAAGATGCAGATCTTTTTGTGAAGGAAGTGTTTGTGGATGGAGGTCGTATTCTTAAACGATTGCGTCCGGCCCCACAAGGAAGAGCACACCGTATTCGTAAGCGATCAAATCATGTCACACTGGTAGTGGATGCACTAGCTCCTAAAGGTGTGGCTGAAAAATCAGAACCGGTAGAAAAGGAGAAGAAGGAAAAGAAAACTAAGAAGGTAAAGAAGAAATAAATTCGAATGGGACAAAAAATAAATCCTGTAGGGCTACGATTAGGCATTATCCGCGGTTGGGATTCTAATTGGTTTGGTGGCAAAACATTTTCAGATAAACTGGTTGAAGATCAGAAAATCAGGAAATATGTAGAAGCACGTATTCCAAAGGGAGGTATATCCAAAATTGTGATTGAAAGAACAATTAAAAGGATTACTCTCACCATTCATACGGCACGTCCAGGCGTAGTAATTGGTAAAGGAGGAACTGAGGTTGATAAGATTAAGGAGGAGTTAAAAAAGCTTACAGGCAAAGATGTTCAGATCAATATTTTCGAAATAAAAAGACCTGAATTAGACGCAAAATTGGTAGGCGAGTCCATCGCTCAGCAGCTTGAAGCCAGGATATCCTATCGCAGAGCAATGAAGCAGGCTATAGCTTCCGCAATGCGTGTGGGTGCCGAAGGAATCAAGGTTAAGCTTTCGGGTCGGTTAGCCGGTGCCGATATGGCAAGGACGGAACAGTATAAAGAAGGACGCATTCCTCTTCACACGCTTCGTGCTGATATCGATTATGCGATTTCAGAAGCTCAAACCGTGTATGGAAAAATAGGTATCAAAGTATGGGTATTTAAAGGTGAGGTACTTGGGAAGCGTGATTTATCTCCAAATGTGGGGATGATCAGTAACAGCCCGGGTGAATCCAAAGGACCGGGAGGTCCTCGCAGAGCCCGTGGTAATGACAGGGGTGGTGATCGTGAAAGAGGAGACAGAAGAAGAAAAAAATAAGTAGACGAATAAAGAAGGCAGAACATGTTACAGCCAAAGAGGACAAAATTCAGAAAGCAGCAAAAAGGACGCGTTAAGGGAATTGCTACGCGTGGTCATACCATTTCTTTTGGTTCTTTTGGACTGAAGGCGCTGGAGCCCGGTTGGATTACAGCACGACAGCTGGAAGCAGCACGTGTTGCTGTCACGCGCGCTATGAAACGTGAAGGTCAAGTCTGGATCAGGATTTTTCCCGATAAGCCAATAACGCGCAAGCCCGCTGAGGTGAGGATGGGTAAAGGTAAGGGAGCACCTGAATATTGGGTAGCGCCTATTAAGCCAGGCACCATTTTGTTTGAAGCTGGTGGTGTTAAAATGGCGACTGCACGCGAAGCATTGCGGCTAGCTGAAGGTAAACTGCCTATAAAAATGAGATTTACAGTGCGTAAAGATTACGTAGAATAATATGAAAAACGCAGATATACGTGCTTTGAGCGAAGCCGAGCTTACCGAAAAGATCGGAAGTGAAAATGAAAATCTTCGCAAGTTGAGGTTTGCGCATCAGGTTTCAGCTATTGAAAACCCGATGAAGATTAAGGAAACCCGAAGATTGATAGCCCGGTTGAAGACTGAGTTGAGGTCTAAAGAAATTAAAAAATAATTCTCATGGAGAGGAATTTACGAAAAGAGAAAGTGGGAAAGGTTGTTAGCAATAAAATGCAGAAGTCAATCACGGTAGTGGTTGAACGCAAAGTGAAACATCCGATCTATGGAAAGTTTATGAAAAAGAGCTCCAAGTTTATGGCTCATGATGAGAAGAATACTGCAGGTATTGGAGATACCGTTCGCATAACAGAGACTCGTCCTTTGAGTAAATTAAAACGATGGAGATTGGTGGAAGTAATTGAAAAAGCTAAGTAATCATGATTCAAAGCGAGAGCCGTCTTAATGTAGCAGATAACAGTGGAGCCAAAGAAGTTCTTTGTTTGCACGTGTTGGGTGGAACCAACAGACGTTATGCATCCGTAGGTGATAAAATTGTAGTAACGGTAAAATCTGCATTACCCACCAGCCAGGTAAAGAAAGGCACGGTATCAAAAGCCGTAATTGTTCGTACTAAAAAGGAGATTCGTAGAAAAGACGGATCCTACATCCGTTTTGAGGACAACGCAGCGGTATTGCTTACCCCTCAGGATGAACCAAGGGGTACGCGTATTTTCGGTCCGGTAGCACGTGAATTACGGGAGAAGCAATTCATGAAGATCGTTTCATTGGCACCTGAAGTATTGTAAAATCATATGGAAAGAAGAAAAAATATACAGCCCAAAAGAAAAATCCGAAAAGGAGATAACGTCATGGTTATTGCAGGGAACGACAAAGGAAAAAGTGGTACGGTGTTGGAGATGCAAATAGCCAAGAACAGGGTGATCGTTGAGGGTATCAGGATGGTGACGAAGCATGAAAAACCGTCAGCCGGCAAACCTGAAGGGGGCATAAAGAAAACAGAAGCGCCTATTCATATCAGCAATGTCATGTTAGTTGATCCTGCATCCGGAAAACAAACCCGTGTAGGAAGGAAGCTGAATGAAAAAGGAAAGTTACAACGATATTCAAAGAAAACAGGAGAATTTATTAAGTAATGGCAACGCCTAGATTAAAAGAAAAATATAACAAGGAGATCGTTCCGGCACTGAAGCAGAAATTTCAGTATAAGTCGGTAATGCAGGTACCTAAGGTACAGAAGATTTGTATCAATAAAGGTATAGGGGCAGCGGTGACCGATAAGAAGTTTATTGAAATTGGTCTTGAAGAGATCACTACAATAACCGGCCAGAAAGCTGTGGCTACAAAGTCAAAGAAAGCGATTTCTAATTTTAAGTTGCGTGAAGATTTACCTATCGGTGTAAAGGTTACGCTACGTGGTGATAAGATGTTTGAATTCATGGATCGGCTGATGAACGTGGCCATGCCACGGGTTCGCGATTTTAAAGGAGTAAGTGATAAAGGATTTGATGGCCGTGGCAACTACACCCTTGGAGTAAAAGAACAAATTATTTTTCCGGAAATATCCATTGACAAGGTATCTAAAATCAATGGTATGGATATCACATTCGTGACCAGTGCCAAAACCGATGAGGAGAGTTTTGAATTATTGAAAGCATTAGGAATGCCCTTTTCTACTAAAAATTAATATTGACTGATGGCAAAATTATCTATTGTAGCGAGAGACAGAAAGAAAGAGGCCATGGTGAGCCGTCTGGCTGCCAAGCGTAAAGCGTTGAAAGAAGCGGGAGATTATGCTGCCCTTGACAAACTTCCACGCAGTTCATCAGCAGTTCGACTGCGCAAGCGGTGTAAACTTTCCGGACGTCCAAGAGGATACATGAGAAAATTTGGTTTGTGCAGAAATCAGTTCAGACAACTTGCCTCGGAGGGCAAAATCCCTGGACTTACAAAAGCAAGCTGGTAATAAAGAAATTGATAGATATTAAATGAAAACAACCGATCCGATAGCAGACTACCTAACACGATTGAGAAATGCGATTCATGCAAATCATCGCATTGTGGAAGTGCCTGCCTCCAATATTAAAAAGGAGTTAACGAAAGTACTTTTCGACAAAGGGTATATTCTTAACTACAAGTTTGAGGAGACTCAAAATAATCAAGTCAACATTAAAATTGCGTTGAAGTACAATCCTGAAACCAAAGAAAGTGCAATTACAAAATTGAGTCGGGTCAGTTCTCCCGGATTACGCCAGTACAAAGGAGCCGATAAATTACCCAAAGTATTGAATGGGTTGGGTATAGCCATCCTTTCTACATCGAAAGGTGTAATCACCGATAAGGAAGCCAGAGCAATGAATGTGGGTGGTGAGGTATTGTGTTACGTTTATTAATAAGAAATTAAAATGTCACGAATAGGAAATTTACCCATCAAGATTGTATCAGGCGTTACCATAACGTTCAACGAGGCAGATCATGTGGTTACAGTCAAAGGCCCAAAAGGAGAACTGACAGAGAAGATTGATCCTGATTTCAAAATCGTACAGGAAAATGGAGAGCTTAAAGTTGAGCGCCCCACCGATCAGAAAAGACACAAATCAATGCATGGTCTTTACCGCTCATTGATTTCAAATATGGTAGAGGGCGTTACCAACGGGTACAAAAAAGAGTTGGAGCTCGTGGGCGTTGGATATAAAGCCGCTGCTCAAGGCAATGTTCTTGAGTTAAACATTGGATTCTCCCACAGCATTTTTTTTAGCTGTGCCCAAGGAACTGAAACTTCAGGCGATCACAGAAAAAGGATCAAATCCAACAATCATTCTTGAGGGTACGGATAAGCAATTGATAGGACAGGTAGCCTCTAAAATAAAATCGCTGCGCAAGGTAGAGCCTTATAAGGGTAAGGGTATTCGATTTGTGGGTGAGTATGTACGGAGAAAAGCTGGAAAGGCGGCTGCTAAATAATTTTTAGGTTATGGCAAGGACAAAGACAACACGTAGAGAAAAAATCAGAAAGGGAATTCGCAGAAAGCTGGAAGGCTCTGCCGAAAGACCCAGGCTATCGGTATTTCGTAGCAATAAGAGCATTTACGCACAACTTATTGATGATGGTAAAGGGTTAACTCTGGCATCAACCTCATCTGTAGAAATTGAGAAGAAAGGTGGTCTTAACCTGACGATTTCAAAAAGCGTAGGTAAGAAAATTGCGGAAAAGGCACTGGCTGCCGGCATCAACACTATTGTGTTTGATCGTGGCGGTTATTTATATCATGGTAATGTCAAAGCTTTGGCAGAAGGTGCCAGAGAGGGAGGACTAAAATTTTAAAAAAATGACTCAAAGTAACGTCAGCACGGTTAAGGCCAGTGAAATTGATTTAAAGGAAAAGGTAGTAGCGATCCAACGTGTAGCCAAAGTGGTAAAGGGTGGTCGCAGATTTAGTTTTTCAGCTATCGTAGTAGTAGGAGATGGCAACGGAGTTGTAGGGTATGGACTTGGCAAAGCCAATGAAGTTACAGATGCCATTACCAAAGGAATTGATGATGCTAAAAAGCATTTAGTAAAAGTGCCCATCATTAAAGGTACTGTTCCACATGAGTCGATCGGTAAATTTGGTGGCGGATTTGTGTTGTTGAAGCCGGCTTCTGCGGGTACGGGTGTAATCGCAGGTGGTGCTATGCGTGCTGTGTTAGAAAGCGCAGGTGTTCACAATGTATTGGGCAAATCAAAGGATCATCGAATCCTCACAACGTGGTAAAGGCAACGTTCAAGGCATTGACAAGTATGCGTGATGCTCACACCATTGCACGAAACAGAGGTATAACATTGGATAAAGTTTTCAACGGCTAAAAAGATGGCGAAAGTTAGAATTACTCAAACGAGAAGTACTATAAAAAGACCAGACCGGCAATTGCGCACAATCAAAGCGCTCGGTTTGGGGAGACTGAACAAATTTGTTGAGGTGGAATATACCCCACAGATTCAAGGCATGGTACGGAAAGTAAATCATCTTGTAAGCGTAACAGAAATTAAGTAATGAAACTTCACGAATTGAAACCGGCTAAAGGTTCGGTAAAAACAAATAAGAGACTGGGGCGTGGTCAGGGATCGGGTGGATCAACTGCAGGTCGGGGTCATAAAGGAGCTCAATCACGTTCAGGCTATTCCAGAAAATTTGGATTTGAAGGTGGTCAGATGCCATTGCAAAGACGCGTTCCGAAATTTGGATTTAAAAATAACAATAAGGTTTACTTTAAGAGTGTAAACCTCGATGCACTGGAAGCATTGGTAGCCAAAACCAAGGAGAGTGATATTACACTGGAAATTCTGGTAAAGAATGGAATTGTTGGCAAAAAGGATAAGGTAAAAATTTTAGGTAGGGGAGAGTTAAAAGCAAAAGTGAACGTACAAGCTCATGCATTTTCTGAAACCGCCAGCAAGGCGATTGAAAAGGCAGGAGGCTCAGTGACTAAAGTGTAAAATGAAGAAGTTTTTTACAACGATAAAGAACATATTTTCGATTGAAGATCTCAGGATTCGTATTCTGAATACGCTTGGATTTCTGCTCATTTTCCGTTTAGGATCTTACATCGTCCTTCCGGGGGTTGATCCAAATCTGCTCGCAGGAAATCAGGGAGGAATTTTTGATTTACTCAACACGCTATTGGGAGGTTCGTTTAGCCGTGCTTCAATTTTTGCGTTGGGTATTATGCCGTACATATCGGCATCCATCGTAGTTCAGTTATTGACAGTAGCTGTTCCGCACTTCACGAAACTGCAAAAAGAAGGAGAAAGCGGAAGAAAGAAAATAAATCAAATAACCAGAGTACTTACCATAGTCATTACAGCGGCTCAATCTTATGCTTATTTGAGGGCCACAATTAATTCAGAAGCTATTCTCAACCCCGGATTCTTTTTCACCCTCTCTTCAATCATCATCCTGGTTTCCGGGACGATGTTCTGTATGTGGTTAGGTGAGCGAATTACCGACAAGGGTATTGGAAATGGTATCAGCATGTTGATCATGATTGGGATTATTTCAAGGCTCCCGGCCGCCTTATTTCAGGAATTGGAAACTAAAGGAATGAATGGTGCCTTATTGTCCATCATTGAGTTGTTAATACTTTTCATTGTTGTAGTTGGTGTGATTGCAATGACTCAGGCTACCCGAAGAATTCCGGTGCAATATGCAAAGCAGGTTGTGGGTAATAAACTTTACGGTGGAAAGCGTGACTTTATTCCTCTAAAAATTAATGCCTCAGGGGTAATGCCTATCATTTTTGCTCAGGCATTGATGTTTATTCCTCCCATGGTAGCGGGTATATGGAGAGATTCAGACATCGGCTCTTATGTAGGTGCAACTTTTGCTGACTTTACATCATGGCAGTATAATGTGGTATTTGGTCTTTTGATTTTGCTGTTTACTTTTTTCTATACAGCGATAACGGTACCATCCAATGACATTGCAGAAAATTTAAAAAGAAACGGTGGTTTTGTTCCTGGCATAAAGCCTGGAAGGCAGACTGCTGATTTTATAGATAGTATTTTATCAAAAATCACTTTTCCGGGCGCCATCTTGTTGGCCATAGTGGCTATCCTTCCTGCATTTGCAGTAAGGCTAGGGGTAACGCAAAATTTTGCCCAATTCTATGGTGGCACTTCACTTTTAATTATGGTTGGTGTTGTGCTTGATACACTCCAGCAGGTTGAAAGCTATTTGTTGATGAGACATTATGAAGGTATGATGAAGTCAGGAAGAGTGAAAGGACGTTCTCAATTTGCTGCGGCTTGAGGTTGAATGGTTCAGTACAAGTCGGCTGAGGAAGTTGAACTGATTAGGGAAGGAGCTCAGATTTTAGGAAGAGCTCACGGTGAGGTAGCCAGGTTGATAAAACCAGGTATCACCACTAAGAAGTTGGACGATGCAGCTGAGGAGTACATCATGGACCACGGAGGTAAACCCTCTTTCAAGAACTACAATGGGTTTCCGGCATCACTTTGTATTTCGGTAAACGAAGTAGTGGTGCATGGTTTTCCCGGAGATTATGAACTGAAAGAGACGGATATAATTACCATTGACTGTGGAGTTTTTTATAAAGGATTTCACAGCGATTCAGCCTACACGTATCCTCTGGAAGGAGTTTCGGGGGAAGTTCTGGATCTTTTGATCCGGACAAAAGAAGCACTCTACCTGGGAATTGAAGCTGCCCGGGCTGGCAACCGAACGGGTGATATAGGACATACTATTCAGTCCTATGTTGAGCAGTTTGGTTATGGTGTGGTGAGGGAGTTGGTCGGACATGGAGTTGGAAAACAACTTCACGAAGATCCTGAAATTCCGAACTACGGGAAGCGTGGTAAAGGCGTAAAGATTGTTCCGGGAATGGTGTTTGCCATTGAGCCGATGATCAATCTGGGAACGAAACGTGTTGTACAGGAACGCGATGGATGGACCATCCGGACGGAAGACCGGAAACCCTCTGCGCATTTTGAGCACACGGTTGCGATTATGGAAGACAGAACTGAAATCGTAACAACACATGAATTTATAGAACAGAACTATTCATATAAATGGCAAAACAGTCGTCAATAGAACAGGATGGAACGATCATGGAAGCGCTGTCAAACGCGATGTTCCGTGTGCAGTTAGAGAATGGTCATGAAGTATTGGCGCACATTTCAGGTAAGATGAGGATGCATTACATCCGCATATTGCCCGGAGACAGGGTAAGACTGGAAATGTCACCGTATGATTTAACAAAAGGTAGGATAACTTTTAGATATAAGTAAGATGAAAGTAAGAGCATCCATAAAGAAACGAAGCGCTGATTGCAAGATCATCAGACGCAAAGGAAAATTGTATGTGATTAATAAAAAGAATCCAAGGTATAAACAAAGACAAGGATAATTATGGCACGTATTGCAGGTGTAGATATTCCGGATAACAAGCGAGGAGAGATTGGCCTTACCTATATTTTTGGTATTGGTCGCAGATCTGCGCAACAGATTTTAACGCAAGCTGGTGTTGGCTGGGATAAGAAGATTAAAGACTGGAGTGATGATGAGTCAAATGACATTCGCGCCATCATTGCTGAGAAATTCAGAATTGAAGGTTCGCTGAAATCTGAAGTTCAACTCAGCATCAAGCGGTTGATGGACATAGGTTCATACCGTGGACTACGTCACCGCAGAGGGTTACCTGTACGCGGACAAACAACAAAGAACAATGCCCGCACACGCAAAGGAAAACGTAAGACGGTAGCGAATAAGAAGAAAGCAACGAAAGGTTAATAGCTGAATAGCATGGCAACAGAAAAGAAAAAAGACAAGAGCAAGAAAAGAGTAGTACAGGTGGAAGCCTTTGGACAGGCTCACATAAAAGCTACTTTCAATAACATCATTATTGCAATGACCAATAGCACCGGTCAGGTGATCACCTGGGCATCTGCTGGAAAGATGGGGTTTAAAGGCTCGAAAAAAATACACCTTATGCTGCTCAAATGGCAGCACAAGATTGTGCGACTAAGGCATTTGAACTTGGCCTTCGTAAAGTGGAAGTGTTTGTTAAAGGTTCGGGTGCCGGCCGTGAGTCCGCCATCAGAACTATTCAAGGTGCTGGTATTGAGGTTACAATAATTAAAGACCTGACACCGCTGCCGCACAACGGATGTCGTCCTCCTAAGAAAAGAAGAGTTTAATACAATAAGAACAAGTAAGCGATCATGGCAAGATATTTAGGCCCAAAAGCAAAAATTTCAAGAAGATTCAACGAACCCATCCTTGGGGAGAGTAAAGCGCTTCAAAAGAAGAATTACGGTCCCGGACAGCATGGCCGTGGAAAAAAGCGCAAGCAATCTGAGTATGCTGTTCAGTTGGCGGAGAAGCAAAAAGCAAAATACATCTATGGTGTATTGGAGCGTCAGTTTGCCAATATTTTTGACAAGGCGTCTCGTAAGAAGGGTGTAACCGGAGAAGTGCTGTTGCAAATGTTGGAGGCACGTCTTGATAACACCGTGTACAGATTGGGAATAGCACCGACCAGACGTGCTGCCAGGCAGCTTGTTGTTCATAAACATATTTTAGTCAATGGGGAGTTGGTTAATATTCCTTCTTTCACACTGCGTCCCGGAGATTCGGTTGGTGTTCGTGAAAAATCGAAATCATTGGAAGCAGTCACCAACAGTCTGTCCATTCAATCAGCGGGTAAGTACAACTGGTTGGAGTGGGACGGAAATGAGATGGTAGGTAAGCTTATTAATCTGCCCCCTCGTCAGGATATTCCTGAAAACATCAATGAACAATTGATTGTCGAATTGTACTCCAAGTAATCTTTTAAAACAATAAAAAAAATTAAATCACTATGTCAATATTAGCATTTCAAATGCCCGATAAGGTTGTGATGGAAAAGTCGGATGATTTTCGTGGCTTGTTCACCTTTAAACCATTAGAAAAAGGATATGGGGTTACTATAGGTAATGCATTACGCAGAATTCTTCTTTCATCTTTGGAAGGATATGCCATTACCAGCATTAAGGTTCCCGGAATTTTACATGAGTTTTCTACCATTGAAGGCGTTGTCGAAGATGTTTCTGAAATTATCTTAAACCTCAAGCAGGTTCGCCTGAAGAAAGTTGCCGATAGTTTTGAAACTAAAGTTGTTGTAAACATTAAGAAGCAGAAGCAGTTCAAAGCTGGCGATATCGCGAAGTTCACATCTGCGTATGAAGTACTTAACCCTGATCATGTAATTTGTAATCTGGACGATTCAGCTTCGTTTGAGATTGAACTGGGAATTGAAAAGGGAAGAGGCTATTTACCCGCTGAGGAAAACAAACCTTCCGAGCAAGTATTTGGTCACATTCCAATCGATGCGATTTTCACTCCGATTAAGAATGTAAAATACAGCGTGGAGAACACACGCGTTGAGCAGAAAACGGACTACGAAAAATTAGTTATCGATATTGAGACCGATGGTTCAATCCATCCTGAGAAAGCAGCTGGAAGGTGCCGTCGTTTATTTTGATTCAACATTTCCGGTTGTTCTCGGATAAGTCAATTGAACTGGAGACGGGTAAGGATAGCGAAATTGAGCAGGTGGATGAGGAAATGCTGCACATGAGAAAGCTGCTGAAGACACCACTCCACGATCTGGATCTTTCAGTTCGTGCTTACAATTGCTTAAAAGCGGCTGAAGTGAGAACATTAGGTGATTTGGTTCAGCTTGAGATTTCAGATATGATGAAGTTCAGAAACTTTGGAAAGAAATCCCTGGCGGAGTTGGAGCAACTGGTGGCAGAAAAAAGCCTGACCTTTGGCATGGATCTGATAAAATATAAATTGGAAGAGGAGTAATGAGACACGGAAGAAAAGTAAATCACCTGGGCAGAACAACACCCCACCGTAAGGCCATGCTATCCAATATGGCGACTTCGCTGATCTTGAATAAGCGGATCACGACTACGGTGGCGAAAGCCAAAGCGTTGCGGAAGTATGTAGAACCCCTTATCACAAAGGCAAAAACCGATACCATGCATTTCGCGCAGAACGGTATTCTCGTATTTACAGAATAAGGAATCAATCAAGGCCCTCTTTGGTGAAGTGGCCTCACGTACTGCTGAGCGCCCCGGTGGATATACACGGATTATTAAATTTAGTGATACAC
>JAAUQD010000007.1:0-39468 GCA_012032815.1 Flammeovirgaceae bacterium
GTATTCTTTCAACTCTTCTTTTGAGAGTTCCTTCAATTCTCTCAATCCATTTTGCTTTCCGCGTTCATGCAAGTTGGTTAATAATGGAATCTCATTCTGTGACGTGGCAACAACAATTTTTCCGCAGAGCTCAAAGGGTATTTCATGTTTCCGACTAAAGGCGACCATTAGTTTATATCCATGAATACAATTCAATGCTTTTAAGCTGCCTGGCTTATAGTATAAACCAGAGTGTATAACTCCACTGTTATTTCCGGTTTGATGCGATGCAACTTCTTTTTCCTTTTCAATAAGCGTAATTGAAAATGAGGGATTTTTAGCTTTCAACTGATAGGCGGTTGCCAGCCCAACAATCCCACCGCCAACAATGATAATGTCGGATTTCAAATTAAAACGCTTAGGGTTATTCTTTTAAGTTGTGATAGCTCGGATTCGTACATTGTAGTTGTTTTCAACAACCACAAAGTGATTTTTTGGAATCATGGTCCAGTACTTGTCATCGGTAAGCTTTTCAGATACAACGAGTACAGCCTGGTCATTATCTTTTGGAGCCATCATATGGGTAACTCCATCTTCAACCACGTAGCGTGTTCCTTCTGAATGGTATAAAGTAAGCGGCTCAATGTTGGGATCGGTTATGTAGCGTGTTCCCACAATAAAATCTCCATTAGACACTACCATATTCAAATAGGCAGGTTCAGTAATTCCATTTTTTTCCATTTGCTTTTTAAGATTCTCGAATGTGTATTCAAACCCATCCATCACTGTTTCTGGTGTTGCCTTCTTGTGTTTGCTTACCATATAACTAACCAGAAAAGAAAATATGTGTTCTGAGTCGGTCTGACCTTTAATCCAAACATACAATTCATCGGATAAATGGGATCGCAACTCTCTTTTTACCTTTGAGAAATTTTCAACTCCACCATTGTGGGCCATCAACCAGTTCTGATATTGAAACGGATGACAATTGGCTTCTGAAACTTCGCCAACACTAGCTGCCCTTACATGGGCAATCAAACATCCGGTTTTTATTTTTGGGGCAAGATTTCGTAAGTTTCTGTTGCTCCATGCCGGATTAAGCGATACAAAAGTTGCAGGCTCTTCACTGATGTCCGGATTATACCAGCCCAAACCAAATCCGTCTCCATTGAGTGGCTCTTCCAGCTCTTTTGCATTAATACTTTGATTGATTAAACTGTTTTTCGGTTCGAAAAGAAGTTTATTGATAATTATGGGAGTGCCCTTATAGGCAAGCAAACGACACATGGATGTAATTTTCCCAAAATATAGGAAAAAGCTATATCCTTTTTATAGGAGCTTAGTTACCCTTTTTTCTGTAAATGTAAGTGATGCAGAGTTTAAGCAATACCTCAGTCCGGTTGGTTTTGGTCCGTCAGGAAAAACGTGCCCAAGGTGGCCTCCGCAATTGCTGCAAACAACCTCTTCGCGAACCATCCCAAAGCTTAGATCTTTCACAATATCCACAGCATTATCATTTACCGGCTTAAAAAACTAGGCCATCCGCTACCTGACTCAAATTTTGTTTCAGAAGCAAATAATTCTTGTTTACAGGCTCCGCAATAGTACATACCTTTCTTATGGTTGTCTAAAAGCTCTCCTGTGAAGGCCTGTTCAGTTCCTTTTTCGATTAAAACATGGTACTGCATAGGTGTTAGTTCTTTTTTCCATTCTTCTTTGGTCTTACTCATATACTGATTTTTTACGGGTTCTTCTTTTTTACTCTGGGCACAAGCGCTTATGGCAATGACAAGGATAGGCAGGTACTTCAAAAATTTCATAAGTGAAAATAGTTTTAGATCCAATTTTAACAAACTGAACAGTTTAATAGTTCTTAGATTTTCATTAAAACAAAACCCTTCGAATTGAAGGGTTTTTGTTCCTAAACCTAAACCTATTGAGAAGAATTTATCTACTCTAAGGCTATAACGAATGGGCGGGCATTATGTTTTGTGATTTCTAAGAAATTTGAACCGTGAGCCAATATATTTTGATAATTGGTGGCCTCAGCGTTAGTTTTTCAACTTAGAGGCATATTGCTTTCTGAATTTTTCCACTTTCGGCCTGATTACGTATTGGCAATATCCCTGATTGGGGTTCAATGCAAAGTAATTCTGATGGTAATTCTCGGCTTTATAAAACACATCAAATTTTGATATCTCAGTAACTATCGGGGTCTTATAAATTCCGGAGGCATCAAGTTGTTTTAAATAGGCTTCAGCAGTTTTCTTCTGATTTTCATTATGATAAAAAATGACCGACCTGTACTGTGTCCCTACATCTGCCCCTTGCCGATTTAATGTTGTTGGGTCATGGGTATTCCAAAATACTTCAAGGATTTCTTCAAATGAAATGATCGCTGGATCAAAAGTGACTTGAACAACCTCGGCATGTCCTGTTTTGCCTGTGCAAACCGCCTCATAGGTTGGGTTTTTACCTCACCTCCCGAATACCCGGACACAGCTGATTTTACTCCCTTTAAATCAAGAAAAAAAGCCTCAGTGCACCAGAAACATCCTGAGCCAAGCGTTGCAATTTCATTATCATTTGGATTGACTGAAGACATAGGAGAGGATTTTTGGCTTATTGAATTGAAGCTAATGGCTAAAATGATTCCCAGCAGGATTACTTTTGTCATTTACCTATAACTTAAAATCCGAACCAGAAGTTCAATTAGTAACTGTTATAAAAGTTCGTGATTTCTTCTCGAATCCCTTTATCAAGATTGGCTTTGGTATTTTTATTTAGTTCACCCCTCGGTGGATAGGTTTCGCTTCCTCCACACTGATTTTTTTGTGATTTCGAAAGGGCCCTTTGATCACCAGAGCAAACTGACCAACTTCCACTCCAGGAGGCATTGCCATTGATTGTTCTTTGGTGAATTGCAGCAAATGAAGAAATATCGGTTATCACAACATTGACAGATCCTGTAGCTAATTGATTCTTAGAATAGGTTATCATCGTGGCACTTACTTTTTCATTTACAGGAACTTTCTTTCCATTCACTGTTTTTTCACCCACCTTAACACTGTCGGAATAGGTGTTCTTGCTTTCACTAATGCTTGGCTTATTTTCCTGGTACGTTACCTGACTGATTTTCATGGTATGGTTCATTTTGAGAGATTGATCCTGATAGGCCTGGATTGGAGAATAGAATTCAAGAAATAAATCCTTTGCGCCAAAAATTGCACTTTCAAAATTCCAACCTTGAGCGTTGTCGTTACTTTCAACCACCACCCGGACGGTGGCATTCATTCTAGCCTGATTCATCATCTCTATGGACTCCTTATAGTCCGGAGCAAAGTCGTTGGCCTGTTTGAACAGAAAATAAGCCCGCTTGGAGTTTTGGCGAGAATCGGTCATCATTTCCTGAATTCCTTCTTCATAACATTCAACCGCAGCCTTTTTCTTGGCCTCATTTAATTCATTGTATCGATTGTAAGGCTTAGGTATTACCTTTAGGGCTCCCGGTGAAGTGCGGATCGCCTCATAAAGTGTATTTATCTTGTTATAATTATTAACTGCATTTCTCCACATGGAAGGAGATCCTGAGGCCAACACATTCTTGGTGTCGGTATCCAACAAATCTATGGCCAAGGAGTAGCTGCTTCGAAGGACTTCTTTCGATTTTTTGTGATCGGGGTTGCTTCTGAGTCTGTCAGTAGCAGCCATGGCAGCTTCATAATAATCTCCATGCTTCAGCGCACTTTTTCCCGAAACGCAACTGTTAAGAATTGTTGCAGAAATTCCTAAACTGATCAGATATAATAGTAATCGCTTCATTTTTATGAGGGTCAGTACAAATTCAATGCCTTAAATCTACTTTATTGCAAATAAATCAATAAGAATATCATCAATTAAATTACGCCAGTTACCCCAGGAGTGGCCTTCATTAACTTCCCGATAAGTATACTCACAAGAATTGCTCGCCAGAATTTCTTTCATTTTTTGACTTCCCTCACTGCTGTCGTTAATCAATCCGGCTGTCATTGACACTTTTGTTTTAGTAGTACCAGGATCATTGCAAAATGAGTAAATCTGTGGCCTCAGATAAAAAGATGGAGACTGAATACCAGCCATACTGAATAACTGTGGTTGAGAAAAAGCAAAGTATGTAGCTGCGAGTGCTCCAACTGAGGTACCCATAATAGCCCTGTACTCCGGTGAAGAAAGTACTGAATAGTTTTTCTCAATGTATGGCAGAAATTCTTCTTTAAAGAATCTGAAATAGGTTGCATTCATGGCGAGTTCCTCCATCCTGCGATTAATGGTTCTATTGATAGGGTCACGGTGGTCGATGAAGACCACCATGATGGGATCTATTTTCTTTTCAGCATATAGATTATCCAGAATGGTTAGCATATTTCCCATCTCAGGGTGCATGTACTCATATCCGTCCATGACGTATAAAACGGGTAACGGAGTTCTTTCATCCATTCCATAAGGGTGATAGACATTAAATGTGATTTGGTATCGAAGAATTTCACTGGTAAAAAGGATGTCCGGTGAAAGCGAACCTCTGGGTACATCAGGATTTCTTATGTGAATTGGATCGTCTTTCCAAAGAGGCATTCGTAGTTCAGAGTTTGCTCCAACACCAGACCACTGTTGATAAGGATTTAACTGGTCAATGAGCCACATATCTCCATTGACTATAATTTTGTAATCAAGACGGGCATCAATCGGAAATGAAGCCTTTAAAATCCAAATGTCGGAGTTGCGAATTCTTTTACCTTCATTTTGAAATGATTTGTTGTGTCCCCATCCATTAAAATCGCCCATCCAAATCACCGACTTAGCTTCTCCTTTATAAAAAAAGCAACCGAATCATTCGCGATCAGAGGGATACCCATTAAAGTAATCTCATCCCACAGGGTAAGAATCTTTTTTGAATCCAATGAATCTCCCGCCTTGACAAGTTCTGAAGTTATTCTTGTAAATGAATCATAATTCTGGGCTTTTAGCGGCAGAACAGCGACCAATATAACAACTGTCCATTTTAGCTTCATAATTATTTTTCAGTTGATACTAAGATATTAAATAATTGTAATCACCGGAAAGCAGGAATTTTTTAATAGACTGGTTATTGTTCTATTTTGCGTTACACATAATCAATTTAATAATGAGCCCTTACGTAGGTGAATATTTAGGTACGCTTCTTTTGATTTTATTAGGCAATGGGGTGGTCGCTGGTGTTTTGCTCAAAAACTCCAAATCAGAGAATGCAGGCTGGCTTACTATAGTGCTTGGCTGGGGTATTGCAGTTGCATTGGCCATTTATGCCGTAGGTAATATAAGCGGGGCGCATATCAATCCTGCAGTTACGGTTGGCCTGGCCTGGGCCGGAGATTTTGAATGGTCCAGTGTTCCCGGATATATTATTGCGCAATTGTTAGGGGCTTTTACAGGTGCGGTATTAGTTTATCTGCACTATCTGCCCCATTGGAAGCAAACCTCAAGCACCGAATCTAAACTTGCCGTTTTTTGTACGGCTCCAGCTATTCGCAACGCTTTTGCAAACCTTGCGAGTGAGGTACTCGGAACAACAGTGCTGGTGTTCGGCTTATTATTTATTGGGGTAAATAATTTTGCAGAAGGTTTGAATCCAATTGTGATTGGAGTACTAATCGTTTCTATTGGTCTTAGCCTTGGTGGAACTACTGGATTTGCCATTAATCCCGCCCGCGATGTTGCACCTCGGTTGGTTCACTTTATTCTTCCGATACATGGTAAAGGGTCGTCCGACTGGAAGTATGCATGGATACCGATAGTTGGACCGATTTTAGGCGCGATTCTCGGAGCCTCACTGTATCAATTACTTTTCACATAGCGATGAAGTATATCATCGCACTTGATCAGGGAACAACATCATCAAGATCGGTTTTAATTAACGAGAAGGGTACGATTATGGATATTGTGCAGCAGGAATTTAATCAGATTTATCCAAAGCCGGGATGGGTCGAGCATGATGCGAATGAAATATTTAGTACCCAACTTGACACGCTGACACAAGTCATACAAAAAATTCAATCGATCCTTCTTCGATCGTAGCATTGGGTATTACCAATCAGCGGGAAACTACGGTTGTTTGGGATAGGAAAACAGGTTCACCAATTTATAATGCCATTGTGTGGCAGGATAAGAGAACTGCTGAAAGATGTGAGCAGCTCAAGGAAAAGGGATTGGAGGACTATATAAGAAAAAATACGGGGCTTGTTATTGATTCCTATTTTTCGGCAACCAAGGTTGAATGGATTTTACAAAATGTCAAAGACGCAAAAACAAAATCGGAGAGAGGTGAGTTAGCTTTTGGCACGGTCGACACATGGTTGATTTGGAAGCTTACGAATGGTGAACGTCATGCGACAGATTACAGCAATGCCTCCCGTACCATGTTCTATAATATCCGGGATTTAAAATGGGATAAAAAGCTTCTTTCAGAATTGAACGTCCCTGATTCGTTGTTGCCTGAGGTATTTCCATCATCTCATTTATATGGTCATTGGAATTACCAGGGACAGAGCATTCCAATCTGTGGTGTTGCCGGAGATCAGCAAGCCGCTCTGTTTGGTCAAGCCTGTTTTGAGCCGGGTATGGCCAAGAATACTTATGGTACAGGTTGCTTCATGTTGATGAACACAGGTTCTGAAATAAAAGAATCTAAAAATGGATTAATAACAACTATAGCCTGGGGACTGGATAATAAAGTTGAGTATGCACTGGAAGGAAGCGTGTTTATTGCAGGTGCTGCGGTGCAATGGCTTCGGGATAGTTTGCACGTGATTGATCAATCTGCGGATTCAGAATACTTTGCTTCGAAGGCACTCGGTTCAAATGAAGTTTACGTGGTTCCTGCATTTGCCGGATTGGGCGCTCCCTATTGGGATATGTTTGCCCGAGGCGCAATTTTCGGGCTGACCCGGGACACGGGAAAGGACCATATAATAAAAGCCACGCTCGAATCGCTGGCGTACCAGACAAAAGATGTGCTATTGGCTATGGAAAATGATTCAGGATTGCAACTCAAAAGTTTACGTGTGGATGGTGGTGCATGCGCAAATAATTTACTGATGCAGTTTCAATCGGATATCCTGAATGCTGAAGTGGAAAGACCAACAGTAATTGAATCAACAGCAATGGGTGCTGCTTATCTCGCTGGCTTGTATTCTGGTCTTTGGAAAAAGAAGACATCACAAAAAATCGAAAATCCGACAAGGTTTTTGTACCTCAAATGAGTGAGGAGAACAGAAATCGATTATTCGGTGGCTGGAAAAAGGCGGTTGATCGTACGAAAGGGTGGTTGAAAGATTGATATGATTTTATCCTCATTCAAAAGACGTGATATAACCTCACGTCTTGAAAGTACTCCTTATGATCTACTTGTAATTGGCGGTGGAATAACCGGTGCCGGCATTGCTCTTGATGCTGTGACAAGAGGATTAAAAACCGCGCTCATTGAGAAAAATGATTTTGCGTTCGGAACCAGCAGCCGGTCGACTAAATTAATTCATGGGGGACTACGTTATCTCAAGCAGCTGGAATTTGGTTTGGTCAAGGAAGTTGGCAGCGAACGGGCTGTTGTCCATCAATTGGCTCCGCACCTGGTCATTCCTGAAAAAATGCTTCTTCCACTGACTGAAAAATCCCTTGGTGCAACATTTACATCTATTGGTCTTAAAATTTACGACTGGCTGGCGGGTGTAAAACGGGCAGATCGGAGGAAAATGCTTACCCGACAACAAACCTTAAAACAGGAACCCTTGTTAAAAAGCGATGGTATAAAAGCAGGAGCCCTTTATGCAGAGTATCGGACAGACGATGCAAGGCTCACGATTGAGATTATCAAAACCGCGGCTTCACATGGAACTGACGTATTAAATTACTGTGAAGCTGTACAGTTCAATTATTATGAAGGGAGCTTGGTTTCAATTAATGCCCGTGACACCTATGACCAAAGTATTATCACCATAAAAAGTAAGTGCTTTGTAAATGCCACAGGTCCCTGGGTTGATGAACTGCGCATGTTAGATCATTCCATGAAGGGTAAGTTTCTTCACCTTACCAAAGGAATTCACCTTGTAGTTGCCAGAACCAAGCTTCCTATTCAACAGGCTATCTATTTTGAAGTTGAAGACGGGAGAATGATTTTCGCGATTCCAAGAGGAAGAACGACTTATATTGGCACCACCGATACGAATTACAATGGCAACAAGAATAGTGTTGTCGCTGCAAAAGATGATGTGAACTATTTGTTGAAGGCAGTTAATAATAATTTTGATTCAGTTGATTTGAGATTGGTGGACGTGGAGTCAAGCTGGGCAGGGCTGCGACCATTAATATCCGAGGAAGGAAAGTCTGCATCAGAATTATCCAGAAAGGATGAGATTTTCATTTCAAAAACAGGCTTGATTTCAATTGCCGGTGGTAAGCTCACGGGCTATCGAAAAATGGCCGAACGTGTTATAAATATAGTTGCTGACCGATATTTTGAAGATCGACCTCTAAAGAGTTGCTATACAGACAAGATTCCGCTCATCGGAAATACTTTTAATTCTTTCGAGGATGTTGAAAAGTATTGCATTCAGATTGAAGCTAAATTGCTGACGCTGAATATGGAAGCGGGTTATGGAAAATATCTCGTTCATAATTACGGGAGTCAAACCGATGCAATCATGAGGGAGTTTGAGAAAAGAAATGAAGAAAGCATAGATGATAGGTTGATTTTGGCAGAACTTGACTTTGTCATCAAGTATGAAATGATAACCAGTCCTTTAGATTTTTTTATTCGAAGAACCGGGCTGCTATTTTTTAATATGAGTAGGGTTAAAGACAAAATGAACCTGGTAATCAAAGAATTTCAACGTCAATTTGGCTGGTCTTCGGCCAGGGTAAAACTGGAGACTGAAAATTTAGAACTGGTGATTTATCAATGTACTCAATTTGAAGATCATGAATAAACAGCTTTGGGGAATTGATTTAGGGGGAACCAAGATTGAGGGAGTTGTACTGAAGTCAGGGCATTCTCCGGAAATTCTTTGCCGCAAGCGGATTGAAACAGAAGGTGAAAAGGGCTACCAACATATCCTCAACCGAATAAAAATCCTCATTGATCAAATGAAAGCAGAAACTTCATCAGCCCCCGAGCACATCGGATTTGGTACACCGGGCACTTTTGATGTTGGGCTTGGTGTGATGAAGAATTGTAATTCGATAGCATTGAACGGAAAGGATTTAATTCATGATTTGGAAAATTTATTAAAGTGCAAAGTTACTACATCCAATGATGCCAACTGTTTTGCCCTTGCGGAAACACGAATGGGCATTGTCAAAGAAAATACCCTAAAAGTAAAGTTGTATTTGGCGTAATAATGGGAACCGGAGTTGGAGGGGGTGTGGTCGTTAATAATGAATCGATACATGGACTTCAGGGAATAGCCGGAGAATGGGGCCACAATTTTTTACATGAGTCAGGTGGCACCTGCTATTGCGGTCGATTAGGTTGTGTGGAGACGTTGATTTCAGGATCGGGATTAGAACGGTTTTATTTTGGACTTACGGGACAAAAAAAATCACTTATTGAAATATATAAGTTGTCCAAGTCGGGAGACGCTCGCGCGAAGCAAACTATAGATCGGTTGATTGATTACTTTGGCAAAGCCCTTAGCGTGATCATCAATATTCTTGATCCTGACGTAATAGTCATTGGTGGAGGTGTTGGCAACATTGAGGAGCTATACACGGATGGAGTTTCGTCTGTGAGAAAGTATGTTTTTAATACCCGATTGGATACGCCTATTGTCAGGCCGAAACTGGGAGATAGTGCCGGGGTTTTTGGAGCTGCGTTTTTGACCGCAGTTAATTGAGCGGAATAATATCACCTTCAGCAGCAATTTTGAATCCTGATGATGTGATGTCCTTTCGCGTTTTCGAATCCCATAATGCCGGATTAGTATGATTTAAGTGAATGAAAATCACTTTTTCTTTTTGAACTTTTTCTGCCATTAAAAACAACTTCATCGTTTCTTCGATAAAAGGATGCAGAATCTCGCTCATATCTCGTCCCGGTATCTCTCCATCCTTATAAAATGAAGCGTCAACTATAGCATGATCAACCTTGCTAACTTCACTTACAATATCCCGATCCCACTTTTCCCATTTGTTAATGTCCGGAATAAAAAGTAGCGATGTATTTTCAGAGTTAATCCTATAGCCAACCGTTTCAGAATACTCATCCCTGTGGGGAACCAAAAAAGGTGTAATTGAAATATTACGTGTTAAATGAATCACTGAGTCATCTTTCATTTCCTGAAGCTGAATGTTATTGAAATCAACCAGCTGGCTCCATGGTCCATGCTCGGAAAGAAATTTCTTCATGCGAGGCATGACGTATACCGGTACATCTTTAGCACCCATGGCTTCGTGACCAAGCTGCATGAGTCCGGTATAGTGACCAATATGTGCGTGTGTTAAAAATATACCATCTGGCTTAGTTAGGTTTGGTATTTTCGCATAATCTTTAACCGCTCTCCATTGCTCTCCAAAATCGGGGGTTGCTTCAATAACCCAAACTTTATTGGATTTGCGATCAACTATTCCAAGGGCAACAACTTTTTCACTTTTATGCTGTCCGGCAAAGTATAATTTACAGCAAGCCTTTTCACAACCGGCTTGTGGATAACCTCCATCCTGAGCAACTCCAAGGACAATTACTGATAACTCAGCTGATGTATCAATGGTAGTGTCTACCGCGCATGATTCGAACAGAATTACCAACAGCAATAGATTTGCAGGCCTAAAATTCATTTTCATATTAAATGCAATATATTCAAGTATTTGAATTTTAGTCTTTACTATAATTTATGTAAATCGTTCAAAAATAAATTCTGAATGGGTCGAAAACTAAAAATGGGTATGATTGGCGGAGGGCCTGGAGCATTTATTGGTTCGGTACACCGCATGGCTGCAAATTTGGATGGAGAAATTGAATTGGTATGTGGTGTGTTTAGCAGTGATCCAAAAAAATCCCTTCAAACAGGAAAGTCCCTTCATTTAGATCATGAAAGAATTTATTTCGATTTTGAATCGATGATTAAAAAGGAGAGCATACTTCCTGTTTCAAGGCGGATGGATTTCGTTTCCATTGTTACCCCAAATCACCTTCATTATAAACCAGCAGCTTTGGCTCTTCAATATGGATTTCATGTCATTATGGACAAGCCTATGACCTTCGATTTGGAAGAGGCCAGAAAATTAAAAGAGATTGCAGATGAAAGTAATAAGCTATTCGCCCTCACATTTACCTATACAGGATATCCAATGGTAAAAGAAGCGAGGCAGTTGGTTCAAAGTAAAAGACTTGGCAAAATTCGTAAGGTGTACGTTGAATACATCCAGGGATGGTTATCCGATCCATTGGAAAAAGGAAAGCATAAGCAAGCAGAGTGGAGGACTGATCCAAAGCGCGCTGGGGAAGGTGGATGTGTAGGCGATATTGGAATCCATGCCGCGAATCTTGCTGAATATGTAAGTGGAAGGAAAATTCAGGAAGTTTGTGCATCGCTTAACTCGGTAGTAGCAGGAAGGAAATTGGATGATGATTGCACGATTATGCTGAAACTGGAAAACGGAATTACAGGGTCGCTCATATGCACACAGGTTGCAGCCGGAGAAGAGAATAATTTATCAATTCGCGTATACGGAGAAAAAGGAGGACTTGAATGGAGACAGGAAGAGCCGAACACATTGATTGTAAAGTGGGAGGGAAAACCGAAAGAAGAACTTCGCGTTGGTTGGACGTATAATTCCGGGGTTACATTAAAAAATACACGAACACCCTCGGGCCATCCTGAGGGGTATTTGGAGGCTTTTGCGAATATTTACAAAAACTTTTCAATGGCTATTCAAAATCAAAATCGCAAAAAAAATATTGCGTACGACTTCCCCGATGTAAACGAAGGCCTACGTGGAATGGCTTTCATTCGGGCAGCCGTAAAGTCATCGCAAGCCCATCAAAAGTGGACCGCAATAAAAGTCTAACCTTATGAAAACTATGAAAGGCCCTGCCATTTTTTTAGCCCAGTTCATGGGAGACAAGAGACCGTTCAACCAACTGAAATCAATTAGTAAGTGGTCGGCTTCACTGGGCTACACAGGCCTTCAAATTCCTACATGGGATACACGGTGCGTTGATTTAAAAAAATTGGCACAGAGTAAAACATACGCGGATGAAATCAAAGGTATTGTCAACGACAATGGACAGGAAATAACTGAACTGAGCACGCATCTGCAGGGCCAACTTATAGCAGTTAATCCTGCTTTTGACATTATGTTTGATGGATTTGCTCCTCAGAAAGTTCAAGGGAACTCAAAGGCCCGCACTGCGTGGGCGGTTGAGCAATTAAAATTAGCTGCAAAAGCAAGTTATAATTTGGGCTTAAAAGTTCATGCCACTTTTTCAGGTGCTTTAATGTGGCATACTGTTTATCCCTGGCCGCAGCGTCCAAAGAATTTGGCAGATGATTGCTTCAGGGAATTGGCAAAACGCTGGACTCCTATTCTTAATGAATTTGAAAAACAAGGTGTAGATGTTTGTTATGAAGTTCATCCGGGCGAAGATCTCCATGATGGAGTAACGTTTGAGCGCTTTTGGGAGGCGACTAAAAAACACAAGCGCGTAAAAATGTTGTATGACCCAAGCCATTTTGTGTTACAACAACTTGATTATTTGACCTACATCGACCACTATCACGAGTTTATCAAAATGTTTCATGTTAAGGATGCTGAATTTAATCCAACCGGCAAAAGTGGAGTTTATGGAGGATATCAGAATTGGATTGACCGGCCGGGAAGATTCAGATCGCCCGGTGATGGGCAAGTTGATTTTAAGTCGGTCTTTTCGAAACTTGCGCAATACAATTATGCAGGTTGGGCAGTACTTGAATGGGAGTGTTGCATAAAGCATCCCGAACAAGGGGCAAAGGAAGGAGCTGAATTTATCCGAAGTCATATCATACGCACAACTGATAAAGCGTTTGATGATTTTGCAGGAAATGATAAAAAAATAAACAAACAAATATTAGGTATCTAGGTATGAAGAATTTATTAAAATATTTAGCCATTTCGGGAATTCTGTTTTCATGTTCAGCGAAAGAAGAAAGTAAAAATCAGGAGGATTATGGCGAACCCGCCACGACAACAGAAGTTACTTCTACCGCAGTAGATAATGTATCTATTGGTGAAGCTCTGGTCAATAAATCGGATTGTACTATTTGCCATCATAAAACAAATAGAATTATGGGGCCGTCTCATACGGAAGTGGCGGAAAAATACGAATTCAATGAAACCAATGTTAAAATGATAGCGGGTAAAATTATTAATGGAGGTTCAGGCGTTTGGGGGGATATTTTAATGACTCCGCATGCTGACATTTCACAGCAGGATGCAGAAAACATGGCTCGTTATGTTTTGTCGCTTGATGGAGAAAAGGAACATTAACTAATACACTGACAATCATTACATTGATTCCATACGGATTAACGGTCAATTATTTTTTAAAGTGATTGCAATGATCTTTATCATTTCTTTTTAGCTGTTCAATTCCTATTTTTGGCGTCCCATAATTTCAATTTAAATCATAGATAATGATTACTGAATCAGCAATTCAAAGTTCTTTCGAAATAAAACACAAGGAGGCTTCAGATTGGATAAATGAGGTTGTTCAATTGTGCAAACCGGATCAGGTTCAATGGTGTGATGGAAGCAAAGAAGAGTATGATGGTCTTTGTCAGAAATTAGTTGACAAAGGAACATTCATTCGGTTAAATCCGGAAAAAAGACCGAATAGTTATGCGTGCTTTTCTGATCCGAGTGACGTGGCTCGTGTAGAAGACCGAACTTATATATGCAGTAAGCGAAAAGATGATGCCGGACCAACCAACAATTGGATGGAACCCAGGGAAATGAAGCAAACCCTGAATAAACTGTTGGACGGCTGCATGAAAGGCCGGACCATGTATGTGATTCCTTTTAGTATGGGACCTGTAGGATCTTCGATCTCTCACATTGGTATTGAAATTACCGATTCGGAATACGTGGTGGTGAATATGCATATTATGACGCGGGTTGGTAAAAGGGTTATGGATGTTCTGGGAAAAGAGGGGGAGTTTGTAAAATGTTTGCACACGGTTGGAGCGCCTCTAAAAGATGGACAGAAAGATGTTCTCTGGCCAACCAATCAAACAACTAAATACATTGTACACTACCCGGAAGAGCGCTCGATAGTTTCTTATGGATCAGGTTATGGGGGTAATGCTCTTTTAGGAAAAAAATGCTTTGCACTTCGAATCGCCTCCGTGATGGCGCAAGATGAGGGTTGGCTCGCGGAACACATGTTAATACTGGGAGTGGAAAGTCCGGAGAAAGAGAAATCATACGTAGCGGCAGCCTTTCCAAGTGCCTGTGGTAAAACTAATTTTGCCATGCTAATTCCACCAAAGGAGTTTAAAGGATGGAAAGTAACCACCGTTGGCGATGACATTGCATGGATTAAAACATCAAAGGATGGTTCACTTCGGGCGATCAATCCTGAGGCTGGTTATTTTGGAGTTGCACCAGGCACCAATGAGAAAACCAATCCCAATGCCATGGCCACCATTTCTAAAAATTCAATTTTTACAAATGTAGCCGTCACTCCCGATGGGGATGTTTGGTGGGAGGGAATGACGGATCAACCACCAAAAGATATTATTGATTGGCATGGAAAAAAATGGGACCCAACATCAGGAAAGCCAGCTGCACATCCTAATGCACGTTTTACAACCCCTGCTTCTCAATGCCCCTGTATCGATGAGGATTGGGAAAATCCGGAAGGCGTTCCTATAAGTGCTTTCATTTTTGGAGGACGTAGAAGCACAACAATTCCTGTTGTCTATCAGGCACCCAATTGGGCGTTTGGTGTTTATCTGGCCTCCACAATGGGTTCTGAAACAACGGCAGCCGCTTTTGGAGAAGTAGGCAAAGTTCGGAGAGATCCTTTTGCGATGTTGCCGTTTTGTGGATACCATATGGCTGATTACTTTAATCACTGGCTTCAGTTTGGAAGAAATCTTCAAGCACCGCCAAGAATATTTGGGGTAAACTGGTTTTTGAAAGATGAAAATGGAAAATTTTTATGGCCTGGATATGGGGATAATTTCCGCATTTTGAAATGGATATTCGAACGGGTTCGTGGCAAAGCCGCACCGATCGAAAGTCCCATAGGATGGATGCCCTCCTATGAGGATATTGATTGGAGAGGTTCGGAAATGACAAAAGAGCAGTTTGCTAAAATTATAGAAATTGATAGCGAAGCGTGGAAAAAGGAACTGCTTTCACATGCAGAACTTTTTGAGCGTATGTATGATAAACTTCCAAAAGAGCTGATCTTCATGCGTGAATTATTGCTGTCCAGTTTATGGCGATCACCGGCCAAATGGAAACTGGAACCTGAAACGGTTTAAATAGTCAGACACTTAAAAGCCCCGATTGGAATCGGGGTTTTTCATTTATAGTGGCGGTATTGTATAAATGAAACTTTCAGCCTACTTTAACCCGCTTGAAACCCAGAACCATTAATTTCTTTACCTATGAATTTGGATAAATCTTTTTTTGGTCATCCGCGCGGCCTGGCTACATTGTTTTTTACCGAGATGTGGGAGCGTTTCAGTTATTACGGAATTCGGGCAATCCTCATTTTATACATGACCGCGCCTGTGGAATATGGAGGATTAGGATTTGATATTGTAGTTGCTGCTTCGATCTATGCCCTGTTCACATCGCTTGCTTACATGGCTAATTTATTAGGTGGGTGGATTGCAGATAATATTATTGGTCAGCGCAAAGCGATTTTGTGGGGCGGGTTTCTGATTGCTGCAGGAAATTTTTTGCTATTTCTTCCTGGCATTGCTTCATTTTATGGAGGTCTGTTTGTAATAATTCTGGGTACTGGATTATTAAAGCCCAATGTAAGTGCTATCGTGGCACAAATCTATCCTGACAATGATGATCGAAAAGATGCTGGATTTTATATTTTTTATACAGGAATAAACCTTGGTGCTTTCATCGCTCCGTTGGTGTGCAGTACGTTAGCAGAAAAGGTAAACTGGCAACTTGGATTCCTTGCCGCATGCATAGGTATGATTCTGGGTATCATTCAATTTAGATTGGGCTATAAGTTTTTAGGACAAGCCGGTATACAACCTGCTGCGGTTGCATCTAATGAAGATCTTTCGGGTAACAAGAAAAAGTTATATTTCATGATAGCCGGATTTCTTGGTCTCTTCGCTTTGCTGGCACTATTGAATGCGCAAGGTGTTTTAAGCATTACACCAACATTGATTGCGGATGCATTCCAATATATTTTTGTTATTACGGTGCTGGTGTTTTTTGGCTGGTTATTTTTTATTGCAAAATGGGAACCAAAAGAGCGTGATCGATTAATTGTAATCAGTGTATTTTTCTTTTGCAGTGCTTTGTTTTGGTCAGCCTTTGAGCAGGCAGGCTCTTCGTTGAATCTCTTCGCCAATGATTTTACTGACAAGACCGTGCCTAACTGGATGGTTGATGTTGTTAATCCTATTGTTGGTCTATTTACCGAGCCTATGTCGTATGGGGTCTCCTTTCCTACAGGCTGGTTTCAATCGCTGAATGCCTTATTTATAATTATGCTTGCTCCGATTTTTTCTTCGTTCTGGAAAAAACTTGGAAGTCATGAGCCATCCAGCCCTGCAAAATTTGCATGGGGCCTCATTGGCGTTGGGATTGGTTTTGGAGTAATTATGGTTGCTGCTTCCTACGCAACAAAAGACAATCAGGTGAGCCCGATGTGGCTGGTATCATTGTATTTTATTCACACCATTGCAGAACTTTGTTTGAGTCCGGTTGGGTTGAGTAAAGTAACAAGTCTTGCACCGGCCCGTGTAGTTAGTTTAATGATGGGAGTCTGGTTTTTAGGGACATCTATTGGCAATTTCATTGCCGGCAAGATGGCGGGATTCTATACTACCATGCCGCTACCCGAGTTGTTTGGAATGGTGCTGATTTATACATCAGGCATTGGAATAGTGCTGCTCTTCTTTGTTGGAAGAATTAAGAAGTTAATGTGGGGAATTAAATAATCAACTCCAACATTTTATCCGGGCAATGACTCTTAGGCTCTATCCACTAGCTGGGATAAAAAATAATAGCGAGGAACCAGTTCTTATTTTGAATGGGCGACCTGGGCGTTAATATCGATTACTTCTTTAAGTAATTTGAGCGCACTTTCCTCAGCCGCATCAACTACACCGTCAGAGTGAACGATATCATACAAATCTGTATAAACTTTATATTTCTGGGCAAACTTCACTGATCCAAACTGCTTATAATTTTCTTTTATAAACTCATTCATTTTAGCAGGATCCATTTTTTCATATTCGGCCTTTGCTTTTTCAAAACGCTCAAAAATATTTTCCTCATTAGGATAAAGTTTTGACATCTTATCAATGATCGCATCTTTCTCATTATCATGGAAATGACCATCTACGTGAGCAATGTGCATGTATAGAAAAGTGACAAAATCCGCAAAAGACTGGTGAGTTTTCATGGTGTTGGTTAGGTACAATTCAAAAATAATTAAAAAAGGCTTCATTGAGAAATGAAGCCTTTTTGGTTTATAGAATGGAGAATGAATTACATCATTCCGCCCATGCCGCCTCCGGGAGGCATCGCAGGCACTTCTTTCTCTTCAGGTATTCGGAAACAACAGCTTCTGTTGTTAACAAAAGACCCGCAATAGAAGCCGCATTTTCAAGAGCTAAGCGAGCTACTTTTGTAGGATCAATAATACCCGCTGCAAAGAACTCTTCGAATTTATTATCGCGTGCGTTAAAGCCGTAATCTTTCTTTCCTTCACGTACTTTATTCACAATAACTGAACCTTCCATACCTGCATTCTCTGCAATAGTGCGGAGCGGAGATTCTAATGCAAGGCGGATGATATTAATACCTGTAGTCTGATCTTCATTGGATGCTTCCATATTTTCAATGATTCTGCAGCACGAATATAGGCTACACCACCACCAGGGATAATACCTTCCTGTACAGCAGCGCGTGTTGCATGCAATGCATCATCTACACGGTCTTTCTTTTCCTTCATTTCTACCTCAGTGGCAGCACCAATATACAGGATAGCTACTCCTCCAGATAATTTAGCTAAACGCTCCTGAAGTTTTTCCTTGTCATAATCGGATGTAGTCGTTTCGATTTGAGATTTAATCTGACCAATCCTTGCATTGATTTCAGACTTCTTACCTGCACCATTTACGATGGTAGTATTGTCCTTGTCAATATTTATTTTCTCGGCACGACCAAGGTATTCGATCGTTGCATTTTCAAGTTTGAATCCCTGCTCCTCGGAAATTACGCGACCTCCTGTAAGAACAGCGATATCTTCCAACATTGCTTTTCTGCGGTCACCGAAACCTGGAGCTTTTACTGCTGCTACTTTAAGTGCACCACGAATCTTATTAACAACAAGCGTAGCCAATGCTTCACCTTCAACCTCTTCAGAAATAATCAAAAGCGGTTTACCGGTTTGAGCAGTAGCTTCAAGGATAGGAAGTAATTCCTTCATGCTTGAAATCTTCTTATCATAGATCAGGATGTAAGGGCTTTCCAGCTCAGCTTCCATCTTCTCTGTGTTGGTTACAAAGTATGGAGAGAGATATCCACGATCGAATTGCATACCTTCAACCGTTTTCACTTCAGTTTCGGTTCCTTTTGCTTCTTCTACAGTGATCACCCCATCTTTGCCAACCTTGTCCATGGCACTGGCAATCATCTTACCAATTTCTTCATCATTGTTAGATGAGATACTAGCCACTTGTGCAATCTCTTGTGAACCTTTGATGTTCTTAGATTGCTTTCTCAAGCTTTCAACAACAGATGTTACTGCTTTGTCAATGCCTCGCTTTAAATCCATTGGATTTGCACCAGCCGCTACGTTTTTAATACCATGTCCGAAAATAGCCTGCGCTAAAACGGTGGCCGTAGTAGTGCCATCACCGGCAGCATCTGAAGTTTTTGAAGCAACTTCTTTTACCAGTTGTGCACCCATATTTTCGATGGGCTCTTTTAATTCAATTTCTTTTGCTACTGATACACCATCTTTTGTAACTGTTGGTGCACCAAATTTCTTGTCAAGAATAACATTGCGTCCTTTAGGACCAAGTGTTACTTTAACCGCATCAGCTAATTTATCAACACCTTTTTTAATGCGGTCTCTTGCTGATGTATCGAATGTAATTTCTTTCGCCATAATTATATAATTCTTTTTGTTTTAGTTGAACATTAAATGATTCCGAAGATGTCAGAATTTCTCATGATGAGATATTCCTTTCCATCAATGTTTATTTCAGTACCTGAATATTTCCCGTAAAGAACATTGTCTCCAACTTTTACAGTAACGGGCTTGTCTTTCAATCCTTCACCGACTGCAATGATTTTACCTTTTTGGGGTTTTTCTTTTGCGGTGTCTGGAATGATAATGCCAGAAGCGGTCTTGTCTTCTGCTGCCGATGGTTCTACCAGAACCCGGTCTTCATTAGGTTTAAATTTAATTTTCGCCATATGGATTAATAGTTTAACTGTTAAAACTCTGCTGCCCAATGATCGATTTTTATGCCAAGAAGATAGTTTTTTGTTTTTGGCAGACAATTCTTGAAATCATCAACGAATTGTCAGAATTGTCATGTTTTTTGAGTTTTGGAGGTGGCATTTTGTCACTTTTTGGCTGTTTTTCGTATAATTAAAAAGGAATAAATTACGGGTATATGAAATCATTAAATGAAAATTGGATCACTGAAGGGTTAATTGACTTTGAATACAAACAGTACCTGCTTTTGGCCTATTTGAAAACCGTGAAAAACTCATTTTTTAAAAATGAGCTTTATCCATTTTTATCTGATCTGGTTAACCACTACAGAAATCTCAAGATGATCCGGGAAAGTAAAATCAATTTGATCGATTCATTTCCCAAGGAATTACAGATTGAAGGTGGGACGAAATTATCAATTGCATATAAGAACATAATTGAAGATGATAAGTTGATGAAGGAAATTGAATCTATTGTCGAATTTGCTTTGCCAAAAATAAAAGGTCATTTGGAAGAAGGGACAATGATTTATGATCAGGTTGAGTCAAATTGCGAGATCACTCCAATTGGACTTTCTCCCTTATATCTTAAAGAAGGCTATCTTTTCATTTCGCAACCACCAGAAAAGGAGGCTAATATTTACAGGTATCAGATCACCATATTTGGTGATTCTGGTGATTCCTATCGTGGAATACATACTGAGTTTATTTTTTCGTCACCTGTCAGCATTACGCACACGTATGAAAAAATAAAGATTGATTTGACACGTAAATTTAAAGATCTGCCAAACCCATCAACATACCTCGTGAATTCCAAAACGAAGTTTCCATATGATGAGACGCTCATGCCCGTGGCAAAGCGTCTTTTAATCCGCCAATTAGCGGCATAAAAAAAGCCCTGATTGCCAGAGCTTTAATTCAGGATTAAGTGCTTTTAGTATTAGTTATTAGTTGAATCGTTTCGATTTAGATCCAGGGCAGGCGCAGTTTGCTGTTCTTTTGCGCGGTTCAGGATGTCATCATTAGGTCCTTGCTGACTTGGTGTAATGAAATTAGTGGCTAATGAAAATACCATGATTACAATAGCAAAGCCCCAGGTTAATTTTTCCAGCAGATCTCCGGTCTTTTTAACGCCAATCAAATTGCTGGCGCCAGATCCTCCAAACTGAGAGGATAGCCCGCCACCTTTTGAATTCTGTGCTAAGATCACTAAAACCAAAAGGACACACGAGATAATAATAAGGCTTATGAGTAAGGTATAATACATATCAGTTTTTCAATTCTTCAATTCGAGCCGCAAAGTAAGCCTTTTTCTGAGGATATTTCCAAATCAATTTCTTCAGCATTTCAACTGCCTTTTCTTTTTTGCCCTGGTTAATGAGAATGGTCACAAGCGTTTCAGAGACTACCTGATCACTGTAAAAAACGCTGTTTTCTGCCAGATCGGGCATATTTGGTCCTTCTGTTTTAATTCCCTTTTTGAGGTTAGGCTTGTTTTTCATGAAGTTGTCAATGATCTCTTGCTGCTCCTTTTGCTTTGGACCCTCAACAGGCAACTCTTTTTTCTTTTTGGAGATTTCATCGATTAAGTTTTCCGTGGCGAACGGTTTTGTTGCTTTCTTCTTTACTTTTTTGGCGGGCTTCTTTTTACTAATGGTTTTCGTTACAGCGCCTTTTGCTTTAGCCACATTGGATAACTTGGAGGATTCAGATTTTGAAGGTACTCCAATCTCCTCTCTTTTTTCCGTTTTTTCGGGTTGACTCGTTCCTTTCTTCTCAAATTCTTCAACACTATTTAAAAATTGCTTTTTAAGTTTCTGAAGTTTATTGAGGTCACTCATTAGTTCTTTCACCAATGCACCTCCCGTTTTGTTGGTTTGGGCTGTTACAATCTTTTGTGGAGGAGGAACTTCCTGGGCCGTAACAACTTTCTTTATTTCTTTTCTGGTTGATCGGGGATGAGTTACTATCCTTTTTAATACACTTCGATCCGTGGCATAAACCGCACTCATGTGAAGCTGGTCGTCCGAAGATTTCAAGTCATTATCCTTCGAGGCTTTGGTGGCTAGGTTTCGCACCACCTGGCTATACGGAAATTTGTTGGTTAACTGAATAAGTTCATTGGCTTCATCTGCGTTTAGTGCAGCAAAGTTTTCAAGCAGATTATGAAATTTTGTTTTATCCACGTTATGAAAGCAAGAAGAAAGTAAAATTAAGCCATTTTATGGCCCGACCAAAATTGAATTACCAATTGGCCACAGTTGCATTAAAAATATCAATCATGATTTGCTCTATAATTCGTCTTTCCAAATCTTCCTGAATGGAGGTAAAATCCTGATCGTTTTGGAAATCCTGATAGAATGAGAATGTTCTATCCTTAAAATTGTTCTTGGGTTCCAGTGTGTCTTCATAACTGGCTCGAACCGCAATAGTGAGGCGCGTTAGTGCAGCCGAGTTGGGTTGATCGGCACCCGTAGAAACCGGGGCGATTGGGTTAATTCGATACTCAGAAATTGTGCCTTCGATGTGCAATTGTCCTCCGGATGCAACCACGCTTAAACTTGAATTGCGTTGGTAATAATCCTTGAGGTTATTGGTAAAGGTGGCGCCTAAATTAGCCGGCCCCAGATCCGTGTTGTTGAAGAAATTATCAACTGAAATCGTATCTGCCGATGTCGATGCTCCAGTGAATGAATAATTACAACCAAACAGTAACAGGCTTATAACTGCCGCGAATGTTTTATTCTTCAAGTTCGTACTGTTTAATTTTTCTGTACAGGGTTCGCTCCGAGATGCCCAAATCCCGTGCCGCATATTTTCGCTTATTATTATTTTTTTGCAATGCTTTAATAATCAGTTCTCGTTCCTTTTTTTCAATGGATAGCGATTCATCTTCAGTTTCATGCGTAATATCCTGTACTTCATTTGAAGATTCAAGTTCCGACTCCATTTGATTTTGCTTAATGTTCAGGACGACCGGATCAGTAGATGTATCATCAGATTGAAGCCCCTCAAATAAACCGGCATGATCCTTAACCAATTGTGAGGCTTGAGTAGAACCGGATGATTTATCAAGAACAATTTTCTTAAGATCGTTTACATCCTTTCGTAAATCAAAAAGTACTTTGTACAAGATCTCCCGTTCTGAAATGTTTTCAAGACTATCAGGATTCTTATAGAGGGCGGGTAGGGTAGACGTACCAGGAAGATATAGATTAAGTGTAGCCGCGTCTATTTCTTTCTTTTGAGGTGACAATACAGAAATCTGCTCGACAAGATTTTTTAACTGCCGGATATTTCCGGGGAATCGGTATTTCAAAAGAACTCCTTTTGCATCTTCGGTGAGCGTTACGGGTTGAACTTTGTATTTTTCTGCAAAGTCAGATGCAAATTTTCTAAACAAAAGTTCGACATCATTTGCCCGTTCTCGCAATGGAGGCACATAAATAGGCACTGTACTGAGCCGATAGTATAAATCTTCTCTGAACTTGTTGGACTCCACTTTCTCCATCAAGTTGATATTGGTAGCGGCAACTACACGAACATCTGTCTTCTGAACTTTGGATGAGCCCACTTTGATAAATTCTCCGTTTTCAAGTACGCGAAGCAAACGGGCCTGAGTAGCCAGTGGCATTTCGCCTATCTCATCCAGAAAGATGGTACCTCCGTTGGTAACTTCAAAATAACCTTTGCGTGCTTCATGAGCCCCCGTGAAAGATCCTTTCTCATGACCGAACAATTCAGAGTCAATTGTTCCTTCCGGAATTGAGCCACAGTTAATGGCAATAAATTGACCATGCTTTCTGGGGCTCAGGTAATGAATAATTTTTGAGAACGATTCCTTTCCGCTTCCGCTTTCTCCGGTAATCAATACCGACATATCGGTAGGTGCTACCTGCATGGCTACACGTAATGCATGATTTAGAAGTGGTGAATGACCAATTATCCCAAACCGAAGCTTAATGTTTTGTATTTCTGAATCTTTAATTTGCATTGCTGTCAACTACATTTCCGAATAGTGTGGCGCTTGTACATCTTTCGATTAATACATCTACGTAGTGGCCTTTATCCCAATTTTGTTTTGGGAAAATCACAACTTTATTGGCTGAATTTCTTCCTTGTAAGAAGTCATCAGATCGTTTGGAGTATCCTTCAACCAGGACTTTGTTTACTTTTCCGATGTCTTTTTCGTTTCGAAGCAGAGAATGCTGGGTTTGTTTCAGAATGATTTCATTAAGTCTTCGCTTTTTGATTTCATCCGGAATGTCATCACTGAATTTTTTCTCGGCAACCGTTCCAGGTCGTTCTGAATACATAAACATGTAGGCAAATCAAAAGTAACCTGATCCATAAGGCTAAGGGTATCGGAGTGCTCTTGTTCATTTTCAGAACAAAAACCTGTAATCATATCTGATGAAATACCACAGTCATCACCAAGAACTTCACGAATTCTTTTAATTTTTCCAGGTACCAGTCGCGGCTGTATCCGCGGTTCATAAGATCAAGAATCCGGGTGTTTCCGCTTTGTGCGGGGAGGTGTATATACTTGCAAATGTTGTCGTGTTTCTTCATCGTAAACAGGACTTGATCTGTGATATCTTTGGATGAGATGTTGAAAATCGAATGCGAAGAAGCGGACTAATCTGTGCTACCATTTCTAACAGATCAGCAAAGTGAATCTGATTTGTTGTTGATAATTTATTCAGTCTTGCTTTGTTATTTTCTTCTTCACTCCAGGTATATGAATCTACGTTTTGACCCAACAAGGTGACTTCTCTATAGCCCTGTTCAAATAATTTTTTTGCCTCGGAAACTATGCTGCGAGGATCCCGGCTTCGCTCTCTGCCCCGCGTAAAAGGAACTACACAAAAGGAGCACATATTGTCACATCCTCGCATGATGGAAATAAAGGCCGTTACGCCATTTGAATTTAACCGAACCGGACTTATATCTGCGTAAGTTTCCTCCCGCGACAGGAAGGTGTTGATTGCTTTTTGTCCTTCACCAACCTGCTCCAGCAGTTTTGGTAAATCACGGTAGGCATCAGGGCCCGCTACGAGATCAACAATTTTTTCTTCATCTAACAAGGTAGACTTTAATCGCTCAGCCATACACCCCAACAACCCAATCGTGAGTTCTGGTTTTTGTTTTTTTAATGCGTTGATATGTACCAGTCGGTTGCGAACAGTTTGTTCAGCCTTATCACGAATAGAACAGGTATTAAGAAAAACCACATCGGCACTTTCGATAGACGAAGTGGTATCAAATCCATCTTTAATATGGAGGCCACAATTTCACTATCCGAAAAATTCATTTGACATCCATAACTCTCTATATAGAGTTTGCGTGATTTACTGGTTGGTTTTTCTGGAGTAGTGGACATCAGGGTTTCATGAGTCTCCTTTTCCAAAATGCTTAAATCGTCTATCAAATGGCCTATTTTCATCATATAGGTCGCAAATTTAACACTTTTGACTATAAAGGTGACATCTTGTCAGCCATGTTTTTAGGAGCCAAGGTTCAGGAATTTTGAACTTGCTGGCATTTTATTTCGAACTTTCGGGCTTAACCCGAACAAAAAAATGGCAATTATCAAATCAGTACGAGGATATACACCACAATATGGTCTCAATTGTTTTTTTGCGGACAATGCAGTGATTGTTGGTGAAGTTTCCATGGGAGATAATTGCACGGTATGGTTCAATGCTGTAGTAAGAGGCGATGTACACTCCATTACTATTGGAAACAATACCAACATTCAGGATGGGGCGATCATTCATTGCACATACCAAAAAGCGAAGACAGTGATAGGCAACAATGTTTCGATAGCTCATAATGCAATCGTGCATGGATGCACCGTTATGGATAATGTCCTGATTGGAATGGGAGCCATATTGATGGATGATGCTGTCATTGGAGAAGGATCGGTGATTGCAGCTGGCGCAGTTGTTTTGCCCGGTACTGAAGTTGAACCAAACAGCATTTATGCCGGTATTCCTGCAAAGCGAATAAAGGATGTTGGGGCAGAGATGAAGGCAGTTATTGAGCGTACTGCTAAAAATTATCCGATGTATGCCGAGTGGTTCAAGAATCCTTGAAATGTTAGAGAAGTTTTAAGCTTTAGTATCTGTTGAATAACTTTGCTCCGGGCAATGCATTAACTAATTCTGCTATATATTTGCGCCCTTAATCAAATTCAATGAAAAATATCTCACTTGTTCTCAATGGTGTGCTTTTGGTAGCGGTAGCAATTCTCTTTTATCTTCATTTTTCTGCCAATTCAAGCTCTGGCACTTCCGAAACTGATGCTGTTAATCTTGATCTTAAGATTGCTTATATCAATTCAGATTCTGTATTGAAATACTATGATTACTTCAAAGTAAATCGTGAGAAGCTTGAAACGAAAGGAAAGAAGATGGATCAGGATTTTCGTAATCGCGCCCAGACATTTCAAAACGAACTAGCTAATTATCAGCGCAATGCGGGTAATCTAACGATCAATCAGGCAAAAGCAGTTGAAGAAGATTTGGCTAAAAAGCAACAGAATCTCAGGGTTTACCAGGAGAGTCTACAGCAAGAGCTAATGAACGAGGAATCTAAAATGAATCAGCAGCTCTATGAAAAAATTACAGCTTTCCTCAAGGATTATGGAAAGGCAAACGGGTTGCAAATCGTATTCAAATATGATCCTACCAGCGATGTTTTGTACGGTGGAGAGAGTCTTGATATAACACAAATAGTTATAGAAGGATTAAATCAATCATATCAGAATGAGCAAAATCAACCGGACGGCAAGGATAGCCCGAAAGACTCGATAAAGTAGTAATTGCTTTTTTATTGGAGCCCTGATCTGTCAGGGCTTTTTTATTTTTCGATGGTATGTTTTAATTTTCAAACTGAATGAAATCGCTGTATACCCTGCTAAAGGTCAAGCCTGAGGAAAGCACTCAGGTGACTTTGATGTTAGCCATGGGTTTTTTTATGGGGATTTTTATTGCCACCTATACGGTAACCGCTGAATCGCTGTTTCTTAACAAGCTTAGCGAACATCTAGACAAAGCATTTTTAGCAGCCGGTGTGTTGGGAATAGTTTCAACACTTATTTTCTCCATGGCTCAGGCACGTGTAAAGTTCACTTACCTCGCTATCAGCAGCATTGGAATAATCGTAGCGTTTTCATCAATCGTTTACGTGCTCTATCATTTCGGAGAATTGTGGTACCGTGATTATGTTTTATTTGTAATGTTCATCCTCACGGGGCCAATGACTGCTGTACTTTTTCTTTGCTACTGGGGAATTTTTGGCAGATTGTTTGACTTCAGACAATCAAAACGGATCATCGGTTGGATTGATACCGGACAATTACTGGCTGCTATTCTGGCTTTCCTCATTATTCCTTTGACATCAAACCTGATTGCAGACACTTCGAATTATTTGGTTTTGTGCAATATCAGCATTGTAGCATCAGCGGCATGCCTGGTTACTATTTCTTTGAAGTTCAATTTGACTGGAAATAAACCAGCCGAATTAGATCAGGAAACAAAGCGCGAAACCAGCTTTGGAAAAATTACAAGTGACAAATATTTATTTCTACTCAGTGTGTTCCTGATCATCTCAATGGTGACAGTTATTTTTAATCAATTTGCATTTCAGGATACACTTAATGAACAATATCCTGAACAACGCGAGTTGACAAATTTTCTGGCATGGTTTAATGGTACTATCTATATTTTGAGCCTTGCCATGCAATCATTTATCAATGATAAGATATTAGGTAATTATGGAATCAGAGTATCCCTGCTTTTGCTCCCAATTATCATTGCGATATTTGCTGTGGGCTCAGTGTTTACTGGTACGTTCTTCGGTTTTAATATTGAACAAGCCCCCACAACATTTATCTTTTTCTTCCTTACCATTGCGCTCACACGCTTATTTAGCGCCAGCTTAAGGGACTCTTTAGAGAATCCCCGTTTTTTAAGCTTCTGTTTATACCACTAGATAGCCGTTACAGGTTTGGATTGCAGGCCAAAATCGAAGGAGTAATCAATGAATTTGGGCGGTTCCTGGCTGGATTATTTATCTTCTTATTCGCCCTTATTCCGGTTTTTAATATCGTTTGGATACCTGCAATTATAGTTTTGCTAGTGGTAGCCTATGTGCTGATTATTAATAATTTATACAAAGGATATAAGAACAAAATAAGAGAAAAATTAGAAACACGAGATACGAGCCAGGAACGACTTGAAGTTGGATATACTCAGGTTACCCATCATCTTGAAGATCTACTGGTAAGCCAGAATTCCTCAAGGGCAGTTTTTTCGTTTAAGTTATTGGAAAAATAAATCCAGCTAACGTTGGTCAATGGGTTAACAAACTTATGAACAGCGGGGATGAAAAATCAAAGGAGTATGCTCAGCGAAGGATGAACGAGCTGAAAGGATTGTCCGTCTCTGATCGCTATGTCATTAATTTAAGTCAAAACGGTAGCAATGGTGGGAAAAATATTTTGACAAAATCTGAGCTTCAGGAAATTTTAAAAAGTGGAGGTGATATTACGAAAGCCAGAATTCAAAAACTGAGCAGATCGGGATCAAAGATTGATCGTCAATATGCTGCTGAGTTATTGTTGCATGCAGAAAGCGAAGAGAGTATTTCGTTTCTAATCGAATTGCTCCATGATACTAGCTCTAAAGTCCGGAACACTGCCATATTAACGGCAATAAAGAAAAATAATGATGAGGTTATCTATTCCCTGATAGATAATTTGAATCATCCGAAATGTGGAACTCAGGCTCTGAACGCATTGGTAATAATAGGTAGTCGAACGCTTAATTTTTTGGACAGCGCATTTTACCGGTCAGGTCAGTCAACTCAAACCATGTTGCGCATTGTCCAGGCCATGGGGCGGATAGGAGGACAACGGGCAAGAGATCTGTTATGGAATAAAATTGATTTTCCGGATAAGATCGTAGTTTCCCAGGTACTGTTATCATTAGGTGAAAGCGGATTCAAGGCTTCAATATCTCAGATTACCCGAATTAAATATTCATTGGAAAGCGACATTGCTGATGTAGCCTGGAATCTCAATGCCTACATCACAATCGGCAATGAGGGGAATGCAAAAGAAATTAAGAAGGCATTGCAGCGTGAAATTCAAAATGACACACAGCATGTTTACATGCTGCTGGCAATGCTTTATGATACCCGATCAATCCAGCTTGTAAAAGAAAATATAGAGAGTGGAACCACTGAAGGTACAACCTATGCTGTGGAGTTGCTGGATGTATTTTTATCAGAGCAATTAAAGCAGCGTGTCATTCCGGTGCTGGATGATCTTTCAGAAACAGAAAAGTTATCCAAACTTGAAATCTTTTTTCCGCAAATTGAAGTCAATGAAAAGTTGATTTTGAAGTTTTTAATCAACCGGGACTTTACTCAGGCGAATCGATGGACAAAAGCAAACGTTATTAAACAAATTGGCATACTAAGAATTGAGGATTTTAAATTGGATTTAATTGCTCAACTGTTCAATCCGGACTGGTTAGTTAAGGAAATAGCTGCATGGTCTCTTCACCAAATAGATACAGAAGAATATACAATCACTACATTTAGACTAGGCGAGGAGGTGAAGAAAAAGCTTGACGAAGTCATCGTGAATGAGTCTTCCTTAAAACTAATTGATAAAGTCATTTTTTTTAAAACCATTGCTGTTTTTGAGGAGATTCCAGGTTTAACATTATCGCATCTGGCTGATATTACGGAAGAAATTAAATTGCCAGAAGGGCTCTCCCTGACAATTGATGAAAAGCAAAACTGGTTCTTTTACATCGTACTTTCCGGAGCTGTAAAGTATTATGAAAAGGGGAATTAAGATCGGAATTCACTGTAGGTCAATTTGTTGGCGAAATGTTGTCGAGCCCGGGATTTGCAAATTCCAACCTGTTGGTGGCTACAACAGACTCCACATTGTTAAAAATGGACAAAGAACTGTTCTACGAGCTTTTGTCAGGGAACGTAAAACTGGCGGACAGGGTGTTGGATTATATATAGGAATCACATAAATTTCAAGGATTTTTTAGGCTAAAGGGCCGATTTTAAGGATTTTTTTAACTTTATATTTCGCTAGTAGTAACAGAGCCCCTTACCCTCGATTAAATGTTTTTAACATTCGGATTGTAACAAAGCAATGCTGGACTATTCAGTACGTGTTGGTGAATATGATGAAGAATTACCCGATTCTTCAATACCGGAGAATATTGGAGGAAATCCATTTCCGGGACTCCGTCCATTTACCATTGACGAATCACATTTGTTTTTTGGTCGTGAAGGTCAGGTTGACGAAATCCTGCTGAAGCTTTCACACCATCGTTCGGTAACCATAATGGGTTATTCGGGCAGTGGTAAATCAAGCTTAATGCATTGCGGTTTGATACCTGTTCTGTATGGCGGGTTTATGACGGAAACAAGTCCGTATTGGCAAATAGTACTTTCACGCCCCGGTGACTCACCAATTCGAAATCTTACGAACTCTATTGTTAGCCATTTAATTACAAATGGAAAGATAGAAGAAAGCGATCGCGAGATACATAAAGCTATTATAAATTCCGTACTTCACTCCGGCCCTGATGGTCTTGTTGAGATCACTAAATTTTTACAAAACCGGACTGATGAAAACATTTTCATCCTGATCGACCAATTTGAGGAGTTGTTTAGGTACAGCGAGATCAGCGATGAGTATTCCAATGAAGCAATTGCATTTGTAAATCTGATACTTCACGCAGTACATCAAAAGGAAGTACCCCTCTACCTAGCTATAAACATGCGCTCCGATTTTATTGGAGATTGTTCATTATATCCGGGGCTCACCCAAATGATTAACGCCAGTAACTACCTGGTGCCTCAAATGACCAGGGAGCAAATGAAATTGGCCGTGATGGGACCTGTTGCTGTAGGAGGGGGAAGAATTTCTGGCCGTTTAATAAAACGATTAATCAATGATATTGGCGGAAGTCAGGATCAGTTACCTATTCTTCAGCATGCGCTCATGCGCACGTGGGATTATTGGGTTGAAAATCATGATCAGGCGGAGCCGATGGATATCAGGCATTACAATGCAGTTGGAAAGATATCTCAAGCCTTGTCACTTCATGCAAACGAAGCTTTTGATGAATTAACGGTACGTGAACGTGAAATTGCGGAAGTATTATTCAAAAGCATTACAGAAAAAAATCAGGAGAATCAGGGACTTCGTAGACCGTGTAAAATCAATAAGATTGCTGAATTATCTGAAGCGTCACCACAGGAAGTTATAAAAGTAGCAGATCACTTTAGGAAAGGAGGAAGGTCATTTTTAATGCCCGGAGCTCAGGTTACATTGACTTCAGATTCTGTAATTGAGCTCTCACACGAAAGCATGATGCGTATTTGGACACGCCTGCAGGATTGGGTTAACGAGGAGTACGACTCGGCTCAGATGTATAAAAATTGTCGGGAGCTGCGGCATTATACCAAATAGGAAAGACGAGTTTGTGGAGGCCTCCAGATCTTCAGTTGGCTTTAAACTGGCAGAAAAAACAAAAGCCAAACAGAACATGGGCACAACGGTATGATGAGGCATTTGAGCGGGCCATCGTCTTTCTAGATACAAGCAGAATTACCTATGAGGCAGAGTTACAAAATCAGGAACGCTTGCAGAAGCGGATGCTTCGCAGAGCACGTACTACATCAATCATCTTAGGTGTTGCCTTGTTAATATCTCTCTTCTTCTTCTTTTTCGGACTTACACAGCAGATTGCGGCTGAGAAAGCTGCGGCTGAAGCTGTGCTTCAGAGGGACAATGCTGTGGAGCAGGAAAAAATTGCCGAGGAACAAAGGAAGATTGCCGAAGACCAACTGAAAGTAATTGAGTCACAACAGGCAGCATTGCAAAAATCATTCGAAGATTTGCAAGAAGCATTAATAGAAACTGACAAAGCCCGAAAAGACGCAGAGCGTAACTTTTTGATTGCTCAGCAACAAACAAATATTGCTCAGCAGGAATCAAAGCGAGCAAACGAACAGAGAGAAATAGCCGAAAGAGAATATCTACGTGCTGAAGATGCATTAAAAGAAAGTAATAATAGACTAATGCTTTCTATTGCTCAATCTATGGAGGCAAAATCTGTTTCGGAAGAAGAAAAAGAATTAGCTGGATTATTATCGATGCAGGGCTATTTATTTCACACTAAGCACGGTGGTAAAAAATATGATCACTATGTATTCAATGGGTTATATCATGCGCTTACTAAGTTGTACAACTCCAATTACAATGCAATAAAAGTTCCAGGCAACTACAGAAATAAAATGTATGCGCTGGCGATTTCAAAAAACAGTAATACGATTTATACAACCGGAAATGACGGAAGGATCTTCAAGGGGGACTTTGTTAGTCAAACTGTGCAAAATCAGATTGGTGCAAATGCTTTTCCAAATCATGTATTGGCATTAAGTAAAGATGAACAGTATCTCGTCAATGGCAGTGACTCATCGTTTATTCAAATCTATAATCTTACTGAAAATTCAAAACCTCTTGAGGTAAGGGGGCATAAAGGTGCTATGCGGGCCATAAAATTCTTACCAGATGATTCGGGATTCATATCAACCTCCTCTGATCGCACGCTTCGGTTGACAAATCATAAAACTGGACAAAGCCGGCAAATCCTTCAGTTACCGTTTGACCTTAAGTCTATAGATATCAGTGATGATGGAAACTGGTTGGTCGGTGCATCACCTTCCGGGAATGTTGTCCAGGTCAACCTTAGAGATTACAAATACGAAATTTTAAAGTCAGAATCTCCAAGCCGGGTGTTGTCAGTAGCCTATCATCCTACACGCAATCTGATCGCCTATGGTGTAGAGGTTATAGATGAAAAGGGTTTGCCGATTCGTGGAACGGTTAAGCTGTTTGATTTGAACACACGAACCGTTACTAAAGAGCTAAGTGGTCATCATGCGGGTATTTCTGACGTTGTATTCAGTCCGGACGGCCTCTTATTGGCAACTGCCGGGTATGATCATCGACTTCAAATGTGGGTGGTTGACCATGAAGAAGATCTCCCCATTGACATGGATAATAACAATGGAAATATTTGGGATATAGGATTTGCCAAAGGATCAAATTACCTGATTGCTTCGTGCAATAATGGTGAAATCCGGATATGGCCTACTGATCCTAAAGTATTGGCAGAGCAAGTATGCCCGAAGCTTACCCGAAATATGACACCCGAAGAATGGAAAAGTTATGTGGGTAACAACATCGAGTATGAATCAACTTGTAAGAGTTTGTTAATAAACAATTTCTAATGAGGAGATTATTCGTTTTCGCAATGCTGGTCTTATGCGGGACTTCGGCATTTGGTCAGGATAACACACCTTGCGGGGTTGTATTAGGTCATGCAGAGGATGAGTTTACAGCCGGTCGCTTTTATGGAATACCATCTTTGTTAAGTGAATGTCTTGGAGGCAATGAATTGACTAATGAGCAAAAGGTTAGAGCTTATCATTTACTGGTACAAACCTATTTATTAATTGATGATCCCATAGGAGCTGAAAATAGTTATCTGAATTTATTACGTGCCGATCCGGAATACATTGCAACAGTTGATAAAGACCCCATTGATGTCTTTTATATAAGTAAAAAATTTACTTCTACTCCAATTTTTACGCCATTCGGCAGGATCGGGGGGAACACCTCGTTTGTACGACCCATTCACCACGTGAATACCCAATCTACTCCGGTTGAAACTAAGAATATTTTGAAGCCTGGCTGGCAGGTAGGTGGTGGTATTGATTTTAATTTCAATGACAATATTAGTCTTACTGGAGAAGCAAATTTTTCATCAAAGTCCTTTAAGGAATCAACGAGTTTGATCTTTGCAGATGACGTTCAAAATGTAACAGAAAGGCAGGTCTGGATGGATTTTCCATTTTATGTAAAATACCAGGATGACATTGGCAAGATCAGACCATTTGGGTATAGCGGTATAGCCATTAACTTATTGACGTCATCGAAGACGGAGGAGGTGTACACGAATAAATCGCCATTGGGAACTGAAACGGGCGACAAGACTTCGGAAGGTCCTGATTTTAATTTGAATTATAAAAGAAATTTTCTCAATTACTCACTGGTGGTTGGTGGTGGAGTAAAAATATAAAATTTGGAAAAAGACTTTTCTGTTTGCTGATTTGCGTTACATGGCAGGTTTTTCAAACCTGACCAATCGGGAATACAATTACTATGATTCTAAAGACAACGCAAACCCACTCCTGGTACAGTCAGCAACTTTTTACAATTACATAGGAAATTTATTTCGGTTGGATAATCTGTCTATTTCCTTTGGATATGTGTATCCGCTATACGATCCAAGAAAATTAAAGCGAGCAAGAAAGAAAGGGGTGAAGGAGATATCTAAAGAGGTTGAAGAATGAAAACGACATTGCAATTTATTTTTAGTTTGATTTTGGTGGTGGTACTAATTACCGCATGCGATACAGCTAGCAGTATTGAAGACCCTAACACGAATTACTTTGTAAAGTACATTGGAGGTGATGGTGACCAGGAAGGAGTTGATATGATCGTTAACGCAGATGGAACAACTTATTTATTCGGAAACACAAAATCATCTTCGACAAACGCTAAGCAACAATTGTATTTGGTTTTGGTGGATGAGTTTGGCCAGGTAATTTGGGAACGAACATATGGAGATCCCAATCTAAATTATGAAGCAAGAGATATTGAAGCAACAAATGATGGCCGATTGGTTTTTGTAGGAAATCAGGAAACGGGACCAGGTAATAAAGATATTATCATTATGACGTTGGATCTTAATGGAGTTAAATTAGATAGCACAGGTTTCGATTTAAATGCAGGGGGAATGGACGAAGTTGCCAATACTGTTAGTCAGACTTTGGACGGATTTATTGTTTCAGGTTATACTAAAGATGTAAATAGTAAACCCTCGGGGGCAACCAACTCCTCCTAACGATCAACAAGACGCCCTAAGCTTACGTTTTGATAATAATCTAATTATTTTTCCTTTATCATGGGATCGTGTTTATGGACCAGGAACATACGATGAGGCAATAAAGATTGTTCAAACAGCTTCAAATCCAGATCGATTTTATCTTTTCGGTTCGACAAATAGCCCAGCTCATTTAGATATTGATAATTGGGTATTTCAATTAGGAGCCAATGGAGGTGCAATTTCTGCGGAATTAATTTCCGGGAACAAGCCAATGATGATTTATTAAAAAATGTGAGTACTACTTCGGGACAAGGCTTTGTTCTTTCTGGTAAATCAGTAAATACTACAAGTGGAGGCTCTATAATTTCACTGATAAAACTTAGGAATCAGCTCACTTTCACCGTTTCTGACATTGAGGCTAATGTAACTATCCCTGGAAATAATCTTGAAGGAATTTCCGCCTTTCCACTACAAAGTGGAGGGTATTTAGTTATAGGCAATGAAGGAGCGGGCACTCCAAATCGTTCAATTTGTCTTTTGAAAGTAAACAATGATTTAACACTGTCATGGACTTCACCTTCTCATCTATTATTTGGAGGAATCAATGATGATTTCGCTGGAAATGTAGCTGAATTGCCCGATGGAAGATTATTGATTTTTGGTACTATGTCTCTTGGAAATGAAGGTCAGAAGAAGATGGCACTGATAAAGCTTAACAAGGACGGTAAATTTTTGGATTAAGGCCATAAATGGCTTAAAAAGGTTACTTTTAGGGTTTATTGGATATATATTTTTTAGTTGGCCTCAACCTATGCTTATTCCCCGATCTGTTAACAATTCATTTGTTCGAACTGGTGATTCCGACTGGGTATTTTCATATCAAATTAACTAGCGTTGACAAACCCGCATAGCACCTTCAAAAACAGTTCCTGGAGTAAAAAGCTTTGGCAGATAATCCTTCTATTGTGTTTTGTAAGTAGTGCTTTTGGGCAAGTCACTACAGGTGGATCAGGGAATTGGAGTTCCACCACAATTAATGCCCCTTGGGCAGGAGCGGCCGTCCCTACTGCCGGTCAGACGGTGACGATTAATTCAGGTCACACGGTTACACTTGATATCAATACTGCTGTCACGCTGGCTTCAATAACCATCAACCCTGGAGGTATTTTAATAACTATCAGGCGCAAATACAATCAATGCAACTTCGATTAATGTTAATGGAACTTATACTAACGGAAGTTCAGGAACAGTAACTGTTACAAATTGGATAGTAGGTGGAGGTGCAACATATACACATGCTGTAAACGGAGGAACAATTCCTGTTGCTACCACCATTCGAACTTGGGCAGCCACATCAAATTGTATTATCACTGGTATTATGGGTACGGCACCTGCACCAGCAGGATTTGCTGTACCAGCCCTTGGTTTTGGAAACTTAACATGGAACTCTCCTGGTCAAACTACTAACGCCTATTTGGAGGCCAGTTTTAATGTTCAGGGAGACTTCAGTATTTTAAGTACTGGCGCTTTTGACCCGGCAAATCATGCCGTTAGAATGTCTCCGGATGCTGGATCTTATATAATAAATGTGCCGGAAATTTTTTGGTGGATAACAGTACGTTCAAAATGAACAACAGTTCAGGTGATTGTTTTTTGAATGTTACTGGGAATGTCACAGTAACCAATAGTGGATTTCTAACATTATGTACGGGAGCTGCCAATTCAACTTCCACTTTAACAGTTATAGGGAACGTAGATGTAACAAGCGGGACACTTCTAATGCAAGAAGATAACCCAGTCAATACACTTGGAAGATTGGATATAAATGGAAACCTAACTGTCGCAGCAGGTGGAAGCATCACTGAGACTGAAGCAAACGGTAAGGGAGAGATACTTTTTACGGGTGCAGGCACCCAAATCTTTACGAATGCTGGTACAATTTCAAATCAAATCGATGTGGTGGTGAATCCAGGAGTTACCTTGCAAATGGGAACTCCAGCAAGTTCGTTCAGCGGTACAGGAACTTTCCTTTTGTCTGCTGGTGCAACATTAGGTGTTACTTCTCCGGATGGGATCACAACTTCCCCAACACTGGCAGGTAATGTGCAAGTTACTGGAACTAGAACCTACACTTCTGGTGCCAGTTACATATATAATGGAAGTGCCGATCAGAATGTTGGAAATGGACTAACTCAAAACACTCCCGATGATATAGAATTTAATAACCCCGGAAACACCGTTACGTTGGGTGCTGCCACAAGTCTTACTGGAAATATGGTTGTCACTGCCGGAACATTGGCTACCAATGCTCAAACTGTATCTGGAACTGGAACTTTCTTACTCTTAAGTGGAACGACACTGGAAATAACATCAGCTGATGGTATTTCTACAGCAGGTGCGACTGGTAATATTCAGGTATCTGGATCAAGAACTTATTCGTCTGGAGCAAATTATGTTTACAATGGTTCAGCCGATCAAATTACCGGTAATGGTTTGACTCAAAATGTACCTGCAAATATTGAAATCAATAATCCAGGAAATACAGTTACCCTTAGCGCACCTACTAGTTTAACAGGCAACCTTACTATAACTGCAGGCGCATTAGATAGCAATGGACAAACGGTCACATTTACTGGAACTGGTGCGCAATCAATTAGTGGGACAGCAGCTTCGCAAGCATTTGATGATATCGTAATTAATAAAGGAGGAGGTGCTTTGACAGTGGGTGGGGCTATTACAACAATGGATGTAGTTAACTTAACGCAAACGACAGGAAATTTTACGTCCCCAAGCACACTCAATGCTTCTGGTAATGTAATACTCACAGCAGGCACCTTAACGTCAGGAACAAACATCAATATTGGGGGTGACTGGACAAACAATGGTGGCACATTTACACCTGGTGCTGGAACAATTACATTTAATGGAGGCGCGGGTCAGTCAATTAGTGGTACAGCAACAACTCAATCATTCAATAACTTAATTATTAATAAGGGTGGAGCAAGCACACTCAATATTGGAGGAAGCACTACCACCGTTAATGCATCCAACATCACCCAAACACTTGGAAACTTTTCGGGTCCAGCAACTTTAAATGCTACTGGAACCTTCCTTTTAACTACCGGAACTTTCACAGCCGGAGCCAATACGAATGTAGGAGGAGATTGGACAAACAATGGAGCAACATTTACTCCAGGCGCGGGCACTGTTACGTTCAACGGAGGGGGTGCACAAGCAATCAACGGAAGTGCGGTAACTCAGACATTCAACAACCTTGTTGTCAGCAAAGGTGGAGCAAGTACTTTGACAGTTGGAGGTTCTACCAATACTATTAATGTTGCAGACTTTACACAAACGACAGGTAATTTTACAGCCCCTCCAACACTAACAGCTTCAGGGGATGTTACCCTGAGTGCTGGAACTTATACTGCTGGGACTGATACTAATATTGGTGGGGATTTTAATAGCTCAGGAACCTTTAATAATAATGGTGGTACTGTAACATTGAATGGTGCCGGGGTACAGTTAGCAGCCGCAGTGAATTTCAATAATCTGACTCTTACTGGTGCGGGTCAGAAAAATGCCTTGGGAAATATCAACGTTGCTTCGAACCTGAATAACTCATCGGTCTTTGACATGAGTTCATATACATTATTGGTAACTGGATCAACTACTAATTCAGGAGCCATACGATTTTCTGGGGCTTCAAATGGATTGGCACTTGCTGATGGAACCATTGAGTACTATGGAGCCTCACAGACTGTTACAGCTGGTACATATAATAATCTGACGATTAATCTGGCAAGCGGAGTGGCTATTGCAGGTGGAGATATAGATGTAAACGGTGCCCTTACTTTAAGTGGTGGCAACTTTAACCTGATAGGCGCTAATATTTTAACTCTTGGTTCGTCAGCCACTATCGCAGGTGCCTCTCCAACAACAATGATTATTTCAACACCAGTAAGTGAGGTAAGAAAAAATATTCACGGCTAACGGAACCTTTACATTTCCTATTGGAGATAATTCTGGAACCATTGAATATTCACCTGTAGCCGTAACAGTTGCAGGAACAGGGTATGCCGGAGGAGCTTACATAAGTGCTTTTGTTGTCGACTCAAAACATCCAAACAATTCCAGTGCAACAAATTTCTTGACACGTTACTGGGGAATCACACCATCAGGAATTACTGCACCTTCTGTTGATATGATTGCATCATACACATTAGCTGATATTTCTGGCGTTGAGGGAAGTATAAGCGGTGCCCACCTGGATGGGACATTTAATCAAACTACGAATCCCTGGACAAAATTAGCTGCACTGGCTGGTAATCTTTCAACAGGAATTAGACCATTAACTAATGGACAACTTTCAGTTTTTACTGGAATTACATTAGCTCCGCCTACGGTTTCAATCGACAATGGAGCTGCAGTTTCTGTATGTGAAGGTTCGACAGTGGCACTCACTTCAACTGTAGGTGGAATACCTACTATAACCTATTCTTGGAGCCCGACTACTGACTTAAATTCTGCCATCATTCCTAATCCTATTTTTACAGGAAATACTCCTGGTGGTCCAACTCCGTATGCTTTGACCATCACCGATGGTAATGGAATTACTGTATCCGACATCATTAATATGACAGTGATTGCCGCACCGACAGCCGATGCAGGCACAGCCACAGCAGAGACCTGTGAGGATACTTCCTATACCGTAGCAGGAGCAAGTGCAACGAACAGTTCAGGAATTTTGTGGACCCATAATGGATCGGGTACGTTCACC